>CAMPGT010000404.1 GCA_946885665.1 uncultured Chitinophagaceae bacterium | reverse complement strand
CCCAAGATCACCGGCGAACGTGATGCCAATACAAGAGACCTCCCAATAAGGTTTTTAAGTTTTAACTCTTAACTTTTAAGTTTTTAATGAAAGCAAGAACGCTGAAGAAAGATAAGGTGAATATCATCACGCTTGGCTGCAGCAAGAACATGGTGGACAGCGAAGTGCTGAGCGGCCAGCTTGTGGCCAACGATATCGCCGTGGTGCATGAAAATCGAAAAAGCGATCACAATATAGTAGTTGTCAACACATGCGGTTTCATCGACAAGGCCAAGGAAGAATCCATCAACACCATCCTCGACCAGGTAGACCTGAAACGACGGGGAAAGCTGGACAAGGTTTTCGTGACCGGATGCCTTAGCGAACGCTATAAAAATAATCTCGAGCAGGAAATACCTGAAGTGGATGCCTTTTTCGGCACGATGGAACTGCAGGGGCTGCTCGGGCAACTCAATGCCGACTACCGCTCTGAACTGCTTGGTGAACGAATGCTGTCGACGCCTAAACATTATGCCTACCTGAAAATAGCGGAAGGGTGCAACCGCACCTGCTCATTCTGCGCCATTCCGCTGATGCGCGGCAAGCACGTGAGCCGCACCATCGAGGACCTCGTGCGCGAGGCTGAATCGTTGGTGAGGATGGGCGTAAAAGAGGTCATGCTCATCGCCCAGGAGCTCACCTATTACGGCCTCGACATCTATAAAAAAAGAATGTTGCCCGATTTGCTGCGGAGGCTGTCGGATATCCGCGGCCTGGAATGGATCAGGCTGCATTACGCTTATCCTTCAAAATTTCCGCTGGATATTCTCGATGCCATGAAGGAGCGCGAAAACATCTGCAACTATCTCGACATGCCGCTGCAACATGCAAGCGACAAAATGCTCGCATCAATGAAAAGGCAGATCACACAGTCAGAGATGAACGACCTGATCGCCGCCATCAGGGAAAAGGTGCCCGGTATTTGCCTCAGAACAACGCTGATCGCTGGTTTTCCCGGTGAAACCGAAGAAGATGTCGAAGAACTGAAATCTTTCTTGCGGATGCACCGGTTCGACAGGGTAGGGATATTTTCTTACAGCCATGAAGAGAACACCGGAGCATATGAACTTAAAGATGATGTGCCGCAGGATGTAAAGGAACAACGGGCAGAAGAAGTGATGGCCGTGCAGCAGGAGATATCATACGAAAAGAACAAAGAAAAAATAGGCAGGACCTTTAAGGTGCTGGTGGACAAGAAAGAAGCAGGAAGATATTTGGGCCGCACCGAGTTCGACAGCGTGGAAGTGGATAATGAAGTGATCCTAACGGGAAGGGATAAGCTTACCATCGGCGAGTTTGTGCAGGCCACGATCACCAATGCATACGATTACGACCTGGAAGGGGAAGTCATTCATCAATAAAGCAAAATCAGCGAAATGAAAAAAAACCGGAACCACTTCATCAATTTCTTAATCATTGCAGGTTTGTCGGCCGCCACTTCATGCAACGAACACGCCGCGCAAAATGCAGAAAACCCAGATGCTGACAGTATGAACAAAACCGCTTCAATTACCGAAAAAAAATATGGCACAGTGGATGGTCACGACATTATGCAGTACACCCTTACCAACGCCTCGGGAGTAGTGGTAAAGCTGATTAATTATGGCGCCGCCATCACGAATTTGCTGGTACCCGATTCAAGTGGGAACATGGGCGACGTGGTGCTGGGCTTCGATTCGCTGGAGGGATATTTGTCGAAAGGAAATCCCTATTTCGGATGCGTTGTGGGCCGATACGCCAACAGGATCGCGAAGGGCAAATTCACGCTCGATGGAAAGACCTATCAGCTTCCCATCAACAATAACGGCAACACGCTCCATGGCGGCATCAACGGCTTCAATAAAAAATACTGGCAGGCCGAAAAGCTGACCGGCGACAGCAGCATCAAATTCAGCTACACGAGTAAAGACGGAGAAGAAGGCTTTCCCGGCAACTGCTCCGTGGAAGTGGTGTACACGCTTACCGGCGATAACGAGGTAAAAATAGATTACACTGCCACTACGGACAAGGCAACACCGGTGAACATTACCAACCACAGCTACTTTAACCTGTCTGCAGGAAAAGATTCCACGATCCTGTCGCATCATATCTTTATCAACGCCGACAAGTTCGTGGCGGTCAACAATGAACTGATACCGACAGGTGAACTGGTGCCCGTGAAAGGGACAGCGATGGATTTCAACGTTCCTGCGGCCATTGGCGCCGACATTTCCAACGTTGCGGGCGGCTACGATCATACGTATGTGCTGAACAAGAAGCCCGGCAACGAACCGCAACTGGCGGTAACCGTTAGGGATCCGCATTCCGGCAGGTATATGGAAGTATATACCACCGAGCCCGGCGTGCAGTTTTATTCCGGTAATTTCCTGGACGGAACCGTATCGGGTAAAAATGGGATGAAATATGTGAAGCACGGCGGCCTGGCGCTCGAGGCACAGCACTTTCCCGATTCGCCCAATCAGCC
>CAMPGT010000403.1 GCA_946885665.1 uncultured Chitinophagaceae bacterium | reverse complement strand
TAACTCGTGTGACGTGAGAGGGTTTTCAGTTTTAACTTTTATCTTTTTACTTTTAACTTTTGAATCCTGCCTGAAGGGCAATCACTTCCTCCCCTGCCGGAGGTGAATGTCAATCGTTATCTTCGCCAATAACTTTTAATTTGCCCAATGGTGAGGAAAGTACTGGTTATCAAATTAGGTACGGCTGTAATAACCAACAAGGAAGGAACTATAGATTCAAACATAGTCAGAAAATTAGCGGGAGAAGTGGCACTGCTGCGCGAAGCGTACAACATCATCATCGTTTCGAGCGGCGCCGTGGGCAGTGGAAAAAAATTCCTGAACAATTACAAGGGCTCCCTGTCTGAACGAAAAGCCGCCGCCGCGGTAGGCAACCCGCTGCTCATACAACTGTATCACCAGCATTTCAAAAAGCACGGCATCACCGTGGCACAGGCGCTGTGCGAACGCGTGCATTTCTCCAATCGCCCGCAGTTCCTCCAGTTAAAACAAACCTTCGCCACATTTTGGGAAAACGACATTATCCCGGTCGTCAATGAAAACGACCTGGTCAGTAATGTGGAAATAAAATTTTCCGACAATGATGAGCTCGCCACACTACTTGCCATCGGCTTTGACTCCCCTGCGCTGATCCTCTGCACCTCTACGGGTGGCCTGCTCGACCACGGGAATAACATCATCCCTAAAATCGAAAAGCTGGACGCTTCGGTATTGAAGTACGTTACTACGCGAAAAAGTACCAGCGGCCTGGGTGGAATGCTCTCCAAACTTACCTTCACCCGGCTGGCCAATTCACTGGGGATAGACGTGATCATTTGCGGCCTCAAAGGCGAAAATCCGCTGAACGCGGCGCTGCTGGGCAATAATGGCTCGTACTTTTATGGGCGGGGGTCAAATTTACGGGCTCGGCAAAAGTGGCTCGCCAGCGGTTCCATAACTTTGGGTACTATTCACATCGATAAAGGTGCAGCAAGGGCGCTTGCCGCCAGGAAGAGCCTGTTGACCGTCGGCATTACCGAAGCGGCGGGAAAATTCTCAGCAGGCGAAGTGATCCAGGTAATGGATGAAGAAGAAAATATTCTTGGCGTGGCAAAAACGAGAATAGGCGCACAGGAAATTATGAAGCGATTGAAAGAAAAAAACGTTGTTGCCGCCCATGCAGACGACATCGTACTGTTTTAGTTAAACGTTAAAAGCTGAAAGTAGCATGAGTGAGGTACTCTCATCAATAGTTAAAACACACAAGGCTGCGGGCAGCATTCAAAAGGCAACTGCTGCGCAGATCTATCAACTTTTGGAAGATTTGTCCAAAGAAATGGTAACATCCGCTGCCGAATTGATCGCAGCAAATAAAGAGGATCTTTCAAAACAGGATCCGGACAATCCAAAGAACGACCGCCTGATGCTGAATGAACAAAGAATCACAGGCATTGCGGCCAGCGTTGTAAAAGTGGCCGGCCTCCCCGATCCCACCGGCAAAGTGCTGGAAAGCAGAACGCTGCCCAACGGACTGAAGCTGCAAAAAATAGCTGTGCCGCTGGGCGTTGTTGGCGCTATTTACGAATCGCGCCCCAACGTAACTTTCGACATTGCCGCACTTTGCCTGCGCAGCCGTAATGCATGTGTGCTCAAGGGAAGCAGCGATGCGCATGAAACGAACCTGGTAGCCGTCAGGATCATTAAAAAAGTTTTGAAGAAGAATAACATTGATGAAGATGTGGTTACTCTCCTTCCTCCTGCAAGGGAAGTGGTGCAGGAAATGTTTACTGCAACGAAGTATATCGACGTGATCATTCCCAGGGGCTCCGACAGTCTCATACAATTCGTGAGAAAGAACAGCCTGGTTCCCGTAATCGAAACGGGTGCGGGTGTATGTCATGTATATGTTGAAGAGAATGCGGACCTCGGCAAGGCGCTGAACATAGTGGTGAATGCTAAAACATCGCGGCCGTCGGTGTGCAATGCCGCAGATGCTATCTTGATCGACAGGAAGGTCGCTCCCGCGTTTTTAAGTATGCTGAAGCCGGAATTTGAAAAATTTGGTGTGGAAATGTTTGCAGATGATGCGTCGTATAAAATACTCGATGGATATCCGCATTTGGCGAAGGCAAAGCCAGAGCACTATGGGCAGGAATTCCTGAGCCTTAAATGTGCGGTAAAAGTGGTGAACGATATTGATGAGGCGCTGGATCATATTGACCAGTATTCAACGAAACACTCGGAAGCCATCGTTTCGGAAAGCAACGATGCCTGCAACAGGTTTGTGCGTGAAGTGGATGCCGCAGTGGTGTACACGAATGCATCAACCAGGTTCACCGATGGCGAGGAGTTTGGCCTTGGCGCAGAAATCGGCATCTCTACACAAAAATTGCATGCCCGCGGACCTTTTGCTTTGGAAAAGCTGGTTACAGAGAAATGGGTGATTGAAGGGAATGGGCAGGTGAGGTAGAATGGGCAATCGGCAATAGGCAATGGGCAATCGGCAATGGGCAATAGGCAATAGAATCAGTTTTA
>CAMPGT010000402.1 GCA_946885665.1 uncultured Chitinophagaceae bacterium | reverse complement strand
AATGACACGTATGGCTTCCAGCCGCCAATGGGCAGGAAAGTGATGGTAGAATATTCTTCTCCCAATACCAACAAACCGCTGCACCTGGGGCACCTGCGAAACATATTCCTTGGTTGGAGCATCGCCGAAATTTTTAAGGCGTCGGGTTACGACGTCAGGAAAACTGCCATTGCCAACGACAGGGGAATACACATCTGCAAAAGCATGGTGGCGTGGAAGATGTTCGCCAACGGAGAAACGCCCGAATCGACCGGCACCAAAGGTGACCATTTTGTGGGTGATTATTATGTGAAGTTTGGTGCCGTACACAAAGAACAGGTGGCGGAGCTAATGGCTTCGGGCATGGCGAAAGAGGAAGCCGAAAAAGAGGCACCGATCATGAAGGCCGCTCAGCAGATGCTGGTAGATTGGGAAAACGGCGTGCCGGAGGTGATCGATCTGTGGAAAAAGATGAATGCATGGGTGTATAGTGGATTTGATACCACTTATGCCCGCGTGGGCGCCGACTTTGACAAAACATACTATGAAAGCAACGTGTACCTGCTGGGAAAGCAGATGGTGGAAGAAGGGCTCGAAAAAGAAGTTTTTTTAAAGAAGGATGACGGCAGCGTATGGATCGATCTCACTAAAGAGGGGCTCGATGAAAAAATTGTTCAGCGGAAAGACGGCACAGCCGTTTACATTACGCAGGATATTGGCCTTGCCCAACTGAAGCAGAAGGAATATGACGCTGATATCAGCATCTACGTTGTAGGCAACGAACAGGATTACCACTTCAAAGTGTTGAAGCTGATCGCACAAAAACTGGATATTGAAGGCGCCGAAGGTATTCACCATCTGAGCTACGGAATGGTGGAACTGCCTTCCGGCAGAATGAAGACCCGCGAAGGCACCGTTGTTGATGCCGACGACATCATCGACGAGATGGAAACCATCTCGGCAAAACACACGCAGGAACTCGGCAAGGTGAAGGATTTCGATGACGCGGGACTTCTCGAGCTGTACAGCACAATCGGGCTCGGCGCCTTGAAATTTTACCTCTTGCGTGTTGACCCGAAAAAGAAGATGCTGTTCAATCCCGAAGAATCCATCGACTTTCACGGGTTTACCGGTCCGTTTATACAATACACTTATGCCCGCACGAGGTCGATCCTGCGCCGCGAAATGCCGGAAAGGGAGAAAATGGGTGACGCCCTGTTGCCTGCGGAGAAAAAAATGATCCTCGAACTCGAGAGGTTCGCACTGACCATCCGGCAGGCCGCGGAGGAGATGAATCCTTCTGTTGTCGCCATCTACGTGTTCCGCCTCGCCCAGTCGTTCAATTCGTTTCTCGCCGACCACCGGATACTTACTGCCGAACGCGAAGAAAAGAAGGAGCTTAGGTTGCAGATCGCCCAGTTTACTGCCAATGTGATCGCCGCCGGGATGAGGCTGCTGGGGATCAGGGTGCCGGAGAGGATGTGAGAGGGGCAAACGGCAAACGGCAATCGGCAAAGGTGAAAGGGTAATCTTTCGGATGTTTTTTCGAGATAAGTTTCTTTTCAAGCAAAAATTATTTTAATGCCCCCGTTGTAAAAGGGTCATTGCTCTTCTGCTCATAATAGCATCCATCCCCGCCGGCAGCGGGAAACATTGCCGATTGCCGATTGCCCTTTGCTCCTCGCCCTTTGCCGATTGCCCTTTGCTCCTCGCCCTCCCACGCAACCAAATCTCCCTTTTCCCGTATTATTCTAACAAGGAAATCAACAAAAAGCGAGAAATTTAACAGGGCAAAATACCATATCAATTCCTGAGCATTGGACAACCTGCAGAATATTATTGACGCCTGTGCGAAAAACAATAGCGCAAGCCAGAAGTTGCTGTATGAGCGTTATTATGGTTATGCCCTGAAGATCGTGTTTCGTTACGTGTACCGTTACGAAAAAGCGACAGATGTAGTGAACGATGGATTTGTGAAGGTGTTCCGCAACATCGGCCGCTTCGTTACAGACGACTGGGAGCATGGCGAACAACGATTCATGGGCTGGCTCAAGAAGATCATGATCAACGTGGCCATCGACGAACTGCGCAGGAACAGCATGCTCGTCGAGATCGGCGGCATTCCCGATCACGTGTGGGAATCGCCCGATAGTTCACTTTCTCCCGACCAGTCTCTCTTGTACAAAGAGCTGATCGCGCTGGTTAAACAGTTACCACCCGCCTACAGGGCGGTTTTTAATATGGTGGTGATAGACGGGCTCACCCATCATGAAGTGGCCAACCTGCTGGATATTTCGGTGGGCACTTCAAAATCGAACCTGTCGCGGGCCAGGGTACTTTTACAAAAACACATTAAAGACCTGGAGGCTTCTGCCATATGAGATACTTTGACAACGATATGGATGATTTGTTCAACAAAGCCGGAAAAGATTACCCCCTGAACACCGGGAAAAAAGACTGGAACGCTGTACAGAAAAAACTGGCCGGAGAGGAAGAAACCCCTCCCGCTGCCAACAGCAAAAACAATAAAAGATATTATCCTTTATTGTTGCTGCTGCTGATGC
>CAMPGT010000401.1 GCA_946885665.1 uncultured Chitinophagaceae bacterium | reverse complement strand
ATGTTATTCATGACAGACTAAGTTTTCAGAAAATATTCAAAAAATAAATATGCAGTTTCGTTGGAGGCGGCGGTGGGAGAATGCCGCGGGCGATTGGTCATGCCCACCCGGTTTGTATATCCCAAAAGTCGGTTTACTTTAATGGTGTGATTGAGCGCTATCCACCTTGCAGGAGTGTCTTCCGAGCCGCCGGAAACCAAAAAAGGACGCGGCGCCATTAGCGCATGCAGCTCATGCAGATCATATCCATCAGCCACCAGCTTCGTATATAACCCTTTCGCCGGATTCTCGTTTGTAATCACTCCCCTCTGGCGCCATGGCCGCGGATGCCACCCAAGATACCACGGTTCCCAATAATTGACGTCGCGGCGCGACTCATCAAATACGATACCCGGATCTGACCATACGGCACATGCGAACTTTTCAAACAGACACGAAGCAAACATCGCCCATTTGCCGCCGAAGGAATGTCCCATAATACCGATACGGGCCGAATCAACCTCCGACCTTTTGGCAAGCACATACCAAGCATTGGCTGCTGCACAGGCCAGCATGGAAAGCGGCTGCACCGTTGCGTTGTCAATGCCGGGATAATATATCGAATAAGTTTTCGCCTTCGTGGCCGCCGCGGTTCCGAGTGAAAGTGTCACGAACCCTCTTTTTGCCAGTTGGTAAGCAAAGTCGCGATTGGGATGGTCCGGGTCGCCAACTCCAATAGCCGTTTCGGGCTCATAATATACAGTAATGACGGCCGGCCTTTTTCCTTTACCGTCCGGAACCAGTAAATAACCTTCCGTTTCTTCTTTGGGCGTCCACAAAAAACGTACACGATACTGTGTAAAACCATCTTTATGCACCGAATCAGCCACCTTCATTTCCTGCTCTTTTAATAAGGGCGGCCATGCGCCCATCAGCCCATTCCAACGGTCAAGTATTTCGCGGCGCCGTTGCTTCCAGTCGCCAGGCATTTTAACAGTGCGCCCATCGTAAAATTGCAAGGGAGACCTGTATGATCCGTATTGGCCGTCAAATTGATTCGGAGGCGAAAAGAAAGGCGCTAATTTTTTCCAAACGGCACTTTTCTCTTGCATCGTTGATGAAGAATTCTTCTGGCCGTGTAAATAAACAGAACAGGGTAATCCAAGGAAAAGCAAAACTGCACTTCTTATAAAGAAATTCTTTTTTACAATTTCGTGTGGCCGTAGCAAAAGAATGTTATTCGTGTATCTCAAATGTGTATCTCTAATTTCACTAGCTTTATTTGAACCAGCAATTTCATAAAATTATGCATCGAACAATTCTACAATTTACATTGCATTTTCTAAAGTTGACACTGCTGACGGTAATCGTCGCGATAACGATCAGCACCGAGCCGGCGTTCGCACAGCATGTAAAGGTGCTGACCACCGAAGCCGACGATGCACGCATCGACGCCTATGAAAAAAAGCTCGAGAAGTATCTCCGCCACTACCTCGTGGATGAATACGATGCCCGTGCTTCCAAAGCATGGCACCGCGATTACAGCAGCCCCGATGCCCTGATACGCAGCGTGGAACCGAACCGGATGCGTTGGAAAAACGAAGTGATAAAACCGCCGCGGCTGGAAAAAACCGGTCCGCTAACGCGCAAGCCGTATAAGTTGCCGGGGCTAACGGGCGAATGGCTGCAGCTGCCATTGGGAACCATCTCGGCCGAAGCGGTGATCGTTTACCCGAAGGGCGCCGGTAAAAAAAGTCCGGTGCCGCTCATTATCGCGCTGCACGGAATAGGCAGCGGACCCGAAACGCCTTTTGAAGATGGCGAAAATTACCATGCTTATGCAAAGGCACTCGTAGACGCAGGTTTTGCGGTGCTGGCGCCGCTGAATATGCGCACCATACCGCGCCGCAACAACGTGGAGCGCCTGGCCCGTTTGGCCGATGTGAGTTTGCCGGGCATTGAACTGGCGCGCCTGCAGCATTTGCTCGACGTGGTATTGCAGGATGAACGCATTGACGAAAACCAGGTGGGTGCCTGGGGCGTGTCGCTGGGAGGCATGGCCACCATGTTCTGGATGCCGCTCGAGCCGCGGATCAAAGCAGGCGTTGTATCCGCGTGGTTCAACCATCGCCTTAACAAAATGGCGGTGCCCGACGAAAGATACAGCAGCTTCTCTCCCACCGAAGAGCATGCTTTCTTCAGCGGCTGGCTCACCGAATTTTCCGATCACGATGTCGTGTCGCTGATCTGTCCGCGGCCACTGCAAATACAGCACGGAAAGAACGACGGCATTGCCTACTGGCCGCAGGTAGTTGAAGAGTTTGACCGCGCGAAGCTGCATTATGAACGCCTGGGTTTATCCGGCCGCATCGAGCTCAGGATGCATGAAGGCGAGCATGAAGCGTTGGTCACCGAAGGTGTGAATTTCTTTAAGAAATGGTTTGCGGGCTATGGAAATGCGGAGCGATAATACTCAAAGTTATTTTCTAACTTTAGATCCGCCTTACAGAAAGCACCCATCACGTCCCCGGATTCCTAAACGCTAAAATATTCAACTATGCAGGACG
>CAMPGT010000400.1 GCA_946885665.1 uncultured Chitinophagaceae bacterium | reverse complement strand
ATAATTTCTTAATGATCAATTAAATTAACTTTTCCCCTCAATAAAATTCAGGTAAAACCAGCCTTGTTTCACCTTTGCCGTTTGCCGTTTGCCCATTGCCGCTAAAAAAACTGTATCCTCACCGTCTGGTAAAACAGTCTCGTTTGCTGGTTGTGTGATTTCTCATTAAATCCCTGGAGGCCGAACAGTCCGGCGGCATTGCCCTTGTTGATGGCGATTTCGAGGTAGCCCGCCGAATTAAACAGCGCCAGCTTTTCCCCTTCCTTTACATTGGCGTAGGTTTCGCTGATGGCGCTGATCATCTCGTCGCGCTTGAAGATGATCCTGAAGCTTCTTCCCTTGCGTTGTTCCTCAAACTGGTCGTGTGTAATGTTCACAATGATATTTTCGAAATGGTCGATGAAGAGGATCTGCCCTTCCATCCAGTTGTCGCTGAGTAATGGCCGCAGCGGGGTGCGGTCCATGTACACCGCATCGGGCACGCCTATGGTTGTCAGGGCATCGCCGGCGTTCAGTTTTTCGACGGTACGGCCCATCACGCGCACGAGGTGGAGCGTATTTTTTGTAGCTCCTTTTTCGAGCGGCAGGCTGATCACCATTTCGGGTGGCTCTTCGAGTATCATGGGCAGCAGGCCGTTGTCGGCGCACAGGACATACTGCTGCTTGTGGAAGGAGAGGAGCAGTTGCTCCGGTTTTTGTTCGAACAGGTTCACCATCACGAGGTGGTAGGTGAAGGGGGGGAAGTTTTTGATGGCGTTGCGGCACACGTAGGCGGCCTGTGAAATGTTGAAGGGCACCAGGTCGTGGGTGATGTCCACGAGATGAAAGGCGGGATCGATCTGCAATAGCTGACCCTTAACTGCTCCCACCAGGTAGTCCTGGTGGCCGATATCGGATGTAAGGGTAAGTATGGGCATTTAATCGTATTACGTGTTCGTCAAAGGATACCTGCGATCGTGGGGATCATTTTACAAGGTTGCCTTTATGAAAATAAAATTTATGTACGAGTTTGTCGGTTAATGCCGGGAAGAACCGGTTCATCAGCACGGTTCGTTTACCCGTAAAGGTAAGGATCAGCGATCGCTTTCGTTTTTCGATGGCATCAATTATATGGTGTGCACATTCTTCGGCGCTCATCAGTTTGGATTCGTCCATTGGGTTTTCTTTTTGTGCATGGCCCTGGCTGTCGAGTGCGGCGTTGCGGATGTTGGAGGTCACGAAGTTGGGTGATACCCACATTACGTTCACGTTATCGTCGAGCAGTTCGATGCGGAGTGCTTCGAGGAATCCCTGCAGTGCGAACTTGGATGCCGAGTAGGCGCTGCGACCTGGGAGTCCGCGATAGCCGGCGATGGACGAGATGCCGACGATGGTACCTTTACGTTCGGTGATGGAGGGCAGGGCAAACTTGGTGCAATAGACGGCGCCGAAGAAGTTTATGTCCATCACTTTCCGCATTACTTCTACGTCCACGTCTTTAACGAGTGCGCGCATGCTGATACCGGCGTTGTTGATGAGGATGTCGATGCCTCCGAAAGTTTTTATGGTAGATTCGATAAAGCGTTTGCAGTCTTGTTCTTTGCTTACGTCGCAGGCCACCGTATGGATTCCGGAGCGTGCGTATGCCATTTGGAGTTGATAGAGTTTATCGTGGTTGCGTGCGCAGGTGGCCACTTTGGCGCCGAGGGGGATGAGTGTTTCGATGAGGGCTTTGCCGATGCCTTCGCTGCCTCCTGTGATGACGATAACTTTATCCTGGAAGAATGACATATTGATATGTTGATGGGCAAAAATAGCTGTCTTGTTTGTGTGAAAAAACTTTGGGTGTTTAAAAGGTAGATAAAAGTTTGGTGCGATATGATTTTGCCTTATTTTTGCACCCCGTTCAAAACGGTGTCGCCGGCATGTGAATGTTGTGGCGATTTGAGGATTCCGTAGCTCAGTTGGTAGAGCAATACACTTTTAATGTATGGGTCCTGGGTTCGAGTCCCAGCGGGATCACGAGTCCTCATCTTGTATGTAATAGTTTTAACCTTTGTTCTTACGAATAAAGGGTTTACAAATAGATGAGGACTTTTTTTTGCTCTTTCTTATTCTCCATTGTATGTAAGCGTGTATGTAACGGTAATTTTGCACAAAACTATTACATACATGAATACGAATTATTTTCTTCGTGTTAACAAACACGGCGAGCCGATGCTATATGCACGGGTCTACGCCAACAGATCAGATTACTCTGATTTCTCCCTCAAATTTATCACTAACAATCTGGATGATTTCAAAACCCAACAGCGGATTAAAGCTGTTGACGAAAAGCTCCAGGAAATTATCACCAATTGCCTCCGTGATGGTAGTTGCTCCGCAAGAATCATCAAGGAAACCTATCAAAAGGAAATTGAATCCGCATCAAGAACGATGAAGGATCTGTTTACCCATTGGATAGAAAATCAACAGAGACGGGTTAAATGGAACGAGATTAAAGGGGTAACTCTTAAAAGACATCTTGCCACCCAAGCCCATCTTAACATGTTCCTCAACAAGCCTGGTATGAACAGGAGCCTGGCC
>CAMPGT010000399.1 GCA_946885665.1 uncultured Chitinophagaceae bacterium | reverse complement strand
GGGTGGGGGCTGTGGGCATGGGGCTTTGGGAATGGGGCTGAGGGGAGTAGGGAGTGGGGAGTGGGGAGTGGGCAATGGGCAATGGGCAATGGGTATCCCCCGCTGGCGGGGGTGTCGCCGAAGGCGACGGGGGTGGACAACCACCAACGCCTTCTTTACGCAACTCCGCGACCTTGCGTGTACGCCGTTTAACTTCCAGGATTCAACTTCTTCACCATCTCCGACACAATCTTATCTATCGGCAACGTTACCTTATCCGGCCCGAAATCTTCCCAATCAATAAACCTGAAAGTTTCGATCTCGCCGGTTTGCTCATACACGCCCAACTGCCGCTCATCAAAATCGAAAACAGCGGTACGTAGCGGGCACTTAATGGCTTCGAGCGCGTTTGCAAAATAATAGATAGAGATAATCTGGTGCGACGGATTAAACGCGCTCAGTTGAAAATAATCAGTAGTATAAATATGCTCACCCACTTCGACTTCCAGGTCCATTTCTTCCTTAAATTCCCTCTTCAGGCAATCTCTCGTTCCTTCTCCAAATTCCAATCCACCACCGGGAAACTTCGTATAATATTCTCCCCTGATAAACTCATCCGACACAAGCACCTGCCGCTGATCGTTGATCAAAATTCCATAAACGCGAACATTGAACATCAGAATATTTTTTTCCGGAGAAACGACCAGCCGATGATTAATGAGATCACCAAAGAAAGCGAAACCGGTATATAAAATGCGTAGGGCGAGGTGGCATAAGGAATCGGCACGTTCATGCCGTAAATACTCGCCACCAGTACCGGAAACGTCAGCACGATGGTGATCACCGACAATCGTTTCAGCACTTCGTTCTGGTTATTGGCAATGATGCTTGCAAAAGCATCGAGGGTGCTGCTGAGGATGTTCGTGTAGATGTTCGCCATTTCAAGCGCCTGCGAATTATCTACGATAAGGTCCTGCAGAATTTCTTTCTCCTCTTCATTGAGACCGAGAAAATTGGTGCGTTCGGTCTTCACCAACAGCATTTCATTCGACCGAAGAGCCGTCACAAAGTAAACGAGGCTTTTCTGGATGCGCATCAGTTGCAGGAGCTGTTCATTCCTGTTGGCCGCGTACAGTTTCTGCTCGAGCACGTTCCTTCTTACGTTAATTTCTTTCAAAAATTCCATGTATGCCTGTATGATCTTTTCGAAGATCTTCAGCACCATCATGTTCTTCTTGTCGGGGTGCCTGTTTTGAAAGGTGTCCAGGAATTTTTTCAGGGCGCCGTTATCGAACGAGTTTACGGTTACGATCTGGTTATGCGTAAGAATAATGCAGATCGGTATGGTGATGTAGTAGGCGTCGCTTTCGTTGAACGAATTGTTTTCGGTAGGCGTCTTGATGACCACCAGTTTCACATTGTCTTCTTCCTCAAAGCGGCTGCGCTCGTCGATATCGAGCGAGTCGGTGAGGAAGTCGAGCGGAATGTCGAGGGATTGCGAGAGTTCGGAGAACTCTTCCTGCTTAAGGGGGGGAATGATGTTTACCCATGAACCATTCTCCGGCTTGGAGATGGCAATCGTCTGATGGTTAATATTTTTAAAATATTGTATCATGGGCGGCGCAAAGATAGGCGGGAATAGGCAACAACCTACTCCAGCTCCAAAGTTCCTTCATACACTTTCTCTGCGGGCCCCGACAGCCAAATATTTTTGTAGTTATTGTCATCGAGGCGGTCATATTCCACATTGAGCCTTCCACCTTTTGTGATGACAACCACATCGTTGTAGCCGGTCTCGTTATGATAGCAGGCCACTGCGGCGGCGGTTACGCCGGTACCACAGGAGAGCGTTTCATCTTCCACGCCCCTTTCATAGGTGCGAACAAATATTTCGTCTTCTTCCTTCTGTTCGACGAAGTTGACGTTGATTCCTTCCTTCACGAACGGTGCGCTGTTGCGGATGGTGCGGCCGTTTTTGAACACGTCCATATTATCCAGTTCGGTCACCATTTTAACGTAGTGCGGGGAGCCGGTGTTGAGGATGTAGTCGCCTCCGTTGACGGGCCGCACTTCAAACACATCGCGCATCCGCAGGCTCACGGTGCCGTCGAGGTCGATTTCGGCTTCGTGGGTGCCATCAACGGCGCTAAAAAGGTAGGAGTTGCGGTGTATGCCCATGTGGTAGGCGAATTTGACAAGGCACCTGCCGCCGTTTCCGCACATGCTGCTTTCGCGTCCGTCGGCGTTGTAGTACTTCATTTCGAAGTCAAACGGTTGTTTCTCATTCAGTAGCATCAGTCCGTCGGCTCCGATGCCGAAGCGCCGGTTACAAAGGAAATTGATGTGCCTGGCTGAAAGGTTGTCGTGTTCGTTTTTTCGGTTGTCCAGAATGATAAAGTCGTTTCCCGTTCCCTGGTATTTATAAAAGTGCACTTGCATAATCTGACACAATATTACTATTAAGATGCGTGGAAAGTGGGAAATGGTTGTTTGGGGGCGGGGCGGGGCAGTGGCAATAGGCAATAGGCAATAGGCAATGGGCAATGGGCAAACGGGAGACAAGATGGGACAAGGGTTTTAACTTTTAAC
>CAMPGT010000398.1 GCA_946885665.1 uncultured Chitinophagaceae bacterium | reverse complement strand
CCGCTGGCGGGGGTGTCGCCGAAGGCGACGGGGGTGGACCGGCAAAAAAACTATCTAATAGTAAAACCAATCTTTCCGTCCTTCAGCTCTGCGGCAGGCGCGGGAATCTTCACCGCATTCAACACAAAAAAAACAGATCTCAAAAACTTACTCCGAACAGGGATCTTCGTCAGATCCACATCGGGCGACAAATAAAATTTCCTGATTCTCTTGATATCCCGGTAGTCGTGCGCGGTTCCTTCTTCATCAACCCAGTAATTCTCCCTTCCTCCATACATCCCTTCGGCACCATAACCCACGGCTATATTCAACCATTTCGGCAGGTGAGCATCAGGAAAAAATGCTGAAAGATTACCGCTGAGCCAATATACCTGCGAGTTATAATCTTTCAGCAGCCTCTCCGGCAACGAACTGCCGAACAGCTCATCGCGGCGTCCCTGCAAACCATCAGCATAATCATAAGGATAATAAGACAATTTTACCTGTACCGGCTGGCTGCCGGCAGTGAGCTCCTGCAATACATACAATCCTGCGCCGGCAACGTTCGCGCCCACATCGCCCCAACTGAATCCCCACTTCGAAGAATAGGCATCCTGCATCTCGATGATACTTTGGTACAGCATGCCGCTCGCTCCACCCAGCCAGGCCGATTGCCTGCGGTTGAGGCCCGTCCATTCCCACATCTCCGCAGATAAGCGGCTCACATGGTAGGTGGTCCACAGGTGCCCGGCCTTATCTACCTGGTTCCATTCGGCATTGTCGTTAAAAAAATGAAATTTGGATTTGTCGTAGTCCGCATACCACGCCTTGTTGAGCGCTACGTAAGAGCCTGCATACAAAGCAGCGTTGGCGCCGGCAACAAACCACAGGCGCGGCTTATTGACAGCGGTATCGCCCTGGGCGGAGGATGATTGGATCAGGGTGAATAGTGCCAGCGATATGAAGAGTGTTTTTGACACCCGGATAAAGGTAAATGTTTATATTGCTATTTAAAAGGTTGACACCATGGATGATGCAATAAAAACGAGATATACGGCCTGGCTCAACGGCAAATTCGATGAACAGACGAAGGACGAGATCAGGAAACTGGAGCGCGAGAACCCGAATGAGCTGGCAGACGCGTTTTACCGCAACCTCGAATTCGGCACCGGCGGGCTTCGCGGCATCATGGGCGTGGGTACCAACCGCATGAACAAATACACGGTAGGCATGGCCACACAGGGCTATGCCAATTACCTGAAAGATACCTACCCGGGAGGCGTGATACGCGTGGCCATCGCTCACGACAGCCGCAACAACAGCCGGCTATTTGCGGAGATCGTGGCCAATGTGATGGGCGCCAACGGCATCAGGGTTTTTCTTTTCGAGGCGCTGCGGCCCACACCCGAACTGTCGTTCACCATCCGCCACCTGGGCTGCCAGGGCGGAGTGGTGTGCACCGCGTCGCACAATCCCAAAGAATACAACGGCTACAAAGCCTACTGGAGCGATGGCGGACAACTGGTGCCGCCGCACGACAAAAACGTGATCAAAGAAGTGGAAAAGGTGGCGTCGGTGGATGATGTGAAATGGAGCGGGGGCGAGGCCAATATTACCATCATCGGCAAAGAAGCGGATGAGGCCTATTTGAAAATGCTGAAATCGTTGTCGGTTTACCCCGAAGTGATCGAAAAGCAGAAGGACCTTAAAATCGTTTATACGCCCATACACGGCACCGGCATCACACTGGTACCGCAGGCGCTCGAGCGGTTCGGGTTCAAAAACGTAACGATCGTGGAAGAGCAGGCAAAGCCCGACGGCAACTTTCCTACTGTCGTATACCCCAACCCCGAAGAAAGCGAGGCGATGAGCATCGGCCTGCAAAAAGCGAAGGAAATTGATGCCGACATACTTCTCGGCACCGACCCCGATGCGGATCGTGTGGGCATTGCCGTTAAAGACAACAAAGGCAACTGGGTGCTTATGAACGGCAACCAAACCGCCGTACTCGCCTGCAACTACATGATCGAGGCGCGTAAAGAAAAAGGTATCGCGCGCTCGAATGACATGGTGGTGAAGACGATCGTTACCACCGATATGATCGATAAAATTGCTGCCGCTAACGGCGTGAAATGCTACAATGTACTCACTGGTTTCAAATGGATCGCTGAGTTGATACGTGAAAAAGAAGCGAGCGAAAATTATATCATCGGCGGAGAAGAAAGCTATGGCCTGATGGTGGGATCGAAACTGCGCGATAAGGACGCGGTGGCTGCAGTGGCTATTTTGAGCGAAATGTGCGCGTATGAAAAAGACAAGGGGAGGTTATTGTATGATAAACTGATAGACCTGTACGTGCAATACGGGTTTTATAAGGAGAACCTCATTTCTATTACTAAAAAAGGAATGAACGGGCAGAAGGAGATTGCGGAAATGATGGAGAGCTACAGGAACGCCCCCCCGAAGCGGATCAACGGTTCGCCCGTAGTGCAATTGCTCGATTATGAGCAGCGCAAGGGCAGGAATCTGCAAACAGGGGAGGAGTGGGATATCCGGCTGCCGAAATCAAACGTGCTGCAATTTATTCTTGCCGACGGGTCGAAGATCTCTGCGAGGCCGTCGGGTA
>CAMPGT010000397.1 GCA_946885665.1 uncultured Chitinophagaceae bacterium | reverse complement strand
TTCAACATGAGCGTCGCCTGTTCGCACCAGGAGGGTACGCGCAGTTGCAGCGGAAATGCAACATCTTTTTTGGTGTTGAACTCAAAAGTAATGACGTCGCCGAAAGGATAATCGGTTACTTCGTTAATGGTAACTTCTTCATTATTTTTTCCTACGGCAACAGTGATTTGTGAGGGACTGTACACGAGCGCAGCCAGTCCGTTTTCCTTTGTTTTATACCACAAATGGCTCGCGAATTTTGTCCAGCCCTGGTGCATATTCGCTAAACAACATGTGTAACCGCTGCGCATGCCGAAAACATTGTTCATTTCCCTGTCGAATGGCAGCGAAAAATTGAACACGCCGCGCGATACCTGCACCTGGTTTGTCACCTGAAAATATTGTTTTGCATTGTAGTCGTCGGTGGTTTGCGTGGGCAGTGCGTTGAAGGTCATCTTTTCCAGTGCATCGGCATACGACGCCTCGCCTGTTAATGCAATGATCTGCTCGAGCGAAAACTGGGCCTCGACGATCGCACACAGTTCTGTACCCTGCGTGGGATCGTTGCCGTGCAGGTCCTCATCTGCCGAAAACATTCCGTAAGGAAGTCCGTGCAGCGTCATCAGGTCGTGAAAACCTGTTTGCAGGTCGTTGAGGTATTTTTTGTTTTTTGTTCGTTGATATCTTACCGCAGGATCTTTCAATCCCATGCCTACGTTCACGCCATGGCGCCGCATCCAGTGTGTGCTGTCCTGGTGTGCCGCAGCGTTGATCACCCAGTTGCGGTTGCCCAGCCATTCGCTCCACGCGAAGGTTTGCCGCTCGAGTTTTTCGCTCAGGTCCAACAAAAATTTATCGCCGCTGATGTTATACAGCCATTGAATGATGAAGCGGTTGTCCATCGCCCTTGCCTCGGCCCATTGTGTCCATTTGGCAATGCCGCATTTGCTGATCGACTTATTTTGATAATCGAAATATTTTGTCATGCACGGAATTACGCGCTTGTCGTGCGTTGCAGAATAATATTGCCGCAGCACTTTCAGCATGATCATCTTTGGCCACCAGTCTTCGCCGTTTTCGCAATGGGCAACGGTTATTTTGTTACCGGTTTCGCGTTCCCATTTTGTGATGGGGCCGAAGTAACCCGAGGGGCGCTGGTTGTCGAGCGTCCAGTTAATGTATTGCAGCACTTTTCTTTTCAGCGTTTCATCGTTCAGCAGGTACGCGAGCGGCACCGCGCCATCGAGCCAGTAGGGCGTTTCTTCCCAGCCATCGCCTTTGCCGCCGAGCCAGCCGTTATCATTTTCAATTTTACGATACACTTCATCGAGATGCCCGGTGGTTCCGGCTTTCATGATTTGCAACTGGTGCAGCAGCCAGCCTTTGGGTTGGATGGAACCGAGTGGTACCTCTTCGAATGGAGCTGGTAAATTTTGCGCCGGCGACTGGATAAATAGTGCTGCAAGCAAGCCGGAAAGTAGCCAGTGTTTCATCATAACAATGTAATTAAATGCCGTCACATTGTGAGTACATTTGCGTATGGAATTGGGGATATACACTTTTGCCGACATCACTCCCGACCCAATGACGGGCAAGCTCATCAGCGCGCACCAGCGTTTGAAAAATCTCATGGAAGAGGTACAGCTTGCCGAGCAGGTGGGGCTCGACATTTTCGCCGTTGGCGAACACCACCGGCCCGATTACGCGGTATCCACGCCCGCCGTGGTGCTGGCTGCGGCGGCGATGGTGACGAAAAAAATAAAATTGTCGAGCGCCGTTTCCGTCCTCAGTTCCGATGATCCGGTGCGCGTGTTCCAGGATTTCGCCACGGTAGATCTTTTATCTGATGGAAGAGCCGAGATCATGGCTGGGCGCGGCAGCTTCATCGAATCATTCCCCTTGTTTGGCTACAATTTGGACGATTACGATGAGCTGTTTACCGAAAAACTGGATCTGCTGGTCAACCTCAACAAATCGGTAAAAGTGACGTGGAGAGGTAAGCACAGGCCGTCACTAAATAATCTCGGAGTATATCCAAGACCGTACCAACAACAGTTGCCGATATGGGTGGCCATCGGTGGAACGCCGGAATCGGTTATACGTGCCGCTTCTTACGGATTGAATATGGCGCTGGCCATTATTGGCGGATCGCCGGAACGGTTTACACCCTTGACGGGATTGTACCGCGATGTTGCTATTAAGTCGGGGCATGACCCTAAAACTTTAAAAATAGGCATCAACTCACATGCTTATGTAGCCGAAACATCGCAACAGGCTGCCGATGAGTTTTATCCTACCTACGCCGATGTGATGACGCAGTTGGGGAAGGAGCGCGGATGGCAGCCGATGAACCGCCAGAACTACGAGGCCATGCGCGCGCCCAAGGGGTCGTTGCTGGTGGGGAGTCCGCAGCAGGTGGTGGATAAGATATTGTATGAGCACAGTCTTTTTGGGCACGACAGGTTTTTGGCGCAGATGGCGGTGGGGACGCTGCCGCATGATAAGATGATGCGTTCGATTGAGTTGTTTGGGACGAAGGTGGCGCCGGAGGTTAGGCGGAGTTTGGGGACGGGAGGCGTGAAACGTGAGGCGTGAGACGGGAGACGGGAGACGGGAGAAGTTTTTGTTTTTTAAAAAAAAGAAGTGGTCAGGGG
>CAMPGT010000396.1 GCA_946885665.1 uncultured Chitinophagaceae bacterium | reverse complement strand
ATGGATGTGGTGGCGGTTTCTTCCCATTTGATGTTGGGGTTGGCAATAGATAAATGCCTTACCCCGGGGGTGATGTTGGTGTTGGTGCCATTTATCGGGTAGGCGGCATCGTTATTCGTAACGAAGGAAGTAAGGAAGCCGTAAGAGTTGATGTTGTCGTTGCCGAGCTTGCCGTATCCGAAGCGGAGTTTGAGATCGTTGATGAAAGAATTGCTGCGCATGAAGCTTTCCTCCGAAATTCTCCAGCCCACGCTGAACGCCGGGAAGTTGCCATATTTATTTGCGGGCCCGAAGGCTTCGGACGAACCGTCTCTTCGGAAAGAAGCGCTGAATAGATATTTATCGCGAAACGAGTAGTCAACTTTGGCGATGACGGGCGAATATTTTCGCGCTTTGTATTCCGAGCTCGTGCCAAAGGGTGTGGGGTTAAGTGTGGCGCCGAGCTGCCAGAATTCGCGGTCGAAGCTGAAGTAGTCGGTGGTGTTGCCTGAAATAAATCGTCCCTGGTCCTGCACCACTTCTGTACCCAGCAATGCACCCACGCTGTGTTCGCCAAATGATTTTTTGAAGTTCAGCGTATTGTACCAGGTCAGCAAATAGGCATAACCCGATCCTTCGCTGAATGAACCGTTGCCACCCCTGCCTTCGGCATTTTCATACACGGGTGTAAGAAATACAAAGTTGCTGATGTTGCCGTAATCCATCCCCACGTTAGAGCGGAAGGTGAAGTGCTTAAGAAAGTCCACTTCGGCGAAAACGCTGCCGATGATACCTATTCTTCTGTCGGTGGCATCCTTTCTGCGGTCGAGTATGCCGTAAGGATTGTTGGCGTTGCCGAGGTTGGAGCCTCTTGTTCCCGCGTAATTTCCTGCAATGTCAAAAACAGGGATGACGGGTTGTTGCCGGTACGCGAACGAAAGCGGGTTGCCTTCGTCCTGGTTCACAAAAGCGTTGGTGCCGGAGCGGCCGATGTAGTTTACCTGCAAATATTCACCGATTCTGATCCTGTCTTTTATTTTAAAGCTGGTGTTGGCGCGGATGGAATATCTTTTATAGCCCGTGGTGTAGATAATTCCTTTTTGATCGAAATAATTGAGGCCGAATAAATACTTGGAATTTTCCGAGCCGCCCGAAACGGTGAGTTGTTGATTGTGTATCGGCGCCTCCTGCATGATCGCCCCGATCCAGTCGGTGCCTTCTTTATTTGCCGGTACGATGAGGTAGGTGCCGGGGCCGTTTACATCGAACAGGTCGAGTTTGTATTTGGATGGATCGGCCGCGGGGTCGCCTTCCTGTATTCCGCCTGTTTTACCGCCCGGCAATCCGCCGCCTGCGTAGATGTAATCGGGTATGATGGGTTCGGGGCTTTTTCCTGTTGGCCCTGCATATTGTCCGTGAACAAAGTTGCCATCGGCGTCGAGGTTACCGCCGTTTTTTTGAAGGAGGTAAAGGTAGTCGCCGTATTCTTTGGTATTCATCAGGTCCAGGCGTTTGTCGAAGCGCTGCCAGCCGTAGTATCCGCTGTAATTTACTTTTGGCGGACCTGCTTTGCCTTGTTTGGTAGTGATGATGACCACGCCACCTGCGGCAGCGGAGCCATATACCGACGCTGCGGAGGCGTCTTTTAAAATTTGCATGGATTCGATGTCGCCGGGATTCACTTCTGAAATGGAGGTCACGCGTGTTCCATCCACAACGTAGAGTGGTTCGTTATTGCCGAAGGTGCTGTAGCCGTGGATGCGAACGTTCGAGCCTGCGCCCGGTATGCCTGATGTGCCCACGGTGATGCCTGCGGCGCGGCCCTGCAGCAGGCTTTCGACGTTTGAGCCGGGTACTGATACGAGTTCTTTGGTGTTCACAACGGAAACCGACCCGGTGATGTCTCTTTTAGCCTGCGAGCTGTAGCCGGTTACGACGATTTCGCTCATGGCGTCTGTTGATGGGTGCAGTGAGGCGTTGATGGTGGATCGTGTTCCTGTTTTTATTTCGACGGGTTCGAACCCGACGTAGGTGATGATGAGTGTTGCGTTTGTGTTGGGTACCGTGATGGTGAATTGACCATCGGCGCTTGTTGAGGTGGCCACTTTAGTTCCTTTCACGGATATGGTGGCGCCGGCTATGGGCGCTTTGGTGGAGTCGTCGGTAACGGTGCCGGAAATTGGATGCTGGGCCAGTGAGATGAGGGAGCAGCAGAGAAGAAAGCAGATGATCCCTGATCTGACCAGAAGTAGCTTTTGATTCATGGATGGTTTGTTTTGAGGATGAGGAAATATGGCGTTGATGATTGAGCATAGGTGTGACTATGGTTATCGTTAGACAATCCAGCATCATGAAACGGTAAATGGGGAGGAGTGACGGGGAGGGGCTGAGGCTGCTGCCTCGTGGGATAGGCGCGAACCTCTTTTGTTAAAAGAATTGTAAAATGAGCAAATATTTTTTTCCAGCCAAATATTTTTTGGGTGAGAGATTATTGCGCTTGCTTTTCTGGTATATCACTCCAGGGGCTTTTGATATGCTCTGGTATACGAGAGCAGTACAAAACATTTAAAATCCATGGCGTTGAGAGCGCCACGTATCCCCCGCCCGGGCATGGCGTTGAGAGTGCCACGTATCCCCCGCTGGCGGGGGTGGCGCG
>CAMPGT010000395.1 GCA_946885665.1 uncultured Chitinophagaceae bacterium | reverse complement strand
CTATTAAACTATTAAAAACTGATAATCGCCGCAAGCAAAAACGCTCCCGCTGCTTTTGCGGATGGTGAAAAAGTATCAGAATTCTTAAAGAATAGTGGATCCGCCGATGTGTCGAGCCTGAATTCAGGAATGATCAGGAGGTTCTCCACCGGCTTAATGTTCAAAGAAATCGTGGCGTCAAACAACGAGGTGCCAAACCCTGCCACGCCTTTCTCGTCATCAAAATATTCTCCGCGCAATGTTATCCCGAATTTCGACGTAGGGTCTACATTCAGGTAAATCGCCGATCCCCACCACGAATGGGTGCTCCCCGATTTTGCCGTTTTCACCGTACCGTTATATCCGGCGCTGAACTTGTCGGTAAACTTTGCGGTCACCACGAGATCGAACTGGTTTGAGGTGATATTGTCATAATCCTTTCCCCCAACATAATTAAGATAGCCGCTAACCGTTTCGCCGGTGGCCCGCAATTGTGCAATGAAGAATTTTTTGGCAAAGCTGGCCGACACCATGTCGTTAGGGTTCACAACGCCCACCATGAAACCAAAATGATCGCTTACGGCCACATCCGCTTTGAGGCCGGTATGAAAAAACGGGCCGTAGGAGAACATGTAAGACATGCTGTAGTCGCGGTTCACCTGCGGATCGAGCACCTCGTAACCCACGTGTGTACCAAACTTACCCATGGTAAAGGTGAGTTTCGATGACGGCGAATAGGTTACGTACGCCTGCTTGATCGCCGCCAGCGTATTTGCATCGTTATAAGAAAATTCTTCTGCCCTTCTCCCGAAGCCAAGGTCGAGAACCGCGCCAATTTTTTCTTTGGTGTACGCCAGCTTCACCGAGGCCATTCCCAATTCAAACGAATTATGGGAGTTCGTAAAGCTGGTGTAATTGTCGGTATGCAACGAATCTTTGGCGTTCGCGAAACTATAACGGTAATACGCATCCAGGCTTCCTGAAATCTTAAAAGGCGATTCTGAAACTGACGTTGAATCCTGGGCGAAGAGCGGAGCCGCTGCGGTTACAGCAATACAGAGACATGTCAGAAATTTTCTTAACATTGCAGTTGAGTTTAATTATGAAAAAGGAAAAGGTATAGTTTGACCTGAGCAGAGGTTTTTTAAACTGTACCTTTTCTATTTACAATATGACCAGAGTTGTTATGGTTGTATTAATCGTTCAGCATTTCTTCCTCGATTGGTTGTTCTTTCATCTTTCCGTTCTGGGGCTGCGGTTGCAGTAAAAGCGTTCCCTGCAGATATTTTTCGTTGTGCTGAGATGCGTCGAGACCCATCTCTTCTTCTTCGCTGCTTACACGGATGGGCTGTATGAGGTTAACGAGCTTGAAGATCAGGAACGAAACGGTGAAGCTGTAAGTCACCGCGATCACCATCGCTTTCAGTTGGGTGAGGAAGAATCCGGGATTGCCGTAGAACAATCCATCGGCACCTGCGCCATTCACGGCCTTGGTGGCGAAGATACCTGTCATCAGCATGCCCACGATACCGCCAATGCCGTGGCAGGGGAACACGTCGAGCGTATCGTCGAGTGTTGACTTCTGCTTGTAGTAAACGGCTATATTGGAAACGATGGCGGCAAATACGCCGATGAATATGCTTTGGGGAATGGCCACAAACCCGGCAGCGGGAGTGATGGCTACAAGGCCAACAACAGCGCCCACGCAGAACCCGATAACGGAGGGCTTCTTACCCCTGAGCACGTCGAAGAACATCCAGCTCAAACCGGCAGAAGCAGCAGCGGTGTTAGTGGTAGCAAAAGCCGATACTGCGAGCGCATTGGCGCCGAGAGCCGAACCCGCATTGAAACCGAACCAACCGAACCACAGGAAACCGGTTCCTATTAATACATAAGGGATGTTGGCGGGAGGAATTTCCCTGTGTTCCATGTGCACCTTGCGGCGTTTGAGCACCAACGCCCCGGCAAGAGCCGCACAACCGGCAGAAATATGTACGACCGTACCACCTGCAAAGTCAAGCGCTCCCATTTGGAAAAGGAATCCTTCGGGATGCCAGCTCCAGTGCGCCAGCGGTGCGTACACCAATATGCTGAACAAAACTGTGAAGAGAATGTAAGAGGTAAAACGGATGCGCTCGGCGATCGCGCCTACCACAAGGCCGGGCGTGATGACCGCAAACATCAGTTGGAAGAGTGAGAACAAAGTTTTCGGGATCGTGGGAGCTCCCACCCAGGGTTCACCGGAATTTACACCTTTGAAAAGGAAGTGCGTCATGGGATTGCCGATGATCCCGCCCATATCGGCGCCAAAACAAAGGCTGTAGCCTACCACGATCCACAGCACGCCTACGACACCGGCGGCAACAACACTCTTGATCATGGTGGAGATCACATTCTTTCTGTGCACCATTCCTCCATAAAAGAAGGCCAGTGCGGGCGTCATCAAAAACACAAGCGCGGTGGCGACCAGTATCCAAACAATGTCGGCTGAGTTGTATTTCGAGGCGTCGGCAAAGTCTGGCAGCGATGGAGCAAATAAAGCGGCCACCGCAACAATCAGCAAAACGATGAAGGGAAGTGAGGATTTGAGTGTTAGTTTTGACATTCTCTTAAATTAAATAATTTAAAATATGAATCTTCGATTTAAAAGTAGATAGAAAATGTCAAAATGAATTCAAATATT
>CAMPGT010000394.1 GCA_946885665.1 uncultured Chitinophagaceae bacterium | reverse complement strand
GCTTCCCAGCATCCCATGGTCGGCGGCAACCTGCAGCTCATGTTGAAAGGTGTGCCCTGCGAGCGTGGCGTGATTAACTTCAATATTGATCTTAAAATCTTTGTCGAGGCCATATTGCTTCAAAAATCCGATCACCGTTGCGCAGTCATAATCATATTGATGCTTGGTGGGCTCCATCGGTTTCGGCTCGATAAAAAATACTCCCTTGAATCCCTGTTTTCTTGCATAGTCGCGTGCCGTGGCCAGGAAGCGGCCGAGATGGTCGATCTCCCTCTTCATGTCGGTATTGAGAAGCGTCATGTACCCTTCCCTTCCTCCCCAAAACACATAGTTCTCTCCGTTAAGCGCGATGGTTGCGTCGAGCGCGTTCTTTATCTGCGTTGCGGCGCACGTCAGCACGTGAAAGTCGGGGTTGGTGGAAGCGCCATTCATGTAGCGCGGGTTGGAAAACACATTGGCCGTTCCCCAAAGCAGCTTCACACCGCTGTCGGCCTGTTTTTGCCTGGCATATTCAACGATCAGTTGCAGCCGCTTTTCATATTCCTGCAGCGTGGGTGCATCTTCTACCAGGTCTATATCATGAAAACAATAGTATGGCGCACCAAGTTTGGTGATAAACTCGAAGTTCGCATCCATTTTATCTTTTGCCCGCTGCATCACATCGCCGGCTTCATCCCACGGAAAACGTTTTGTACCCGGACCAAAAGGATCGGAGCCGGTGTTGCAGAACGTGTGCCAGTAACAAACCGCAAACCGGAAATATTCCTTCATCGTTGTGCCGGCAATCTTCCTGTCGGCATCGTACCATTTAAATGCAAGCGGATTATCTGAGTCGCGTCCTTCAAAACGTATCTTCCCGATAGCCGGAAAAAATTCTTTGTGATTACCTGTAGTGTAGCCCATGGAAAGTTAAAAATTAAAAGTTAAAACTTAAAAGTCAATTGTTAGCTCCAATCATTCGTCCGTTTTGGTTGAGTAAGGCACGTTAGCGCCCTCGTATTAGATTATATTATCTCTTTGAGCGCCGCCTCCCACTTTTCATATACGCTGCGATAGGCCGAAATCCTTTTTTGCTCCGGCTCTATCGTCCTGATCTTTTTCATCCCTGCGAAGCTTTCATCAAAACTTTTATAGATGCCCGCTCCCACTCCCGCTGCACGCGCCGCACCCGTTGCACCATCCGTGTCAAATAATTCAAGCACCGCGCCCGAGGTGTTGGCAAATGCATCCGAGAATGTATCACTCAAAAACATATTTGCATACCCCGCACGCACTTTGCTTACCTGCATGCCCATCTGCTTCATGATGGAAATGCCATAGTACAGCGAAAACACAATTCCTTCCTGCGCCGCACGGGCCACATGACCCTGGTGGTGCCTGTTAAATTGCAAGCCCTTTATGGAGGCACCCGGATTTTTGTTGCCCAGCACCCGCTCTGCACCATTGCCGAATGGATATATCAATACGCCCCCGGAACCGATCTCGATTTCGGCCGCTTTTTTATTGATCTCTTCATAAGGCATGTTGCCCAGGAAATTTTTCCTCAGCCAACTGTTCAATATTCCCGTACCATTAATGCACAGCAAAATCCCATATCGCGGTTTTTCCTTTGCATGATTAACATGCACAAAGGTGTTGACGCGCGATTGCTTGTCATATTCCACCTTATCCGTTACCCCATACACCACTCCCGATGTTCCCGCCGTGGCAGCAATTTCGCCCGGCTGCAGCACATTGAGCGAGAAAGCATTGTTCGGCTGATCTCCCGACCTGTAACTTACAACCGTTCCGGCTTTCAGCCCCAGTGTTTTCGCGGCAAAAGCGGACAATTTTCCCTGCTCGCTGAACGTGTTTACCACATCGCTCAATACCGAGCGGTCGATTCCATATTCCTCCAGCAGCTCGGTTGCCACCGCCTGTTTCGGATAGTTCCATAAAATACCTTCCGACAATCCCGAAACAGTAGTGGCCGGCTCGCCGGTAAGCTTCATGGCAATGTAATCGCCCGGCAACAGTACCTTGTAAATTTTTTCATACACCGCCGGTTCATTTTCTTTCACCCACTTCAGTTTGGAGGCGGTGAAATTACCGGGAGAATTGAGCAGGTTGTTTAGGCAATATTCCTGTCCGAGCGAATGAAAAGCCTTGTTGCCTATCTCTACTGCGCGGCTGTCGCACCAAATAATCGATGGTCTTACAGGCGCCAGGTTTTTATCCACGCAAACCAACCCGTGCATCTGGTACGAAATACCAATGGCCGCCACATCATCTCCGTTGAACGAATATTTTTTGCGAAGCAGGTTCATGGCGTTCACGAGTTCGTTCCACCATTCTTCCGGCTCCTGTTCGGCAAAGCCAGGCGCCTTCGATATCATCCCCATTTCATTCGACGGCGAAAAAGCAGATGCAACAGGCTTACCCGTGTCAACATCGAGCAACGCAGTTTTTACCGACGACGAACCAATATCAATTCCCAACAGATACTTAGCGGGCATGTTATAAATTTGGGTTGCCAAATTAGTGAATATTTATTGGTAATTATTGAATACCACGCATCTACATACCGAACTTGTACGCAAATATGCGGCGGAGCTGGGATTCGACCATTGCGGAATCGCGAAAGCCCGGCGACTCGACGATGACGCACGCAGGCTGGACAACTG
>CAMPGT010000393.1 GCA_946885665.1 uncultured Chitinophagaceae bacterium | reverse complement strand
GCCACGGACAGCGCCAGCTCATAACCATTGCGCGCGCAATCCTCGGAGATCCCGCGCTGCTCATACTGGATGAGGCGACAAGCAGCGTCGATACGCTTGCCGAGCTTCAAATCCAAGAGGCGATGAAAAAATTGCTCAGGAAAATACTGTTCGGAGATATTCCTGTAAGGGAATACGCAACCGTTACCGTTGAAGGCGAAATTGTGGAAAAGGTATTTCTCGAAAACGGAACGGAAAGGACCGATGTTTCCTCGCTGCATTGGCTGTTGTGCCTGAAGCCTGTAATTTTTGGCATTTGGACGAACAACGCAATCCCTGTTAGCACCATATACCGGATGTTCTTTTATGATTCGGCCGGCAGTGGCCAGCCCGTGGCGGAACTTGACCTGGACTTTTTTGAAAAAATTGAAGATGATTCGGGCACGCTCCTGCTGTTGAGGCTTACCACCCCGCGGATTCATCACCTGGGATTTCTTAAAACGCGGTTGCTGTATTACAAACATTATAAAAAACCTGAGCAGGATTTTTATACGTTGCAGTCTTATGCAGCCGCGTACAGTTACCCGCGAAAGGTGCGGCTCATTTCCTTCAGGGACGGTGATTATCAAAATATTTTTCCCATGGATCTTGTGGGCGATGTTCCCTGTGTACCTGTGTATGTATTTGGCCTCAGGCGTACCAATACAACGCTTCGCCGTATCATCGCAACAAGGAAGATGGTGGTGTCGGAAGTGCCTTATGTTTACAAGAATATCATCTATCAACTTGGCAAGCACCACAAAGATCCGCAGAAGGCCGCTGACGATTTCCCGGTAACGAATGCCGGGTGTTATGGCTTTCCCATTCCCGGCTGGGCAAACAGCTATAAAGAAATCGAAATTACGCGTACCCTGAACTTAGGCAGCCACATGCTGCTGTTCGGTAAGGAATTAAATGCGGTGACCTTGTCACCAGCCAACGGACACCTGTACCATATTCATTTCTTGCATTACCTGCATCAGCATAAAAAGAAGATGGCCTATCCAATGGTTTAGGCACACAGCTCAAACGGAAAAGAAATACCTGCATTGAACCGGTGAATACTATTCACCAGGTGGGCCAAATTGCCCTCAACGTATTTAACTCTTCCATTGATGATGATGGGCGTGAACATTTTCCTGTTTAGAGGAACCTGCGAAGCAATTGATTTGTCGAACATCCTGATATTGTCCTGGTGCAACACTAACAGGATATTTTCAGGGTTAGACGTGAACACATCATCCCACCCGCTTTTTCCCGGTGTTTTTTCGATTACTACGATATCAGCGTTCCTGCCTGGCAGTAATTCACCGGCATTGGTGCGCCACAATTTGCCAGGCGATGCAGTAATGCTTTCGAACAACTGCTCATCACTAAGTTTGTTGAGCGACCTGGCCACGCGTAAATGCTCCCATACGTTCCATCGTGCGGTCAGCGTGGAGTCTGTTCCAAAAAGAAGTACCGTGTTTTCCCTTATCTCCTCTACTTCGGCATGTTTGTCGAACAGCACCATGTTCGATTCCGGGCACCATATCAGTGCCTCAAACTTTTCTGCCTGGCTGGCTTTCATCGCTACACCGTGCACGCCCACCAGTTTTCGCCGCAGCAGATTGTAGCTGATTAACTGGTCTATTTCTGCCGTCGACTGCTCATCAACGCCTTCACCCGCATGAATCACGCATAGTCTGTTCCTAAGCAAAGGGTTGTTCAGTTTCCATTTCCAGTTGGATTGAAAGCTTACGGAGTGCAGGCTTTGAGAATCCTGCAGGATGCTGATCAGGCGGTTGCTGATGTGGAGAAAATCGCCATGGTTTACTACTGTCGTAATGCCCGCCAGCAGGTTTTTGTACATGCCCCACAAAGCGCGGAGCCTTCGCGGCACACGCAGAATGTCATCAATTTCTTCTTTAAAATCCTGGTGAATGTGATGGCCCCACTCCCTGTAACTATTATATTTTTTATCACCAAAGGGTGAAAAGCAGTTGAAGTCGAGGTGATCGTGCGAGTTGATGAGCCCGGGAATGGCGAAGGCGTTTTCAAAATTGATCTCCGCGGCAGCATTTGCGAAGGGTTGCTGTTGTATGCCCGTGATTTTTCCGTTTTCCGTATTGATGGAAACGGCCTCCCCGGCGTTCATGATATGCACATTATTGAGCTGCATGTGTTTTCCTTAAATGCATTCCGTAAATAACGGGCGTTCCCCTGAACCGCTCATACACGGGCAGCGCGTTTTGTGAAGCGTAGTAGTGTCTTACCCGCTCATCAATGTTTCTTTCCGCTTTCGTATATACCATTAAATTGTATTTATGGAAAGTGCGGATCACCTCGCCGAGCGGATGGATATAATTGACGACTGAAAAGGTTTTGCCGTGGCGGGTGAAGCTGCGGGTGCCACCTTTTGCCAGTGTTTCCGGATGGAAATCGGTGATGATGAGATCGCCGCCCGGCCTCAGTATCCGCGACCAGGCTGCGATGGCCTCGTCTATGTCTTGTATATGGGCGATGGTGAGCGTGGTAACGATCACGTCAAAACAGGCGTCTGGTACATTGGCGAAACGGTTGTCCGTTATCTGCGTGGCAACTGCACCGGGGTATTTGAGGATGAGGTTTTTCAACATTCCCGCCGACACGTCAAAACCTGCTACCAGTGAG
>CAMPGT010000392.1 GCA_946885665.1 uncultured Chitinophagaceae bacterium | reverse complement strand
TGAGAATAGAGAATAGGCAGTAGGCAATAGGCAATAGTGAATAGGCAATTGCCGTTTGCCGTTTGCCCATTGCCGATAAAAAACAAACTTCCCCAATGGCAGAAAATTCAATACACCTCAACGACTCAGGCATAAGCGGCCAGTATAAAACCTGGTTCCTCGATTATGCCTCGTACGTTATCCTCGAAAGAGCCGTACCCGCTGTGGAAGACGGCCTTAAACCCGTGCAACGCAGGATACTGCATTCGATGAAAGTGATGGATGACGGCCGCTTCAACAAGGTGGCCAACATTATCGGCCAAAGCATGCAATACCACCCGCACGGCGATGCCAGCATCGGCGATGCGCTGGTGAACCTGGGCCAGAAGGACCTTCTCATCGAAACGCAGGGAAACTGGGGCGACGTCCGCACCGGCGACGAAGCCGCCGCGGCACGATACATTGAGGCGCGACTGTCGAAGTTCGCGTTGGAAGTGGCGTTCAACGACAAAACTACCGAATGGCAACTGAGTTACGACGGACGTAAAAACGAGCCGGTGGTGCTGCCCATGAAATTTCCCCTGCTGCTGGCACAAGGCGCAGAGGGCATCGCCGTAGGGCTGGCCACCAAAATCCTCCCCCACAATTTCTGTGAGCTGATAGACGCCTCGGTAAAATATTTGAGAGGAAAGAAATTCGAGCTGCACCCCGACTTTCAAACCGGCGGCATGGCCGACACCTCCAATTATAATGAAGGAAAGCGCGGCGGTAAGATAAAAGTGAGGTCCAGGATCGAAGAGCTGGACAAGAAAACACTCATCATCCGCGACGTGCCCTACGGCGTCACCACGGCGCAGTTGATGGATTCGATCGTAAAAGCCAACGACCTGGGCAAGATCAAGATCAAGAAAGTTACCGACAACACTGCCGCCGACGTTGAGATCATGGTGGACCTGGCTGCAGGCATTTCTCCGGATATCACGATCGACGCCCTGTATGCCTTTACCGACTGTGAAGTGAGCATTTCACCTAACGCCTGCGTGATCGTTGACCGAAAGCCAAGGTTCATGAGTGTGCACGAACTGCTCAGGATTTCGGTTGACAACACCCGCGAGCTGCTCAAGAAAGAACTCGAGATAAAGCTGCTCGAACTGCAGGATAAATGGCACTATACTTCGCTGGAAAGAATATTCTTTGAAGAAAAAATATACAAGGAACTCGAGAAGAAACATGAAACGTGGGACAACGTTATCCAGGCCATCACCAAAGCATTTGCCCCGTTCCTCAAACAGTTGAAAAGGGCAATTACGAGGGAAGATGTGATCAGGCTGACGGAAAAGCCCGTTCGCAGAATTTACAGGCTGGACATCAACGAGCTGAATCTGCAAATCAAAAAGATCGAGGCAGATATAAAGCAGGTGAAATATGACCTGGCCAACCTGGTTGATTTTGCCGTGGCCTATTACGATGGGTTGCTGAAGAAATATGGTAAAGGAAGGGAACGTAAAACGGAACTGCGTCCCTTTGAATCCATCCAGGCCAAGCAGGTGGCCATTGCCAATGTGAAGCTGTATGTGAACCGTGAAGATGGCTTCATCGGTACCGGTCTCAAAAAAGACGAATACATCGCCGACTGTTCCGATTTGGACGACATCATCGTATTTACCAAGTCGGGTATCATGAAGGTGGTGAAGGTAGCCGACAAGGTATTTATCGGGAAAGACATCCTGCACGTGGCCGTGTTCAAAAAGAACGACGAACGCACCACGTACAACATGATTTATGTAGACGGAAAGACAAACATCAGCTTTGCGAAGCGATTCAACGTTACCGGCGTTACCCGCGATAAGGAATACGACCTGACGAAGGGAAACGACAAGAGCAAGGTGCACTACCTTTCTGTCAATCCCAACGGCGAGGCCGAAGTGGTAAAGATCAACCTTCACCCGGGCTCGTCGGCGCGAAACAAGGAACTGGAATTCTTTTTCGAGACGCTCGAAATCAAGAACCGGAGCAGCATCGGCAACCAGGTTACGAAATACCCGGTAAGAAGCGTCAAGTTCAAGGAAGCGGGAAAATCGTCTTTAAGCGGCCGCAAACTCTGGTTCGATGACACCTTCGGCAGGCTCAACGAAGAGGAGAAGGGCGAATTTCTCGGCAGTTTTGAATCGGAAGACAGGCTGCTGGTGATCTACTCCGATGGTAACTATGAGATTGCGGATACCGAGATCACGCAGCGTTTCGATGCCGAAAAAGTGATATCCATCGAGAAGTTCGATCCGGAGAAGATCGTTACGGCTATTTACCTGGATAAGGAGAAACTGCAGTTCAACGTGAAGCGGTTCAAAGTGGAGACCACCACCCTTCGCAACAAGTATTCGTTTATCAGGGAGGGAGAAGGAAATTACGTGGAGGCGGTTACCACCGACGACAATCCTGTGGTGATCGTTTCGTCGGGCAGGGGCTCGCAGGCGCGCACCCAGAAGATCAAGCTGGCCTCATTTGTGGAGGTAATGGGTTGGAGGGCGCTCGGCGCCAAATTGTTTGATTTCAATAAGACGGTGAGTATGGAATGGGAGGTGAAGAAGAAAAAGGGCAACCAGGCGGAGTTATTTTAGGGGAGTGGGAAGTAGGAAGTGGGGAGTAGGGAGTGGGCAATCGTGATACGGGAGACGGGAGACGGGAGAGGTATTTCAG
>CAMPGT010000391.1 GCA_946885665.1 uncultured Chitinophagaceae bacterium | reverse complement strand
CGTTAAAAATTTTCAAGGAGTATGTGGAAGTGCAGCTTTACATAAACGGATAAGGTAAAATAGTTAATACGGGATGTCGGGTTTTTCGTGCAGGGATGGAAATGAAGAAGAAGAAAGATAGAGAATTTTTTCGATTTCTGACATCAAAATTAGCGTCTCGATTCGCTCTTATTTTTCCCGATGCTCGCGTTTCTCTATTCACCTACCTATGGTAGTTCACTCTCCCGTAAAGACCGGCCGCAGGGGTTTTGTTGACGATGGTCAAGCATTATTCTTGTCAATTTTTAGTACCTTTTATACACCATTATTTTCTTGTACCGGTAATTGTTTCCTTCCTGCACTTATAAAAATTTCTTATGCATACGCTTCACACTTTTTTTGCACTAGTTGTATTGGCGTGCTTTCTTAACGCATGTGGCAATGATACTTCAACCGCGAACACAAACAACGGAGACACTACTTCTGTTATACAGAAGGATGAGCCGGATTCTTCGTCACAGGCATATAATCCAAAGCTGGACGGTATGCTGGTCTCTCCGGAGTTGACGAGAAAACTGGGGGATACGCTGGGAATCAAAATGTATGAAGTAACCGTTAAGCCAGGTGACACTATACCTCTTCATTCGCATCCCGATCATGCATTTTATGTGGTCGAGGGAGGAAAGGCTGCCATATATTTTGATGGAACGAACAGACAGGAATGGGACCTTAAGCCAGGTATGGGTTTCGTGAACCCTCCTGTTACAGATGCGGCAAAAAATATTGGGAAAACGACTATCAAGTTTCTCACTGTAGACATTTATCGTCCACGCAACCGGTAAAAAGGAGGAACGAAAAATCAACGGATAAGCATTACCTCCTACTGGCATATTCTTTTGACCGCCGACGTCATTCCTAAGCGTAATAGGCTATAAACGTTATTGCCAATGTTGAATTTCAATAATATTCCCGTCAATATCTTTTGCATACACAAATGTCAGTTGTCCGGCGTTCGCAATCGCTGTTTCGATAACATCGCCAACTTGTGTTCCGCCATATGCCAAAAGCCGTGTCAAAACCTCGTGTACGTCGTCCACTTTGAACGCAATGTGTCCAAAGCCTTTTCTGTTGACTAAGGTTTCAGCATTTTCAGCGATGGTGTCGTACTGAAAAATCTCAAGCGTGGGCAAATGATCTTCATAGCCGGGTAACGTCAAGTGGATACCTGTTAAGTGAGCATTTTGGAGATTGGTTGCTTTATCCAGCCATGCGCCGCTTAAATCTCTTTCAGGAAAAATAGGTTTACAGCCAAAAACCTGGATATAAAACTCAGCAAGTTGACGCCAGTCGTGGGTGATGATGTTGGTATGAGCAAATTTTATCATTATGATGGAAATTGTCCACGTTAACCACGTGTGATGGCGCGCAGGATCAGCGAACGCGCCTGCCTGCCTTCCGGCGTTGGCAACACGGGATAATTGTGGGGCTGACCCTTCCGCAGATGAAGGGTAACCGGAACACCTGCGGCGCGGGCTTTGGCAGCAAGAGCAACACTGTCGGGATAAAGAAGATCGAAGGTACCCGAAAATATTGTCATTGGTGCGAGCCGGTGCATATCGCCATTGAGCGGACTGACATAGGGATGCGCGACATCCAGATCCCCGGCGTACAGTCGTGCCGTTTCAACGATGCCAGCAATAGCCTGCACCGGGTCGTCAGCAGCGATCAGTAGCTGCTCCGGCCGGTTGATCAACGCGTTTATTCCGGGTGAAATTAGCACCAGCCCGCCGGGTTGCCCATAACCGCAATCCCTTAACCATTGTGCAGCGGCCAGTGCGAGACCTGCTCCCGCTGAATTGCCAACAATTGTCAGCGTGCCGCCCCGCGGTTATTGGAGAATTTTTGCGAGCAGGTCGCCCATGAGGGGTACTACATTCTTTGCAGTGGCGCCGGGAGCCAGGGGATAAATGGGCACGAAACAGCGGACCCGTGCCTCCCGTGTCATATAACCAATGAAGCGCCAATGGGCGCGAACGATTTCATTGATATAGCCGCCGCCATGCAGGAAGACGACATGGTTGACGACGTCGGGATGGCCTGCCGGCGTTGTTTGATAAACGGGCCATCCCAACACGCTCCGCAATTGCAGATCGATATTTGGTCCAAGGCCCGTAGGTTGATACGAGGCTGGCTTTAGTGCGAGTTTGCGTACACGCTCCTGTACACGGGCAGGGGATGCCAGCATTTTCCTGGCGGGCAGAAGCCGGAGCAGTCTCACAAGGAAACGGCTTTGCCAGCTCGGCCCGGCGTCCTCTGGTAAAAACGGCCGTTGAATTCTTATACTGTCTTGCAGACCATATTCATTTTTCATTGCCACTTGTTTTTTAATCCATGGCAAAAATATTTTGCCTGAAAAAAACAAACATTGACAAATGATAAAAACTACTTTCCCTTTTTCAGCCGGCTCAATGATTCCTGTGTGATGCCTAAAAACGAAGCAACATGTTTATTGGATAACCGCAACACAACCTCGGGCATTTGTTGCAACAAATTCTCATATCTTTCTTTAGCGGTCATACTGATCATCGTTTCAATTCTCCATGTCGCAAACACCTGGGACTGCTCCAGCGATTTACGGTAAAGGCTGGCAAAGACCAGATGGGTGTCAACCAGCTTGTAAAAATCGGTTTGGCTTATTCTCA
>CAMPGT010000390.1 GCA_946885665.1 uncultured Chitinophagaceae bacterium | reverse complement strand
CTTAAAGCCATCGAAGTCCACCCCTTCATGCCCGAGGGTGCCGCATGGATGTCCGCCTCATTGCTGTTCTATAGCTACTTCGCCGTTTCGGCTGTAATACTGCTTTCGCTGCTGTCTTCTATAAGAAAAATCAGGAAGCTGCGTAATCAATATCCATGCAAGCGAATTGATAACATCTCGGTATACGAGACAAATGAGCAGAATACACCATTCACTTTTATGAATCATATCTTCTGGAACAGCAAACTGCCCATTGATTCGCAAATAGGACAGCAGGTTTTTCGTCATGAATGGCTGCACGCAAGCCAGCGGCACACGCTTGACCTGGTATTTATGAAGATCGTACTGGCTATTGCATGGATCAATCCATTTTTCTACATCTTAAGAAACGAGCTCTTAGCCGTTCATGAATTTTCAGCCGATGAATTTGCTACAAATAAATCGGACAAGAAAGTTTATGCGGAAGCCTTAATCACAGAGGCCATTCAACAGAAAAACCACATTCCTGTCGCACATCATTTTTATCACTCACCATTTAAAAGAAGAATCTATATGTTATCACTTCCATCCACACCCCGCAATTTCTCTTACATGAGAAAAACGATGATCATCCCGGTAGTCGCCGGTATTCTTGGCGCTTTTTCATTTAATACACGGGTACAATCAACCGATCCACGCGAAAATACGGATGCGGTTGAATTAACCGTCAATGACCGGCAGGCGCAATACCCCGGTGGGGCTTCCGCCTGGATGAATTTCCTGGTTAAAACCCTGCACTATCCCGACGCAGCAGTAAAAGGAAAAATTGAAGGCGCAGTTGTCTTGCAATTTACCGTCGATGCAGAAGGCAACGTCAGCAATATCGAAGCTATTGCAGGACCATCCGAAGGAGGCCTAAGGGAAGAATCCATTCGCGTGCTAAAGGCAAGCGGAAAATGGTTACCTGCAATTAAAAATGACAAGCCGGTAACATCCGTCAAAAAACAGCCCTTCGTATATCGCCTTAATGACAAAGACAAAAAATGACTCCTAAAAACGCATCTTCCGGGATTAATAGCCGGGATTCTGCACCAGGTAGTCTTTCAGGTTGCTCGAACCGTCTATCGCCGTTTGCGGAATCGGAAACACCCTTTTCTGAACATCGCTGTTTGTTTTTTCCGTCCAGCTATCCTCGAATTTTCCGAAACGTATCATATCAGTTCTTCTCTGTACTTCCCAGTACAATTCAAACCCTCTTTCCCTGAACAACGTTTCCAGGTCCATGGAACCTAATGCAGGAGGAGCGGGGGGCCGCGCCGTTCTGGAAGCCCTTACAGTATTTACATCTAAAAGGGCAGAACCGGCATCCCCTCCTCTTCTTAGATTCGCTTCGGCCCTCATCAGGTAAACATCTGCCAGCCGCAGGATCACAATGTCGGCCTCTCCAAAATTTCTTCCGCTCACCGATTTCCGGCTGAACTCATATTTTTCAACACGGTATCCCGAAGGATAATTACTTCCTTCAACAGTGTAATCAACCTGTTCGGTGAATATTACCGGTAGTGTCGGCTTGTTCCTTGTGTCATGAAAGAGCTTGCCCACTTTCATATCGCCATTGGGACATGTCAAAAACACTCCTTCTTTACGGATCAATCCATACTGCTGTCCCCTTAATATGCCGCGGTTGATATGAAAATCCTCAGCAGGCACACAGGTGTCATTAGCGTTCGAATAAATGGTGAGATTTTCTTTGTAGAACCTTGGATCGACAGCAGGATCTTCCGGTGCATAAGCATCCACCCAGGTATGATAGTAGTCTGAAGTGATGGCTGGTCCGTCGGTGCCGTTAGCACCCACGAATTCAGGCAACGGAAACTGATCGCCCGACAAAGAAAAATACGCCATGCGGTTATGACCGTTCAGGTCGGCGCGCTGGTCAACAGCAAAGACGATTTCTTTGTTCGTGCTGTTTTCATCATCGAAAATTGAAAAGAACTCTTCGGCTAATTGGTATTGACCGCTTTCAATGATCTTATCGCAATACTCCACCACCTTATCCATGTCTTCATTGGAAAAATTGATCTGCGGATTGTACACATCACGATACACCGCTGCATTCAGGTACAAACGCGCCAACAGTCCCCACACCGCTGCTTTCGACATGCGTCCATGAGTCACATTCGCTTGCAGGTCGGGCTCAGCGGCAAGAAATTCGCTCTTGATATATTCCACTGCATCGTTGCCCCTGATGATTTCAGACAACGCATTGGGATCGTCTTTAACGAACACCAACCCAAACAGGTCGAGCGTGAGCATGCTGTAATAAGCGCGCATTGCCCTCGCTTCGGCAAGAAAGGTTTTGGCGGAAGGATCCGTATTGGTAGGAAGAATGTTCAGTGCAGTGATACACCTCGATAACCCCTGCAAGATCAGGTTCCAGGTGTTCCGGATATTCGGATCGGTGGTAGCGAAATTATGGGTGTGCATGGCGATGTAAATACCATTATCGCCCCAGTCGGTGCCACCCCTGTAAGGCAAGATGGCCTCGTCGGTGGATATTTCCTGCAAGGCAAAATAATTGGTGTGAGTGAAGATACTCGGCAGCAATGCATATACCGGTGCAATGATGCCTTCGGCGGCTTGTTTTTCACTAAGTCCACTGGCAGAAGATTCATCAAGCACTTGCTCGTTCAGTTTTGTGCAGCCGGAAACAATCACAATCACCGGAAGCAGCATATATAATACCAGGTGTATCTTTT
>CAMPGT010000389.1 GCA_946885665.1 uncultured Chitinophagaceae bacterium | reverse complement strand
GCTGCATACTCATCCAGCACGATCCAAAAAATATCAGGCTTCTCTGTTGTCTCGATTTTTTTGCCACTGATCAATTGATGCTTAACGTCACCAAACTCGTTTGGCGCACTATTAAGAAGTGCGTTTACGCCGAGACTGATTACCTCAAAACCGACAAGCGCCAGCGTCAATATTTTTAAATAATGAAATATGCGCGTGTAATTCGTGGCGGACCGCTTCAATAAAGTAAATATCAAAATAAAAACCAGCAACAGCAGTGGAAGAAAGTACTTATACGGCGTCAACGAAGCAATAAAATTAAATTTTGCAAGCGACGATTTGATCGCTCCAAAAAGAAAAAAAATAAGGAGCAGAAAAAAAGAAAAAACAAACGCCTTTTTCCTGTCTTTAAATAAAATATGGGCAAAAAATCCTGTTGCTACGGCTATAAGAATATAACGAAAGCATAACAGGAAAACATCGCTCACGGGTATCAATCCAAAATGCTGATTGGCGCCGTGCAGCACGAAAAATAATGCAATGGCTGATAAAAGACTATTATAAGCGGATACTTTTATTTCTTTAACGCTTTGATGATCTGAATGAAATCGGCGGCTATCAAAGAAGCACCGCCAACAAGACCTCCGTCAACATCTTTCGCGGCAAAAAGCTCCGCTGCGTTCGTCGCCTTTACACTGCCGCCGTAAAGAATGGGAATAAACGACGCCACGCTTTCACCGTATTTGTTCTGCAGCACCTGGCGTATGAAGGCGTGCATCTCCTGCGCCTGCTGTGTAGTAGCCGTTTTGCCCGTTCCAATGGCCCAGATGGGTTCGTACGCGATGATGATTTTTTTAACATCGTCGGCACCCAAATGAAAAAGCGATTGTTCTATCTGCGCCGCCACATGCATGTCCTGGTTTCCTGCTTCTCTCGTCGGTAGCGGTTCGCCGCAGCAGAAAATGGGAACAATATCGTTCTGCAGCAGCAGGTCTATTTTTTCGGCGAGCTGTTTATTTGTTTCATTGAAATACTCCCGCCTTTCGCTGTGCCCAACGATGCAATATTTGATATTCATGGAGCGCAGCATTTCTGCCGAAACCTCGCCGGTGTAAGCTCCCGATGGTTTATGATAACAGTTCTGCGCGGATATGAAGTAATTATTCTTGTTAACAACGATCTCGTTCGTCACGCCCAAAAATGGAAAGGGAACAGCAAAAACCGCAAGCTGGTGATGCTTTAATTCGATCTCTCCTTTGAGAACATCATTCAATAAAAATTCTGCCTGTTGATAGGTGCCATTCATTTTCCAGTTCGCTGCAGCTATTTGTTTTCGCATGTGTATCGGTTATTTAATTTGGTCAAATATAAGCCTCAGCATTGTTTTTTCGTGTTCGCTGAGGCTGCCGTGCTTTAGTTTTTTCCATTTGTCAATATCCTCCACGGCTTTTTCAAATTGATATTTGAGCGGCCCTCGCCCTCCCCAACTGAAGCTGGGCACATATTTCGGTACCGGCCCTTCCCCGAAAATATTCGCAGAAACGCCCACCGTTGTGCCCGTATTGAAGGAGGTGTTGATGGCCGCCTTGGAATGGTCGCCCATGATGAGCCCGCATTTGTTGATGCCACTCAATATCATTTGCTGCTGCGTGTGGCTCCACATCCTGATCTCACTCGCATTGTTTTTCATGTTTGATGTGGATGTGCCCGCGCCAATATTGCACCACTCGCCGATAACGCTGTTGCCGAGGTAGCCGTCGTGCGATTTATTGGAATAACCGAAGATGACCGAATTCTTGATCTCTCCACCGGCTACAACGTGAGGTCCGATGGTGGTGGCCTCATATATTTTCGCACCCATTTTTATTGTCGCATTTTCACAAATGGCCACGGGCCCGCGAATCATCGTGCCTTCCATCACCGTTGCATTTTTCCCGATATAAACCGGTCCGCCTTCCGCGTTGATGATGCAGTGCGCCATTTTTGCCCCCTCCTCGATAAATATGTTTTGCGGATCGATAGTTTGTACGGTTGCAGGGATGGGCGCTGACTGCCGGCCTGCAGTCAACAGTTGAAAGTCTTCCCTGATTGCCCAGTCGTTCCACTGGAAGATGTGCCAGGGATATTGAATGATTTTTACGGCATCCCAGGCAGGATTTTCGGAAGGGCTCCCGTCGGGGTTGAATAACGATTCAACGAACCGGCGCCCGGGAATGATGTTGGCGGATAGTATCAGGCCGGTGTCCTGTACGTCGTTTTCCTCGCTGGTAATGACGGGGTCAGCACCCAGAAAGGCTCTCCATTTTTCACGTATGGACAGTATACCCACGCGAATGTCTGCGGCCGACCGGGTAAGCGTTAGTGGATAAAGATTGTCCTTTATTTCCCCGTCTGACAGGTACACCTGGTTCATTCGATAAATCTAGTCATTTGCTAAAATAAAAATCCCTTCCGTTGAGGGAAGGGACCGATAAAATAATTATTTGACGAATTATTTCTTTTCGTAGCGTTTCTTGAATTTGTCGATACGGCCCGCAGTATCCACCAGCATTTTCTGGCCGGTAAAGAAGGGGTGGGAAGTGTTCGAAATTTCCAGCTTAACCAGCGGGTATTCATTACCGTCTTCCCAGGTGATGTTTTCTCTTGTGGCGGTGGTTGACCTGCAAAGGAACGATACGCCGTTACTCATGTCCTTAAATACTACGAGGCGGTAATTTTTTGGATGCAAATCCTTTTTCATGGTGCTTTGTTTATAAGTACGGATTTTGCCGTACAAATTTTAAATGGAGGGCGAAATTAGGGGAAAATGGGGAAAGAACCAAAA
>CAMPGT010000388.1 GCA_946885665.1 uncultured Chitinophagaceae bacterium | reverse complement strand
ACTTTTTTGCGGCCCCTTTGCACCTTTGCATGGAACCTCTCATTCAGTGGGGAGATTTTTTTTCGGCAGGGTCCACCCCCGGCGCTTCGCGCCACCCCCGCCAGCGGGGGATACTTTTTTGCGGCCCCTTTGCACCTTTGCATGGAACCTCTCATTCAGTGGGGAGAACTTTTTGTCGGCAACTACTATCCCCCGCTGGCGGGGGTGGCGCGAAGCGCCGGGGGTGGACCGCCCCTCATCCCTGCATCAACACCAGCCACACCACCATCACCGCGTCCTTCAAAGAAACCCTCAGGCGGCGCAGCGCGATCGTGAGCTGGTTCTCAACAGTCTTTATAGAGATATGCAGCCGGGCGGCTATCTCTTTGTGCGGAAGATATTCTTCGCGGCTTAGCTTGTAAATCACCCTGCACTTTTCCGGCAACCGCGAAACAATTTCATTGATCTGCTCATGCAGGTCCTTTTCCTCAACCGGCAAACTTGCCCCCGCTGAAATCCTTTCTTCCAAATTCTCAAAAAGAAATTCGCGCTTCGGCATCTTCCTGATGTAATGAAAAACCTGGTAGCGCGTGGCCGCCGACAAATACCCTGGCAGTGTTTGTGTAATATTTAACGTTTCGCGCCTGCGCCACAATTGAAGAAAAATATCCTGGATGATATCTTCGCAAACCATCCTGTCTTTAAGGATGTTATAAGCCTGTATGTAGAGCCGCTTCCAGTAATGGTGATAGATCGCGGCAAGCGCATTTTCATCGCCATTGGCAAGGCGTTGCAGCGCTTGTGTTTCATCATAAGCAATTGGTTCTGGCCGTGCAGTCATTTATTACCCCCTTTCCGAAAAACGATTCAAAAAGTAGGATATTTGCAGATAGTTTTCAAAAAAAGTTTATGAAGATACTGGTCAGTTATCTTAAACCATATAGATGGCTGGTGACACTAACGCTGGTGCTCGCCGCCATCAACACGGGCTTTTCGCTGATGGATCCCATCATCTTCGGTAAGCTCGTGCGGCTCGCTACCGATTACCGCTACAACACCGGCGCTTACGGCCAGAACGATTACTTCTGGTCGTTCTCCACGAAATATCCCGGCGTTCTTTTTCTCCTGCTTTGCTCGATAGGTGTGGCGATGGTGAGCCGCATCGCGAAAAACTTCCAGGATTATTTTCTCAACGTCATCGTTCAAAAATTCGGTGCGCGCGTGTTCACCGATGGATTGAAACATGCCATGAAACTTCCTTACCAGGATTTCGAGGACCAGCGTAGCGGTGAAACCCTGAGCGTATTGACGAAGGTGAGGGCCGACACCGAAAAGTTCATGAATTACTTCATCAACATTTTATTCGGTGTTATCGTTGGAATTCTTTTCGTGTGTACGTATGCAGCGCTATACATCCACTGGAGCATACCGATCGTTTATTTTGCCGGCATCATCCTGCTCACCACCATCACCAACCTGTTGAGCAAAAAGATAAAGATCATCCAAAAGAACATCGTGGGGCAAACTACCGCGCTTGCCGGCAGCACCACCGAATCTTTAAGAAACATAGAGCTCGTGAAAAGCCTGGGCCTCACCTCGCAGGAAGTGGACCGCCTCAACAAGAATACCTATAAAATCCTCGGCCTCGAACTTACCAAGATCAAGCGCATCCGCAGCATCAGCTTTATCCAGGGTACGTTCGTGAACACGCTCCGCCAGGTGATCCTCTTCATCCTCATGTACCTCATCTTCGGCGACGTGATGGACGCCGGGCAGCTCGTGACGATGCAGGTGTTCTCGTTCTTTGTATTTGGTCCGCTGCAGGAAATCGGCAACATCATCATGTCGTACCGCGAAGCCGAGGCGTCGCTGAATAATTTCAATAACCTGATGAAAAAACCGCCCGAAACACAGCCGGCGCATCCTAAACATCTCGGTGAAATTAAGACCCTTGAATTTGTGGGTGTAAGCTTCCAGCACCAAACGGCACACCAGCGCGCGATCGACAATATCAGCTTCCGCGCCACCACGGGAGAAACCATCGCTTTCGTTGGCCCCTCGGGCTCGGGCAAAACAACCCTGATGAAACTGCTGGTGGGCCTTTACCGCCCGCAGGAAGGCAAGATATTATACAATAACATCGACGAAAGTTCCATCATCTTCGACGACCTGCGCAACCAGATAGGCTTCGTGACGCAGGATACGCAGCTTTTCTCCGGAACAATAAAAGAAAACCTGATGTTCGTGAATCCCGCCGCCACCGACGAGGATCTCCGTCATGTGCTCACGCAGGCATCGTGCAACAACCTGCTGATGCGTGCAGAAAAAGGACTCGACACCATGATCGGTGAAGGCGGACTAAAACTGTCAGGCGGAGAAAAGCAGCGCCTCTCCATTGCGCGCGCATTGCTGCGCAAGCCACGCGTACTCATCTTCGATGAGGCCACCTCTTCGCTCGATTCACTCACCGAAGAAGAGATCACCAACACCATTATTAAGGTGTCATCACTCAAATACCAGATCACCATTCTTATTGCGCACCGCTTGTCAACCATCATGCATGCCGACAGGATATACGTGCTGGAAAGAGGAGATGTGGTAGAAACAGGAACGCACGACGACCTGCTCGAAGAAAAAGGTTTGTACTACGCCATGTGGAGGCAGCAGATAGGGGAGAGAAAGAAAGAAGTGGCGGTGGCGATGAATGGCAATGGGCAAAGGGCAATGGGCAATGGGTAATAGGCAATAGGCAATGGGCAATAGGCAATGGTGAAAGGGCAAAGAACGTATCCCCCGCTGGCGGGGGTGGCGCGAAGCGCCGGGGGTGGACAATGG
>CAMPGT010000387.1 GCA_946885665.1 uncultured Chitinophagaceae bacterium | reverse complement strand
GTCCCAAGTGATTGTTGCGTACCTTTTTATCATCGTAGTTTTTACCGAATTATTTATCGTAGGATTTGCTAAAAAATAATCGGTTTTACCGAATTGGTGTCGTACACTTTTTTATGTTTGCCAAATTGTTATCGTACTTTCAGCCAAATTGTTGTCGTACGTTTTGTGGATAACTTTTTTGGAAAAGTACGGATGTAAAAAAAGGGCTTTCGCCCTTTTAAAAGTTTTGCTTTAATGCTCGCGTAGCGAGCATTAGAAGGAAATGATATCGTCGTGGATATCGGTCTCGGAAGGCTCCGACGCATCCTGTTGATGACAATACTCAATGATGTCGTCGCGATAGTTATTCCAGATAACATCGCGCAACTCGTCCAGAAGCATCAACAGGCTGTACGCCTCTTCGGCGCTCCAGTGGGTTTTCATCTGAATCAATCGCATCATTGCCCCACCTTACGCCACCTGCTGTTTGATCAGTTCCTCGTGCGACCGCCACCGGAGCGCCGGCCGATGCGGTTGCACGAGGACATTATTGACGTGTGTAATCGTCACGATTTTTTTGGTTTCGCGGGCCGCTTCAATTAAACTGGCATAGCACAGGTTGCGGCACAGTCTTAAATTGCCTTCGGCGCAGCGGATAATCAGCGCCATGGCGGCTTCGTCAAAGGTGTTGATGCCCATTTTTGCCGCTTCGAGTTCTTTTACGATATAGCGTTCCATGTCGTCGTCATTGAGAGGCTTGATACTGGCAGAGTAAGTAATCCGGCTTTTGATGTCTTTATTGGTGCTAAGCGACAAGTAGTGCAACAACTCCGGTTGCCCGAACAGTACCAGGTTATGGTTTTTCGGAAAGCGCTCGAACAGCAGGCGCAATTTGCGCAGTACCGACAGCTCCAGCAGGTGCGCTTCATCGATCAGGATATACAACGTTTTGCGCTCGCGTATCTGCGTAAACGCGCACTGAATCAAATCGGCTTCGATGGCTCTTTCGGTGGTTTCCAGTTTAAGGGATTCGGCCATCTGCCAGAGTATCTGCCGATAAGTATGCAGGGTTCGAGAGCACGAGACAATGATGTCAAGAATATGTTTTTGTTGCGCGAGCAAGGCGGACAGCTCGCGTTTAAAAGGTTCGTGGGTAATCCCCCAGATGGATTTGATCATGGTTGTTCTCCGTTTTGTTTTGTCGTGGTTCGTTGCGCATTAAAATACACGTTCAGTGGTGTGGCCTCGCCCATGCGCTGACCTTTAAAGAAAACAATAAACCGGTCGCGGCGGTTTCTGTCGTAACGTATCTGAACGGTCTTGCCTCTTAGGTCGACGGGGCACTCGTATTTGTTCGAATTGATGGAAAAGACATTGACGTTGCAGACCTTGCGGTCCTCTTCCACAAAGAACACTTCATCGGTAAATTCATCACCGGTGAGGTAATGAATACGGCTGTGATCAAGGTTAAAGCGATCCAGCGGCGTCATCTGGATGCTGCCGTGGGGTTGTGTGTTGTAGTGGTTTTCAATCCACTCGGTGGTGAGTTGATTGAGTTGGTCCAGTGAATCGAAGTGTGGATGTATGACCAGGAAACGGTCGCGAAAGCCTCTAAAAAACCTCTCTATCTTGCCCTTAGCCGCCCCGTCGCGCACGGGGGCGTGTGACAGGCGAATATCCAGGCGCACACAGGCTTGCAGGATCTCTTTGGCGGTGTAATTTGAACCGTTATCAAAATATAGCCGCTCGGGCCTGCCGCGCTTGTACAGAGCGGTTCTGAATGCTTCAATCAACTTGTCGGTATTGTCGCGATAAAAGAATTCGGCGTGGGTGATCAAACGGCTGGCATCTAACGGCCGGCGATCCGGATAAAAGCGATGAGAAAGGTCTTCTTCCATGTGCCGTCGATTTGCCTGATTCCCGGTCCATGCATGGTGTCCCCCTGCCACAACTCATTGGCATGTTGCATGGCAAAGGCGACGCGCGGTTTTTGCGTGGCTTGCAGGTTAAGCAAATCGTTTTCCCTTATCAGTCGATAAAAGGTGGTGGGGGCAATCTGCTGACGTGTGAAATAGTTTCTTTCAAGCAGACAGCGATAGAGTGTGCTTTTTGGGATATGGCCGTCCTTGTTCTGGGCAAGGGCAGGTTCAACAGTGGTCTTGGCGTCGGCCTCTTCGGGTATGCGGATGTTGCGCTGGCTGTTTTTATCGGCACGGGTTTTATTGTCGAGTGTGGTGATGCCGTGCTTTTTGTAGCGACATAGCCAGGTTTCAATCGTGCGTCAGGTAAACTGAAAGGTTTGCCCTGTTGTCTGATCGACAAAATGCTGCTGGCTGACGGTGCGGATACGCTCACGCATCGTGCGTCCGGGCGCGTAATCGACTGCGGCAAGCACCCGCAGGCGGATGTGCAGGGGAGGATTTGTGGACATAACAATAGCTCCGATATGAATGGAGATCGGAGCGTAGTCCTGGGCCGGGCAAAGCGACAGTGGCGTAATCTGTTGCGCGGCGAATGTGCGTATCGGTGCGGATGATTCAGCGTATTTGTACGACGTTAAAAAAGGAAAAACGAATTAAAAGAAAGCCTGTTGCCAGTAAAGCTGGATAGAAGGCAGAGGACAGGTTCTTGCCAGTTGTTGCAATGTTGGAAGAAGGATTTGCAGGCGGCGGCAAAGGCGCCGTGGAAGTGCAAAGGCAAGGCGTTCACGCCGCGCCTGCCTTGCTAATAGGGTACGAACATGCGCAAGGCGGGCAAACACATCCTTGAGCCATCGCCAGGCATGGCGGGCATCAGTGTGGTCAGATGTGGCAAGTTGCCAGGCACGGGTGACGGCAAGGCCGCCCAGCAGGTGCAGAATGAAAGCGACCAGCGTG
>CAMPGT010000386.1 GCA_946885665.1 uncultured Chitinophagaceae bacterium | reverse complement strand
GCCATAGCCAAGCACGGTGAGATAGATGCCCGATTTTCTTTCCTGCTCAATCAGCTTTTCCATTTCTGCATCGCTGCTGGCGCCAACATTGAAATCTCCATCGGTACAAAGAATAACACGATTATTCCCTTTGGCAAACAAATTTTGCCGCGCAATTTTATAAGCCAATTGTATGCCCGCTCCGCCTGCAGTTGAACCCCCTGCTTCGAGCGATTCGATGGCATCTTTTATTTTTTGTTTATTGCTGCCGCTTGTGGCCGGCAATACTAAACCGGCGTTGCCTGCATATACCACTATCGACACTTTATCTTCTTCACGCAATTGTTCCGCAAGCAATTTCATGGACGACCTGACAAGCGGCAACTTGTTTTCATCCATCATCGAGCCGGATACATCAATTAAGAAGACGAGGTTCGATGGCGGTAGATTTTCAGCAGGAACTTTTTTTCCCTGCAGCCCAATCATCACCAATTGGTGACCGGGGTTCCACGGGCACACCCCTGCTTCGGTATTGATCGAAAAGGGATCATTATTTTCAGGCTGGGGATAATTATAGTGAAAGTAATTGATCATCTCCTCCACCCTTACCGAACCGGATGGCGGCAGCTGGCCATTCGTAAGAAAGCGCCGTACGTTGCTGTACGAGGCGCCATCAACGTCGATGGCGAAAGTGGAAAGCGGGTTCGTTGAAGTTTCAAGAAACCGGTTTTCGGTAATCGCATCATAATCTTCGGTGTTGTACTGCGATACGTTTGAAGATGGCCGCCTGCGCATTTTCGCGGATTGCGTAATGGCAATGCCCGCCGTTCTTCCGGAAAGCGCCTTGCTTAATGCTGGTTCGTATGCCCGGTCCGGTGCAGCAATTCCATATGCCGATACCACCACTTCTTCCAGTTTTTGTTCTTCCGGTTCCATTTTTATGACCATTTCCGCAACACTCCTGTCGATCTTTACCGTGACCGTGCCATACCCGGCAGCGGAACATATTAATTGTCTTGCTTTTTCGGGCACTGAAAGGGTAAAGCTGCCATCGCGCCCCGACAGTACAACTGTGTTCTGGTTTTTTGCCTTGATGGTCGCGTATGCAACGGGTGCACCTGTTTTTGCATCAATAATCTTACCTTTTAATTGTATATCATTACCGGTAAGCAAAATGAACGGCAGTAGCAGAATGGAAAATATGTACTTCATAAATCATCAATTTCTTACTGGATGTTGAAAAGCCCGGAATTACATAAAGCGTCATCCGTTCCGTTAGCAGATAACGACCTTATTGAACAATACAAACGTTCGGGCAACCAGGATTTCGTTGCGCGTTTGTATGAACATTACATGGAGATGGTTTTTGCCGTATGTATTAAATACCTGCGCGATAACGAGGCGGCCAAAGATGCGGTGATGGATATTTATGGTCAGGTTGCAAAGAAATTGCTGGTACATGAAGTTTCCAATTTTAAAAGCTGGCTGTACACGCTCGCTAAGAATCACTGCCTTATGCAATTGCGTGCAGCGTCGAACAAGCAGGTGGTGAGTTTGGATACCGGCGTTATGCAATTTGCCGCCGAAATGCATCAGGAAGATAAAAATGAAACCGAATTCAGGTTGAACCAGTTAAATGATTGCATGGAGAAGTTGTCGGCCGAGCAGAAACTGGTGATAGATCTTTTTTACCTGAAAGAACGGTCATACAAGGAAATTGCCGAACAAAAACACATGGATTGGAACAAGGTGCGGAGCCTCGTGCAGAACGGCCGCAGGAACCTGAAGATATGCATGGAACAGAAAATTCAAATTCCTGAGAAATGAACCATGTTTTTACCATAGAAGATATAAAAAGATATGTCGCGGGCCGAATGACGCCGGCTGAAATGCATGCCATAGAGAAGGCTGCGCTTGAAGATCCGTTTTTGGCGGATGCGATTGAAGGTGCGCAATATGCCATCGAAAATTATGGTGAAGAAACGTTCAATAGTTCCACTGATGAATTGAGGAAACGAATTCGGGACACCCGGACTACCGATACCCGAAATATAATCGGTATCTGGTGGAAAGCGGCGGCGGTTGTTGTTATATTGGTTACAGCCGTTGCAATAGTATATTTTGTGAACAGCGAGCGGCCCGTTAAAAGCAGTACACTTGCGAAAATGGAACGTTTTGAGGCCGATACACCGGCAACTGCGCCCGTTGCAGCAACAATCATCACTGATACGCTGCCGGCGCCACAGAATAAAACAGAAGAAAAACCGGCAAAACAAAAGCCATCGCATACAGAAAAACCTCCCGCACATAACGACGCCGCTGCTGCACCAAAAGAATCCCTGTTACATAAGCGGCAGGTTGTTGTACCGCAAGACAATCGCGCGAGACACATCGACAGCTCCATTTTTTCAAAACAAGAGGCACTTGCAAAGGCCAGCGCTAACGATACTCTTCAAAGAGCATTGCAGGGAAGGACAGCCGGCGTTGTTGTTCAGAAAAAGAATCCGAGGCCACCGGATACGCCGGTGTTATCCGATGCGGAGCTGAGCGATGTGGTTGTAGTAGGCTATGGCTCCTCGAAAGATAAAAACAGGTCGGCGGATAAAACCCGCCGGGTAACGCCGGAGGGCGGCTGGAAGTCGTTTGATGAATACATCAACAGCAATAAAAGAATCAACAGCGATGATTCGCTGAAAAGCGGCACAGAAGAAATCAGTTTTGAAATTGACAGCGAAGGCGTTCCTGTTAACTTCAAAATACTCCGGTCGCTGTCGCCGGCGCACGACAACGAAGCCCTTCGCCTGCTGAAGGAAGGACCGGCCTGGAATGTTAAAAATGGGAAACGAAAAATGCGGCTGAAGATCCGGTTTTGAGAGAAA
>CAMPGT010000385.1 GCA_946885665.1 uncultured Chitinophagaceae bacterium | reverse complement strand
GCAGGAATGTTTGCTGCTGCAGCTTTACCGTCAGCGGCACATGAAGAAGGAAGTGGCAATGGCTATCGATGTGCTCACCAACTATTTCGACGAGTTTACCAAAAAGCATTACGACAAAATTCAGCGTGGGCTTAACCTGTCGGACGACCAGTTGAAGGAGGTGATCAACCAGATCATCAGGCTGAATCCCAAACCCGGGGGTAACCATACCGACATCAACAAGGCTGAGAGCTACGTGGTGCCCGACTTCTTCATATTTAATAATGCGGGTACACTCGAGCTCACGCTTAACTCCAAGAACGCTCCCGACCTGCGCATCAGCGAGGGGTACAGGGATATGCTGAGGGATTACGACAAGGGCAGCAAAAAAGACAGGCGGCAGAAGGAGGCGGTACTATTCATTAAGCAGAAGATAGATGCGGCCAAGTGGTTCATTGATGCCATCAAGCAGCGGCAGCACACGCTTAGCAGTGTGATGGAAACCATTATGGAGTACCAGCACGAATTTTTTCTTACGGGTGATGAGACGGTGCTGCGGCCGATGATTCTGAAAGATATTGCCGAGCGTACCGGGCTCGACATATCCACCGTTAGCCGCGTGGCAAACAGCAAGTTCGTGCAAACCGAATTCGGCACCTACCGTCTTAAATTCTTTTTCAGTGAATCGTTAAGTACCGATAGCGGCGAAGAAGTGTCGACAAGGGAGGTGAAAAAAATCCTGAGCAATTTTATCGAGGGAGAAAGCAAGAAAAAACCGTTGAGCGACGAAAAGCTTACCGAGCTGCTGCAGGAAAAAGGGTACAACATTGCGCGCCGTACAGTGGCCAAGTACAGGGAGCAATTAAATATACCTGTGGCCAGGTTGCGTAAGGAACTATGATCACCACAGACACCCACGAACAGGCAGTGCAAGGAAGGCAAACCCCGGAAAAAATTTTTGCGCGCACTATTTCCATTATTTTTCATCCCTTATTTGTGCCGGTGTATGCAACGTGTTTTGCGTTGTATGTTCATCCTTTGCTTTTTGCCGGTTACGATGATACGCGGAAGATACGGCTGCTGGCAACGGTGGCGGTGAACCTCACCTTTTTCCCTGCCGTGACGGTGTTTTTATGCTGGAGGCTGGGTTTCATCCGTAATATGTACCTCGAGTCGATGCGTGAGCGGATCATTCCGCTTGCCGCGGCGATGATTTTTTACTTCTGGTGCTGGTTTGTGTTAAGGAATTTCACGGAAATCCCATTGCTTTACCGCCAGTTTTTGCTGGGCAGTTTTATTACGATCATTGCTGCGTGGCTGGCGAATATTTCGTTCAAGGTGAGTCTTCACGGCCTGGCGATGGGAGGTACGCTGTGGTTTTTCGGCATGCTGTCGTACGGTATGGAAGGCGGCGCCGCCTGGTATGTTGCCGCGGGTGTGCTGGTGGCGGGCGCTGTGTGCAGTTCACGGCTGGTGCTTGCCACGCACAGGCCTTTCGAGGTGTATGCGGGGTTGGTATTGGGCGTACTGAGCCAGGTAGCTGCGATAGTGGTGACGTGATTCCCTACCGTTTTTTCCTCAAAGTTTCACCGTTATTTCCCCTAAAACAGTTAGTTTTTTTCTGCTAAAATTATTAGTGTTGATAAGATAATTTTCTCTACATTTGACAAACAATTACTTTACCCATTAAATCAAACGAACATGTCAAATTCAAATACAAACACCGAAAAGATCAAGGCGCTGAAGCTGACGATGGACAAAATCGACAAGGATTTCGGCAAGGGAAGTGTGATGATGATGAATGAGAGATCCCAGGAAGCCATGGAAGTGGTATCCACAGGTTCGATAGGTCTGGACACAGCCCTGGGTGTCGGTGGCTTGCCGAGGGGAAGGATCGTGGAAATATACGGACCTGAATCTTCCGGTAAAACCACTATCGCGATACATGTTATTGCCGAAGCTCAGAAAAAAGGCGGTATGTGTGCCATCATCGATGCCGAGCATGCTTTCGACAGCATATATGCAAAGAAGCTTGGTGTTGATGTCGACAACCTGCTGATCTCGCAGCCTGATTATGGAGAGCAGGGTCTCGAAATCGCGGACAGGCTGATCCTTTCCGGTGCGCTGGATGTAGTGGTGATCGATTCTGTTGCGGCACTCGTGCCGAAGGGAGAGCTCGAAGGCGAAATGGGTGATAGTAAGATGGGTTTACAGGCGAGGCTGATGTCACAGGCATTGAGGAAGCTGACCGCCACTATCAATAAAACGAATACCATCTGTATTTTCATCAACCAACTGAGAGAAAAGATCGGGGTGATGTTCGGCAATCCCGAAACCACAACAGGCGGAAACGCTTTGAAATTTTATGCGTCTGTCCGGTTGGATATCCGCCGCATGAGCCAGATCAAAGACGGCGATGAGGCGGTGGGAAACAGGGTGAAGGTAAAAGTGGTAAAAAATAAAGTGGCGCCTCCTTTCCGCAGTGCTGAATTTGATATCGTATTCGGTGAAGGTATCTCCAAGAATGGGGAAATTATAGATATGGGTGTTGAGTTAAACATCATTCAGAAAAGCGGATCATGGTTCTCGTACAATGGCGATAAACTGGGCCAGGGGCGGGAAACTGTCAAGCAACTGATGCGCGACAATCCAGGGCTTGCTACAGAGATCGAATCGAAGATCAGGGAAAAACTAAAAGAATTGCAGGAGGCCTAAACCGCATCTGTCAACCGCATTTCCCATGGTCGATGTTCGATTTTCATTTCGATTTTTCCATCTTCAATTAACAGCAAACTCAGAATAGCTAAAACATATTTGGGTTAGTAAGTATAAAAGGGTGTCCGAAAGGGCCCCTTTTTGGTTTCATGAGACCGGGGACTTTA
>CAMPGT010000384.1 GCA_946885665.1 uncultured Chitinophagaceae bacterium | reverse complement strand
GCGTAAAGCACGGCCAGGTCCTGAACATCGACGAAACCATCAAGGCTATAAAGATGGCGCTCGATAATTGCTATGCTTCCAATCCTAATCTCGACATTTCAGAAGTGTATGTCGGCATTGCGGGGCATCATATAAAAAGCCTGCAAACGCGTGGCGACATTGTGCGGCACCAGAATGAAGAGGAGATATCGCAAAAAGAGATAGACCAGCTCATAGCGGATCAGTATAAAACCTACATACCGGCGGGCGACCAGATCATAGATGTGATTCCGCAGGAATTTACGGTAGATAATTTTCAAAACATTCCAAATCCCATTGGCTACGGCGGTGTTAAGGTTGGCGCAAATTTCCATATCATCACCGGCGATAAAAATGCGATAAGGAATATCAACCGCGCGGTTGAGAAAAGCGGTTTGCGCACAAAGGACCTGGTGCTGCAGCCCCTCGCTTCGTCTGCTGCGGTGATGGGGCAGGAAGACCTGGAAGCCGGTGTGGCCATCGTTGACATTGGCGGCGGCACAACCGATCTCGCGGTGTTTTATGAGGGAATTTTGAAACACACTGTTGTGATACCCTTTGGAGGAGAAAATATTACGAACGATATCAAAACGGGGCTGGGTGTTTTGAAAACACAGGCAGAGCAGATGAAGGTGCAGTTTGGATCGGCACTGTCGAATGAAGCGAAGGCCAATGCTGTCATCACCATTCCGGGGTTGAGAGGCATGCCGCCAAAAGAGATCAGCGTGAAGAATCTCGCCAGCATCATTCAGGCAAGGATGAGCGAGATCATGGACTTTGTAACCTTCCATTTAAAGCAGGTTGGCCTCGACAATAAAATGCTGAATGGCGGTATCGTTCTCACAGGGGGCGGTGCACAACTCAGGCATCTTATTCAGCTTACGGAATATACAACTGGTTTGAATGCGAGGATCGGCTATCCGAACGAACACCTGGCGCCGGGACATATTGAAGAACTCGCGAGGCCGACCTATTCAACATGCATTGGCTTAATTCTGAAAGGGTACAGCGATTACGAACACAACAGGAAGCAATTTGAGACCGGTCACGTGAAGGTAGAAGTGCCGGTGGGTTTAAGAAAACAGCAGGCAGAGGAAGTGTTTGCAGATGATGACGCACGTGGAGAAAAAGTGAAAAACAGAAAGGGATTAAAAGATTTCTGGGGCAAGTTCAAAGTAACTTTAATAGACCTTTTTAAAGAAGAAGAAGATCGCGCATTGTAAATGCGTCAATCAAAACAGCTAACTAACCTAATAAATCAATATCATGATCCATTTTGATCTACCGAAAGAAAAATCTTCCATCATCAAAGTAGTTGGTGTTGGCGGAGGTGGCAGTAATGCAGTCAATCACATGTACAGCCAGAATATAGAAGGAGTGAATTTTATTGTGTGCAACACGGATGCGCAGGCGATTGCTCAAAGCAAGGTGCCGAACAGGGTGCAACTAGGCCCGCATTTAACCCAGGGGCTGGGTGCAGGCGCCAATCCCGACATCGGAAGGCAGGCAACGGAAGAAAGTCTGGAAGAGATCAAAAGAATTCTTGAAGTAAATACCAAAATGGCGTTCATCACCGCGGGCATGGGCGGCGGCACCGGCACCGGCGGCGCACCTATCATTTCCAGGATATGCCGCGAACTAGGCATCCTTACCGTTGGCATTGTCACAACGCCGTTCTCGTATGAAGGAAAGAAACGTCAGATACAGGCAGAAGAAGGCATCAGGGTGATGAAGCAATACGTTGACACGCTGCTCGTCATCAGTAACGACAAGCTGCGCCATCAGTTCGGCAACCTGAAAATGAAAGAAGCCTTCAACCGTGCGGATAATGTTCTGGCCACCGCTGCAAAATGCATTACAGACGTGATCAACAGCACCGGCCAGATCAATGTGGACTTTGCAGATGTTTGCACCGTCATGAAAAATGGTGGCGTGGCCATCCTTGGCAGCGCCGCATGCGGTGGCGAAAACAGGGCGCAGCGCACCATCGAAGAAGCGCTTACCTCGCCGTTGCTCAACGACAATGATATTCGCGGTGCAAAATGGATCCTCATCAACATCAATTCATCGGAAGGGGAACACGAATTCACCATGGATGAGGTGGAGATCATACAAAATCACCTGCTTGAGCAGGCAGGTGAGGGCACCGATGTGATCCTGGGCATGGGTTACGACAGCACGCTCGATGATAAGATAGGTATCACACTCATCGCCACCGGCTTTGAGCACAAGGATCCGTTTAATAAACCATCGACACGCAAGGAACCTGTGAAAGACGAGAAGATCGTCCTGACATTAACCCCTCAAACAGAAGAAAAAAAGGTTGCGGAACCTGTTAAAGCTCCTGTGGTGGAGGAGGTGAAAATACACGTTGAGCCTCCCCAACTGGTAAAGGAAGAATTGGCTCCGCGGTTGAGTGTTCCCGAAGAAAAGACGAGTGGTGAAATTGCGATAGAGAATAGTAAAAATACTGTGGATAACAAAGTAGAAGCAATACGTGCAGAAAATACGAGGGAATGGGTAATTTCGAACGAATCTGTCCAGGCATCTGCAGTGTCTGGAGGATACCTTGCAAGGCCGTCCAATATTTATGCAGAAACCGATAAAGGGACTTCCAACCCTGAGCCTGTGAAGGAACCTGTTCTTACCACGAAAACAGAACCCGTTTCGGAAGAAGATCCTTCGGCGGATATGCAACTAGTGATTAAGGACGAGATTCCAACGGCGGCGGATGAGTCTAGGGCCCATCAAACCAATGAAAATGTTTCGGCGCCATCTGCTGAGGAACCTGCGCTGCAGGACGAAGCAGAGCAACACAAGCGCCGGGCAGCAGAACGAATACAGAAATTGCGCAATCTTTCGTTCAATATCAATGCTGCTGATCCA
>CAMPGT010000383.1 GCA_946885665.1 uncultured Chitinophagaceae bacterium | reverse complement strand
CTTATAAATCCTTAAATTTAAGTAGTTTTTTAATTTTAATTGATCTTTCATTACTTTCATAACCTAAAAATATCAAAAACCGGCTTATGTCAAAATACCCCGTGGTACTGTGTATGTTTTTATTGGCGGCATGTGGTAGTGAGGCCCCTTTTCACCAGGTGGCGGTGAACAACCCGGAAAACTTCGAAAACAAAGTATTCCTGTCGTATGAAAACACCTCCTCACCCAAATTTGCCGCCCTTCGCGAAAAATACCAGCTCGACACGATTTTCCACGGAGAAACGGATGAGTTCCGCCGCGTTCTACTGCTGCGAAACTGGATAAAACAGCATATCCGCATCAACGATACCGGCCCCTACCCTAAAGGCAGCGATGCGGCGGAAAAAATATTGGACGAAGCCCTCAAGGGACAGGGATACCATTGCGGGCACTACATGATCGTGCAAAATGCGATCATGAATGCTTACGGCTATGTAACGCGCTGCCTGGGCGCCGGGCCGGGCGTAAAGGATGTTGCCGACGGGCATCACGGCATGAACGAAGTTTGGCTGAATGCTTATCACAAATGGTTTCTGTGCGATGCCAAATACAACTCTCACTTTGAAAAAAATAGTGTGCCGCTCTCTGCATTGGAGATTCGCGATGAATATTTAAAAAATAAAGGTGCAGACATACAACTGGTAAAGGGGCCTGACCGCACACCCATCACTTATGATGAAGAAGTGAAGCACAGCAAAGAAGAATTTACCAGAACCTATACATGGATCGAGTGGAACAAATACAATGATAAGTACACCAACTACCCCGTCGACAGCAGCCTGATGATCATGTATGGCGATGATTTTTTTAAGAACCACACGTGGATATGGGATGGAAAACCGCATTGGGCGTACAACACTGCGCACATGACAGTGGTAGAAGATCGCAGGGCGCTGGAATGGACACCGAACACCATTACTTCCAAAGTAAACATAGCAGGCAGCAATGCAACCATCCAGCTCGCTTCCAACACGCCGAACCTGAAAAGCTACCAGATGAAAAAAAATTTATCCGGCGAATGGACGGACGTACCGGCCGACGTAAAAGTGAACCTTACTAAAGACACAAACCGCTTTGCGTTCCGCGCCATGAACGCGTCGGGTGTTGCGGGCGCTGAACATCAGGTGTTGATTGAAAGGTGAAATCTGTTTCCGCTGCCGGGCCGTTATTTGGTAGATGCGCTTTCTAATTGATAAAGCTTTCCGTCAGCCTTGGTAAGAATATACATCCCGCCCTGGCTGTCCATTCCAAAATGCAGGTCAACGCGAGAGCCGCCGCAAACTTCCCTGAGTGATGCCGGCTTCCGGCCGATTGCAATCTTCCATTCTTTAATGGGGGCTCCTCCTGTCCGCGTAACATCCGTTGTATTGATGAAAAACAAACGTCCCGAGGGAATGTCGCCGAATAAAAATTTTCCTTTGAGTTCCGGAATATCGGAGCCGGTATATTCATATCCGCCGCAAATGGCGGCGCCTTCGTCGTGATCGAACTGCGCCACAGGGTAGGTAAAGCCATAAGTGCTATCGTCGGCGGGCAGCGCAAAAATATTATTGAGATCGCTTTTCGGATCGTTCACAAAACCGCCCTCGCGGATCGGCCAGCCGTAATCCTGGCCGGGGCGTACCCATTCGAGTGCCTCGATATTTGTTTGGCCGATATTGGACACAAGCATTTCGTTGGATCTCGTCCACGTGATACGATGAGGATTGCGAAAGCCGTAAGCGTAAATCTCCTTATTTGTATCCGGATCTTTATCTCTTGCAAATGGGTTGTCTGCGGGAATACCGTATTGACCGTTTTTGCTGTTCGTGCCGAGGGGATCGATGCGCAAAATGGCGCCCCAAACTTTATTCTTTCCATGGGGAACGGAAGGATAACCTTCCTGCACACTAGAGCCATCACCGATGCCGATGTACAACAGGCCGAAGTCGCCGGAGCCCGCTTTTGCATTCGGGTTGAAAGTGATCTCCTGCATGCCATGTGCGTACGACACCATGTTCACGCGAAGCAGCTCGCGGCTGGTTCCGGCGAATGTGTCGGCGTTCACGTCATTCACTTTCCATTCTGTGAGCACCCATTGGAGCGTAACTTTTATTGAATCGTCGTAAGTAAAATCTGCTTTTGTTTTTCCGGGTTTCTCGGTATGCGATGTGTAAAAAAGGCCGTTCCTGGTAAAAAGAGGATGAAATGCAAAGCTGCCGAATCCCGTTGCCAGGCCGGGTTCGGCTATAAAGGACGGACGCAGTTTGTTCATGTCCATAAACACCGCCGGCCGGCCATCTTTTAACTTGTAAAGCTGACCACGCAGATCGTTTACAAACAAATCGCCTGTGCCTGGCTGTGGGGCCAGTTTGGTAATTCTGGTGAGCGGGTGTTTTCCGTCCGCGCTCGATACCGGAAATTGTGCGATCTCTTTTATGTTTACCACCAGGTTCGACAACGGAATTTTTTCGGGTATCGGGTCGCGAATGGCGCCCTCGACATACTCTCTTTCCTCAGGAAGTGCTGTGTGGGTGTGCAGGTAAGCGACGATGCTGGTCAGCTCATCATCGCTGAATTGCGGAAAGGAGGGCATTACCGACTTGTATCTTATTCGAAGCTGCGCGGCGATGGTATCGCCCGACTGCATGATGGCTAAAGGATTTTTGATAAAGTTCTTTATCCAGTCGGTCGGCGTATGTGTCGTAATGCCGCCGAGTGCCGGTCCGATGCCATCCTGTTCGAAGCTGTGGCAACTGAGGCAATTTTTTTCGAAAAGCGCCTTTCCTGCGCTGATCGCGGCCGTATCTGTTGAAATGGAATCTTTGCTTTTATTTGAAGATGAGTGACAGGACAGCAGGGCCGGAAAAGCCAGGAAGAGAAGCAGCGTTCTATTC
>CAMPGT010000382.1 GCA_946885665.1 uncultured Chitinophagaceae bacterium | reverse complement strand
GTAGTCATCACATCGATCACTGCCTCAAAAAGAATCTGCGGATCGAGTTCATGATATCCTTCTTCCGGCGTAATTACTCCATAGGTGCGGCTGGCCGAGCCGAGCGCTGCGCCATCGTAACTATAGGCAACCGCTTTTGTGTTGGTGGTGCCGATATCGATTCCGATAAAATAGTTCATGCATGTACCGGGCGATTAAATCATGGTTCCCAATTTTTCCAATACGGTGTCAATTTCTTCCCGGGTGTTAAACTTACTGAAAGAAAACCGAACGGTCACCTGGTTGGGGTTGTTGTTGATGGCCCTGATCACGTGCGAGCCCTGCTCGACGCCGCTTGTGCAGGCGCTGCCACCGCTCGCACAGATGTTGCTGATGTCGAGGTTGAAGAGGATCATTTCAGACTTTGCGGTTTTCGGAAATGAAACGCTGAGCACCGTATACAATGAATGCCCCATCGGGTCGCCATTAAACGTTACACCAGGGATTTTTTGCGCAAGCTGTTCCATCATGTACACTTTGAGGCCCCTGATATATTCGCTGTCGTGTTCATAGGTACCCGTTGCTTTTTCAAGCGCCTTTGCAAAACCGACGACGCCGTAGAGGTTCTCCGTTCCGGCGCGCATGCTCCGTTCCTGCGAACCACCATGTATGTAGGGCTTGATCTTCACGTTCTCATTTATGTACAGCAGACCGATCCCTTTGGGTCCATGGAACTTATGACCGGCTCCGGTGATAAAGTGCACGGGTGTGTTGCGCAGGTCGAAAGGGAAGTGACCGACGGTTTGTACGGTATCTGAATGAAACACCGCGCCGTAAGGTTTGCACAGCTCGCCTACCGCCCGGAGGTCGATAATGTTGCCTATTTCGTTATTCGCGTGCATCAGCGTCACCAAACACTTTTCATCGCTCTCGTTCAGGAGTTCATGAAGGTGTTCGAGATCGATGTGGCCGTCGGGGTGAACATTTACATAGCTCACAGCCGCTTCGCCGCGGCACTGCAGGTATTCGACCGTGTGCAGGGTGGCGTGGTGCTCGATGGGCGAGGTGATGATGCGTGTGCAGCCAAGGTCCCTGACGGATGAGATGATCGCCGTGTTAGAGCTTTCCGTCCCTCCTGAGGTAAAAAATATTTCCGCAGGGTGAGCATTGAGGATACGGGCCACGCTTTTGCGCGCCGATTCGATGGCCAGTCGGCTTTCACGGCCATAAGAATAGATGGAAGATGGATTGCCAAATTTGTCGGTGAGGTAAGGAAGCATGGCATCAAGTACTTCCTTATCAAGCGGTGTGGTAGCCGCGTTGTCGAGGTAAATACGCATATTAAATTAATAGTTAAAACTTAAAAGCTAATACAGACAGATTGATGGTAAGCACAGTCTTTTAACTTTTAAGCTACGGTTCAAAGTTAACTGAACTCTCTTATATCCTGCATTAGCCTTACTGCGATATTATTCGCCGTGGTTTCAAAATTGCTTTCTGCATAAATCCTGATGATAGGTTCGGTATTTGACGTACGCAGATGCACCCAGTCGTTATCAAACTCTATTTTCAAACCATCTTCCGTGTTCACCGGCTGTTTCTTGTATTTATTTTGTATCTGGGCAAAGATATCTTTCACATTTACCCCTTTTCTCAACTCAATTTTATTCTTTGAAATAAAATAGTCGGGATATTTTGCGCGGAAGGATTTCATGCCATTGCGGTGCCCTGCGAGGGAACTGAGAAACAGGGCAATGCCGATCAGTGCATCGCGGCCATAGTGCAGGTCGGGAACGATAATGCCGCCGTTGCCTTCTCCGCCAATCACAGCATTCACCTCTTTCATTTTATTCACCACGTTCACTTCGCCAACGGCCGATGGAAAATACTCGCCGCCATGTGCCAGTGTAATTTCCTTCAGCGCCTTGGTGCTGCTCATATTGCTCACGGTGTTGCCAGGTTTTTTACCCAGCACATAGTCGGCCACCGCCACCAGTGTATACTCTTCACCAAACATGCTTCCGTCTTCACACACGAAACAGAGGCGGTCAACGTCCGGGTCCACGGCAATGCCGAGATCGGCCTTGTGCTTTCGCACGGCCGCACTTAGTTCCGAAAGGTTTTCAGGAAGCGGTTCGGGGTTGTGGGCGAATTTTCCATCCACGTCGTCGTGCAGCACGATCACTTCTTTGACGCCCAGCGCCTTCAATAACGGCGGAATAAAGATGGCCCCGGTTGAATTAATGACATCAACCACGATGCGGTAATTCTTTTTGCGAATATTTTCAACTTCGACCAGCGGATAATTGATGACGGCACTGATGTGCTTTTCGAGATAACTGGTGTTGGTAGCATGTGTGCCCAGCTTTTCAACCGGGGCAAAAGTAAAATCTTCTTTTTCGGCTTTATCAAGCACTTCTGCACCGTCTGCTGCGCTGATGAATTCACCATTGTGATTGAGCAGCTTGAGTGCGTTCCATTCGCGTGGATTGTGGCTGGCAGTAATGATGATGCCGCCTGCAGCTTTTTCGCCCGTCACGGCAATTTCAACAGTTGGCGTGGTGGAGAGACCCACATCCACAACATTAAATCCCAGTGCCGTCAGCGTATTCACCACAAGGTGCTGAACCATTTCTCCACTGATGCGGCCGTCGCGGCCCACTACAATTTTGCGGTTTGCGGATTTTTCAAGCAGCCAGCCGCCGAAAGCGGCAGTAAACCTTACTACATCGAGCGGCGTTAAATTATCTCCAGTCTTTCCTCCAACTGTACCACGAATTCCCGAAATACTTTTGATCAATGCCACTTTATATCGCTGTTTTTTAACTGCAAAAATAATGGTTTGACACCAACCGCGGTCCACTTTCCTTTGCCTACTTTTGTATAATAGGCTGAGGCCCCGGCTTTACTGGGCAGGAAATGCTTAGTTTAGACTAATAT
>CAMPGT010000381.1 GCA_946885665.1 uncultured Chitinophagaceae bacterium | reverse complement strand
TCCTATCTCTTTCTCCGCTTCTTCCTGCTGTCCGGCTTATCCCGCGCAGGTGTGCCCATCACTTCTTCCATTGTGGGGAGGCGCTCGTTTTCTTCGTATTTTTTGATGTAGATGTCCCGCTGCTGAACCATCTTCGGATTCCTGATGACACTGGCCGTCACCGTCACTTTCTCATCTGCAAAAGAACTGTCGATATACAGGCTGTTGCCGTTGAACTTACCGCCGGTGGTGGTGAATTTGATTTCTTTCGTGCTTAACGGCAGATAGCTGCTGTCGCTGAAATGCCCAACGACATTAATATAATTGTAAGTGCCCTTCTTCAGGCTGTCTGTGTACAGGTTGAAGAAAATGCTGTCCAGCGCCTGCGCACTGATGCGTTGGGAGAAGCAGATGAGCAATATGACGGAACAAATGGCTTTCACGATGCAATCTAGACATTTAAAGGTAGCAAGCGGTTGTCTCCGTCGCCAAAAAAAAGCGACATGCGGCAAAAAAATTTTTGTTAAACCCGATTTGCTGTTATTTTTGCGCGACAATTATGGAATACACAATGCATAACCATCATCACCATACTTCCCCTCACGGGTAGGCCGGTGTTTGTTTGTGCATAACACATATTTTAAGGGCTTACTCAGGTAAGCCCTTATTTTTTATACAAATAAACAAAACTGATGACACGCACCGCATTAAAGATCGCTATTCAGAAGTCTGGCCGCCTCCACGATGAGTCGGTAAGGCTGTTAAAAGATTGCGGCATTGACATGAAGAATGGAGTGAACAAGCTGAAGACCGAGGCTGAAAATTTTCCGCTCGAAGTTTACTTCCTTCGCGATGACGATATTCCGCAGTATGTGGAGGACCAGGTGGCCGATATTGGTATTGTTGGGGAGAACGTGGTTTATGAAAAGAACCGCCAGGTGGGTATTGTGGAGAAACTGGGATTCGGGAAATGCCGGCTGTCGGTCGCCGTTAGCAGAGCCGAAAATTATACCAGCCTGAAATTTCTGCACGGCAAGAAAATCGCGACCAGCTATCCTCAAATTGTCGGTAATTTTCTTCATGAACATCAGATTAATGCAGAAATACATGAGATCAGCGGGTCGGTCGAAATTGCGCCGGGTATCGGACTGGCAGATGCGATTGTTGACCTCGTTAGCAGTGGCTCGACATTATTCGCCAATGGCCTGAAGGAAGTCGAAACGATCCTGCGGTCGGAAGCGGTGTTGATCAGAAGCAACGCGCTAACCGAAGAGCAGGCCGCGCTGCTTGAAAAATTGTTGTTTCGTATTCGTTCCGTAAAAAAGGCAAAGAACAACAAATATGTGCTGTTGAATGCTCCCAATGAAAACCTGCAAACTATTATCGGGTTATTGCCGGGCATGAAGAGTCCCACGGTGCTGCCGTTGGCCGAACCCGGCTGGAGCAGTGTACACAGTGTGTTAAGCGAAAACCAGTTTTGGGATATTATAGAGAAATTGAAAGATGCCGGTGCGCAGGGAATACTGGTGGTGCCGATTGAGAAGATGATTGTTTAAGGTAGTGGAGAGTGGGAAACATTTACCGTTTGCCGATACAAAAACCTAACACAAGAACAACAATGAAGCTCTACAACAATCCGCCGAAGAACACCTGGACAGAGTTGTTGAAACGACCCGTTGCCGACACCAGTTACCTGGAGGAAACGGTAGGCCGCATTCTCGAAGACGTCAAAAAAAATGGGGACGCTGCCTTAAGAAAATACACGGAGCAATTCGACAAAGCAAAGCTGGACAACTTTGCCGTGTCTGACCAGGAAATACACTTCGCACTTAACCAGGTGAACACCGAGTTGTTCGAGGCTATCAAAACTGCCGCTTCCAACATCACTGCCTTCCACAAGAAGCAGGTGACGCCGGTGGAAAAAATCGAAACGATGCCGGGTGTTACCTGCTGGAGAAAAAATGTGGCGATAGAAAAAGTGGGACTGTACATTCCGGGTGGCAGCGCACCTTTATTTTCGACGGTGCTTATGCTGGCCATTCCCGCATTGGTGGCGGGTTGCCGCGAAATCGTGATCTGTACGCCACCCTCTTTTGAAGGAAAGATCCATCCGGCTATCATTGCATCTGCCGCATACCTCGGGGTAAACAGAATCTATAAAGTAGGCGGCGTGCAGGCCATCGCGGCTTTAACGTTCGGAACGGACACCATACCAAAGGTGAACAAAATATTCGGTCCCGGTAACCAGTACGTGACCACCGCCAAGCAGATGGTGCAGAAGTATGGGATGGCCATCGACATGCCCGCCGGTCCGAGCGAAGTGGCCGTGTATGCAGATGCATCGGCCAATGCCGACTTTGTTGCCGCTGATTTGCTGTCGCAGGCAGAGCACGGTGCCGACAGCCAGGTAATGTTTGTCACCACCAATCAGCAACTGGTGGGACAGGTGAGCAAAAGCCTGGAGGTGCAATTGGAAACATTGCCACGAAAGGACCTGGCGGAAAAGTCGCTGGCGTCGAGCAAAACAATACTGTTGAATTCGGAAGAAGAAGCGATGGAACTGATCAATGAATATGCACCGGAGCACCTTATACTGGCTTGCGAAAATGCGGATACCCTGGCAGACGAAGTGGTGAACGCAGGGTCGGTTTTTTTGGGCCACTTCTCGCCCGAAAGTGTGGGCGATTATGCCAGCGGAACCAATCATACCTTGCCAACTAACGGGTATGCGTCAGCGTACAGTGGCGTAAGTGTGGATAGCTTTGTGAAAAAGATCACGTTTCAACGGTTGACGGAGCAGGGGTTGAATAACATCGGTGACGTTGTTTCGATAATGGCCGAGGGAGAAGGGCTGCGGGCGCATGCCCAGGCGGTGAGGGTGAGGAGGGGAGCGGAGTAGGCAATGGGCGATAGGCAATGGGCAATAGGCAATAGGCAATGGG
>CAMPGT010000380.1 GCA_946885665.1 uncultured Chitinophagaceae bacterium | reverse complement strand
TGATAGGCCTTTCGTACAATCACCAATTGAACTCGGGAATGCGCATGAAGTGGATGGTGAGCCGTTTCCGCAATGTTGAGAAAGAAGGAATAGACATCACCGGGGCGTATTTATTCGGGGAGAGGGAATTCGATAAATCGAAACCCGACTTCGGACTGATCAACAACCCGCTGGGAGCAGGCGTTTACCAGAATTTTGCCCGTAACCAATTAAAGATAAATGTTTGGAACGCCACGCATAAAGGTTATTTGGACCTCGGCAGGCACTATGTACAATGGGGACAGTCGGTAGAACTACAAACCATTACCGACAAACTGCATGAATGGGAATACCAGGATTCCGCGGGCTACACGCTACCCTACAATCCCGCGCACCTGACGATGAGCAGCTTTATTCATTCAACGGCCGATCTAAACATTTTGCGCCTGACCGGCTTCATACAGGATAATTACGTCGTTAGTGATGACGGAAGCGTTACGGTACTGGGCGGCATTAGGTATAATTATAATGATCTGAATGATGAATTGCTGGTGTCGCCGCGTGTTGGCGCATCGTGGAAACCGGCAAACTGGAAACGCGATATTATTTTCAGGGCCGCCGCCGGACTATACAGTCAGCCGCCCTTCTACAGGGAACTGAGAAGATATGATGGTACGTTGAACACGGCGGTGAAGGCACAGCGCAGTTACCAGGTGGTGGCCGGTTTTGATTACAACTTCAAGCCGGCAGGAAGGCCGTTCAGGCTAACCACAGAAGCTTATTATAAGAATATGTGGAACGTGGTGCCGTACGATATAGACAATGTGAGAATAAGGTACTCCGGTAAAAACGAAGCAAAGGCATACGCAACGGGCATTGAAGTGCGATTGTTCTCTGAGCTGGTAAAGGATGCTGAAAGCTGGATCAGCCTGGGCTTTATGCGCACGAGAGAAAACCTCGACAACGACACCTATTTCGATTACACGCTCGACTCGCTGAATAAAGTAACCGACAGCACGCAGCAACAGGGCGGATGGTTCAGGCGTCCCACGGACCGGTTGTTCACCTTCGGCATGTTCCTGCAGGACTATCTCGCCACCAACAAAAACTTCAAGGTGTACCTGAATTTCCTGTATGGCAGCAATATGCCTTATAATATTCCTCAGAGCATTAAATACAGGAACGCACTCATCATCGACCCGTACATAAGAATAGATCTCGGCTTCAGCGCATTGCTTCTCGACGCCACAAAAGCCAACCGAAGGAGCCACAACCCGTTCCGCAACTTCGACAACATCTGGGCGACACTCGAAGTGTTTAACCTTATTGACAGGGACAATACCATCTCTTATATGCTCATCAAAGACTTCTCCAACACGCGTTTTGCGCTGCCCAACCGCTTAACGCCAAGATTACTCAATGTGAAGCTCGTTGCGCGCTTCTGATATTTTCCCAAAAGCGCTGACTTTCTCCCAAAATTAGACTCACTCCAATTTTCGTTTTCCATTAATTGCTCGCTATCAATGCATTGTGAACTGGCACCTGCTTGGTTATCAGTGGCGTGTACAATCAAACAAGCAACGAACGATTATGAACACCAGCAAAATTTCTCCAAATACTGATCTTCTCAACCGGATCCTTCGAGACAGCACTCCCCAGGTCCCCGGCAACGCAGTTAATAAACCCCTTATGATAACTAAAGTAACAGTGCGCCCTAATCCGTTTCACACTGTTCTGACTTTGGATGTTTCCTGTGAAAGCAATAGAAACATTATTGTCAGGATGTTTAACGAGACAGGCAAAATTGTTAAGATGTTTAGTTGGTACCTCGTTAAGGGAACAAATGTTACAGCTATTAATGAACTTGGCAACCTGAGCAGCGGCATGTTTTTGATTGACATCATTGATAACGAAGGCAATGTTCTTTTTTCCGAGAAACTTTCGAAAGAATAATTCGGCGTAACCATACAGCAACCTTAACAACTTAATTTCCCAAAAAGGAGTCACTTGGCCGACTCCTTTTTTTTATTTAACGAACACCCCACAATCCACTTCCTCTCACGTGTCGGGTTTCACGTCTCATGTCGCACGTTTCACGTTTGCCTATCTTTGCCTGCATGATCAGGCTATCCGTTAACATCAATAAAATAGCTACCCTTCGCAACAGCCGCGGGGGCAACAATCCCGATGTAGTAAAGGCTGCAATAGATGTGCAGCGATTTGGCGCTGACGGTGTCACGGTACATCCAAGGCCCGATGAACGGCACATCAGGTATAACGACGTGAGGGAAATAAAAAAAATTATCACCACTGAGTTTAATATCGAGGGCAATTGCCGCGAACAGAAATTCGTTGACCTGGTGCTGGAAACAAAACCCAACCAGGTAACACTTGTACCGGACGAACTGGGTCAAATAACTTCTAACCACGGATGGGATACGCTAAAGCACAAAGATTATCTCGTTGAAATGATTGGCGTTTTCAAAGCGGCCGGAATCAGGACCTCGATATTCGTAGATCCGGATATCCGCATGGTCGAGGGCGCCGCTGCAACGGGTACCGACCGCGTTGAGCTGTACACCGAGGGATATGCAAAATCATTTCATTCCAATAAAGAAAAGGCGATTGCCGCCTACGCGGCAGCGGCGAAAAAAGCAATTGATTATGGGTTGGATATCAACGCCGGCCACGACCTCGACCTCGATAACCTTCAATACTTTGCCGGCAATGTTCCTGGGTTGGTTGAGGTTTCTATCGGTCATGCGCTAATCTGCGATGCTATTTATCTGGGTCTGGAGAATACTGTGCAGTTGTACAAGCGGCAGTTGAAATAGGTGTGTTATTGTTTCAAGGTCCACCCCCGGTCCTCCTTCGTCGGACCACCCCCGCCAGCGGGGGATAAATTCTTTTGCAACCTACTTTCCCCCGCTGGCGGGGGTGGCGCGAAGCG
>CAMPGT010000379.1 GCA_946885665.1 uncultured Chitinophagaceae bacterium | reverse complement strand
ACGCTGCAACAGGTATCCCTCGAAATGGTGAAAACATTAAAACTCGGCGGAAGACTTTATTTCTGCGGAAACGGCGGCAGCGCCGCAGACGCACAGCACCTCGCCGCTGAATTTTCCGGCAGGTTCTACATCGACAGGCAGGCGCTGCCCGCAGAGGCCCTCCACTGCAACACATCCTATCTTACCGCCGTGGCCAACGACTACAGCTACGATGTGGTGTACGCCAGGCTGGTACAGGGTATTGCCAACGAAGGCGACTTTGTTGTGGGACTATCCACTTCCGGCAACTCGGCGAACATCGTCAAAGCCTTCGAGGTCGCGCGCGACAAAAAAGTAATCACTGTCGGGTTCACCGGTAAAGAGGGCGGAAAGATGCGCTCGTTATCAAACTACCTGCTGAACGTTCCGTCGACAGACACACCGCGCATCCAGGAATCGCATATCATGCTGGGCCACATCATCTGCCAGCTTGTCGAAGAGTCGTATTTTCAGTCATGATCAGGGAAGCCATTATTCTTGCCGGAGGATTAGGAACCAGGCTGCGCTCATCGGTGCCCGACCTGCCCAAGTGCATGGCCAATGTGGCGGGACGGCCGTTCATTTCTTACATCATCGATTATTATTCGCAAAACGGAATCGGCAAATTCGTGTTTTCACTTGGCTACCGGCACGAGGTGATCGAAGCCTATCTCGCCGCCGAATATCCTTTACTTGATTACTCCTGTTCAATCGAACAGCAACCCCTTGGCACGGGTGGCGCCATACTCAAGGCCTGCTCGCTAACAGGTTCAGACAATGTGATCGTTGCCAACGGCGACACCCTCTTCCTGGTCCATCTCGAATCGCTAGCCTCGTTTCATGAGAATAATGATGCAGACTGTACATTGGCCCTCAAACAAATGACCAACTCCGACCGTTATGGCGTTGTTGAAACAGATGAAAGCGGCCGCATCAACTCATTTAAAGAGAAAAAATGGTACGACACCAGCCTGATTAACGGCGGCGTATATGCGCTGAACGTCCAGCGGTTCGCTAACACATCTTTCCCTGAAATATTTTCTTTTGAAAAAGAATTCCTGGAAAAATTTACGGATGAAAAAAAGTTTTACGGGTTAACGCAGGATGCCTATTTTATTGATATTGGCATTCCCGAAGATTACGAGAAAGCACAATCAGAATTGAAGAATTACCGCCATGCTTAATTTATCGGACATCAACAAAGAATGGACACTATTCCTGGACCGCGACGGCGTCATCAACCAGGATAAATCGCCTTATACGCTTAACGCCGGGCAATTTGAATTCTATAAAGGCGTGCCCGAAGCGATCGCCACGCTCAGCAAAATTTTTAAATACGTGTTTGTTGCTACTAACCAGCGCGGCGTGGGCAGAAAAATGATGACAGAAACGGATTTGCTCAACATTCATCACAAAATGCTCACGGCCGTTTCCGATGCAGGCGGACGCATAGAGAAGATATATTATTGCACGGCCGTTGACAATACCGATCACAACCGCAAGCCCAACCCAGGCATGGCCGAACAGGCATTGAGAGAATACCCCGATGTGCAACCACACACATCAATTGTTGTTGGAAATAACATTACCGACATGCAATTTGGAAGGAACGCAGGATTTCATACGGTACTGGTACACACTACCGGTACAAAAGTAAACACGCCCCACCCGCTCGTTGACATGCAGTTTGATGCATTAACCGATTTTGCGACCAGTCTGGATAAACTGCTTAACGCGTAACCGGCTGGTTGGTGCCCAACAGTTCGAAATACTGTTTGAAATTGGTCACGTCGTCTTTTACAATTTTTTTGAACACGGGTCCCATCAGCCTTGCAACACCGCTACCGATGTTACCGCCACGCAACCGGTAAACGATTGTCACCTTCACTTCGGTGCCCCGGTGACCGAGCGCATCCCTGAACTCCACCTTGCCGGCATTGTCGATCGTTGAACCCGGCATCGAGCGCCATCCCAGCAGTGTTCCCGGCTCATCTTTCACGATTTCGGCATCCCAACTGATGGACACAGGATTCCCTTCGGGGATCTTCGCTTCCCAATGCGACATGGTGCTGCTGGTTTCTTTAACACTCTTAAGGTGTTTCATAAAACGGGGAAGGGTGCTAAGGTCCCTCCAGGCTTTGTACACTTCGGGACGGGGGCGGTTAACAATGAAGGTTGTTTGGATGTTGGCGGTTTGTGATTTCGTTCCGTCAACGTTTAAAGATTTATATACCGGACAGGTTCCCGACGCGCCACGAAACACCATTGCCGATCCGAGCCCGGCCCTCAGGATGGCCCTCACAGGTGTTCTTTTAAAGTTTTTTATCGCGCTGTACACCAGCAGGGCGCCGACACCGATGGAGAGTCCCCGTTCAAAATTGCCGACGTTCTGAATGGAATTTTCGTCGCCGGCCCTAAATTCGTTGTATGGGTCGCGCTCTGCTGAGCCGTCATAGGAGGTTGCCTGGTTGATATCCATATGAAATTATTTTGATGAGTTACTGCCAAAACCTTGCTCATAGGCAGGTTTAGCTTGTTTTTGCATTAAACTAAAAATTTAATACCCTGTTTAACAACCGATTATAACAATTTTTTGTTCTCTGCGTTTTATATTTTTGTAGAAACGATCAGGTTCCTTCGTTCGTTTGAGTATTTATATACCCATCATCAATGATGGAATACAATTTTTACAGCAATAACTATGAAAATATTCACCCTCCCGCTTTTCCTTATCCTTATGATTTCCTTTACAGCAACGGGCCAGTCGCTGGCCCCGAATGTAAGCAAACAGTTGTTGCTGCACGATGATTCGCTGCAGGTTTATTCCGACAGCATGATCAATGCCCTCTCCCCCGCCACGCGGTTTCGTGCCGACAGCAACTTCGTTCGCGGACTTGTTAGGGCACTGCAAATCAAA
>CAMPGT010000378.1 GCA_946885665.1 uncultured Chitinophagaceae bacterium | reverse complement strand
TACACCGTTGACAGGCTCGTGGAATTTTGGAAGATCACCGGCGAACAGGACTGGAAACTTTGTGAAAATAATTTCAGCGGAATAGAATCGAGCCGTTACACCCCGGGGCCTTACGCTCCTGTGGAGGCCGATGTGGTACAGTTTATTGATTGGTACCTGAAACAGATGGGCGCATAAACAACAACATGAAGACGCCGATGAGGCTGATAATTGCGGCATTCAACAGGTAAATCGAGCTCACGGTATTCGATTCATAGAGAAAGCCGGCCCACAAATTTCCCGCAATGGCGCCGGCCCCCAGCAATGCCGCGGAAAGGAACGATTGCCCGGTGGCTCTCAGGTTTTCTTTCACCAGCATGTTCACCTGCTCAACGCACGCCACCCAGAACAGCGACCATGCAACACCGTGGAGCAATTCAATACTTACCGCGAAATAAGGTTCATTCACCATACTGTACAGAAGCATGCGCAATGCAGTGGCGAATACTGAAATGAGCAAGGTGGTCTTGATACCGATGCGTGATATGATGCGCGCTGAATAATAAAAGAGCGGTATTTCACAAAGCCCCTGGAATGAAATCGCGAACCCTATCAGCGACGATGACGCGCCATTCTCTTTCATATAGATCGAATAAAAATAATAAATGGGGGTCGAGGCCGCATAAATGAGAAAGACACACAACAGCAGGAACATCAGTTTCCTGTTTCGCAGTATTTCCATCAGGTCCTTTTTAAGCGGTACAACCGGCTCTTTCACCTGGGCGGCCCTTTGCCGACTATGGAGGCTAAAGGCAATAATGAAAGTAAGCAGCATGCTCACGGCCGAAAACGCAAAGATCACGGAAGTGTTGATCTTGTCGATGTAGTAGCCAACGAATATGCCTGTGCACGCCCAGCCAATGGGCGCCGCGAGACGCAGTTTGCCGTAAGACACCGATTTGTTTTTTTCGATGAAGGCCAGCGACAGCGAATCGAGCAACGGCTGAACAGAATTGTAAAACAGCGACATGAAAACGGTAACCGAAAATATATACACGAATCCGCCGTCAAATAAATAAAACACAAAGCTGATCGCGGTCAGCAGCGATGATATCACCAGGCATCTTTTGTAACCGGCATAATCGGCAAGCATGCCGTAAAAGGGTTGCACCAGAAACATGAGCAGCGGTGTAACACTAAGAATAATGCCAATACGAATGCCAGACAGTTGCTGTTCCTGAAGATAATCGGCAAAGATCGGCAGCCAGGCAGCCGTGCAGGAGAATATAAGAAAATAAAGTGTTCTCAGCCTGGTTGCCTCGCTTATTTTCATGTTGGGGGCTGTCTTATGATGTCAACGAAGATGCGGCCTCCCTGTCGAGGATCACCAAAGCGTTATTATGTTTTCTGATGGCGCTCGCGGGCATGGCGGTAGTTATCTCTTCTTCCAGCGCCCGGCGCATCACCTCCGCCTTTTTCTCTCCATTCGCGATAAGTATCGCCTTTTTTGCCTCGAGCAGATACTGCAACCCGAGCGTGATGCCCTGGGTAAGCTCGGTTTTCTGTGAAAAATATTTTTGTCCCACCGATCTTGTTACCTCATCGAGGTCTACAACGTGTGAATATTTTTCGAAAGGCACGCCCGGTTCGTTAAAGCCGATGTGGCCGTTTCTGCCGATGCCCACCACCATCAAATCTATTGCTCCTTTTGCGGCAATGAAACGATCCATCTTTTCACATTCTGACGCCGGATCGGTGGAGAGGGCGTTGAAGAGATGAATGCGGTCTTCCGCGATGTGCAGCGGACCAAACACCACGCTGCGCAGGAAATACTGGCAACTGCCTTCGTTTTGCGGAGGGATGCCCATCCATTCGTCGAGCGATACGAAGGAACATTGATCCAGACCCACTCGCTTCTCCGCGGCAATTTTGCCGATCATTGAATAGGCGAGCCGTGGCGTGTCGCCGGCGGCCAGGCACAGCAGCGCCTTTGGATTTTTTTGAATGGCGGCAACGATGTGTTCCGCCGTTGTGGCCGACATTCGTTCGTAATCGGTTTCAATAATTACTTCCATGTTATTATTTGGTTCGGTTTATACCCTCATGTAATCGGGTATCCATTTTCTGATGCTCATCTTTATTTGCTTCGGCGTCAGTTTTTCATTCACGGCGCGTTGCATCAGGTCGGGCAGCTCCTCATCCGAAGCAAACCTGAGTGCCGCCAGTTGGCCGGTTGTCAGTTGCTCTTCCAGTGGCTCGAGCCGCAGGCCGGTAAGCTCAAAATAGCGCAAACGCATCTCCATGCGTACCACCCGGTTTTGCAGGGTGAGGGCATAGTGCTGCCGCGTCATGAAGCTCAGCCATCCTATAAATACCAGCGCCGCAGTAATGACTTTCCATTCGGCGCCGGCAGCAGGATGTTCATAAATATTATATGCACTGAACACTACCAGCGCCAGCAGGAGAGGATAAAATATAAAGTGATGCGGAATGTAATAGCGTACATGGTTTTCGTAGTTCTGTTTCGTCATCTCATCTTTTGCCTCAAAATAAACGATTTTAATTTACTGAAATAAATAAAAACCCTTAAGCGTTAAATTGACATTATTACTCCGTTGAACAATACGATCCTTTCATGAAGATCATCAATGCTGCAGCCGACTTCAACAAGGTTGTACTGGTTCTCGAAAAGATTTGATACGCTTATTCGGTTCGAAGGCTGATAACAGGATTCGCCAACGCGGCCCTGATGGCCTGAAAGCTGACTGTGAAAATTGCCACCACGAAAGCGATCGTTCCCGAGATCATAAATATCCACCAGTGGATGCCGATACGGTATGAAAAATCTTCCAGCCAGCGGTGCATCACCAGCCACGCAATGGGCGATGCGATCACGAAGGCGATGAACAGCAGTGTCAGGAACTCTTTAGACAAGAGATGAACGATGCCCGACACGGATGCTCCCATTAC
>CAMPGT010000377.1 GCA_946885665.1 uncultured Chitinophagaceae bacterium | reverse complement strand
CCCTATCCCCCTCTGGAGGGGGTGGTCCCGACGAAGGAGGGACCGGGGGAGGACTAGAGACTTGAGATTTTTTTTCTTTCTAAAAAATAAAAAAGATTCCACTTTTAAGTTTCAACTTCTCCGCGACGGGAAACCCCGCATAATCGCCTCACTAAACATCTCATAAAACCTTTTCAAAACAGGATCATTGGCAAGCATCTCCAGGTGTTTGCCAATTGTCTTTTCATCCCTGCGTATCGCAGGCCCCGTTTGTGTTGCAGCCGCCGAAGCCGTCACCAGCCTTTTCACCGTTTCCTCAAGCAGCGGAACAATCATTTTAAAATCCACGCCTTCTTTCTCACAATAATCTTCCGCCATGGCGAATAAGTAGTTGCTGAAATTATTTGAGATCACCGCCGCAAGGTGAAGCTTACTTCTTTCTTCATCATTCGCATACGCCACCGAATCGGCAAACGACTGCGCAAAGCCATACAGCTTCGCACGGTTCCACTCGTCATTCGCATCAACGAGAACCGGCAGTGTGGTATTTGTATTCAACTCTTTCCGTAATGTTTGCAGTGGATACAATATGCCGTAGTTCACGCTCACGTGCTTCAACACCTCCATCGGCACGCTTCCCGCAGTATGCACCACCAGCTTTTCTCCGAGCTGCAGCCACTCATGAACACCATCCAGCACACTGTCGGAAACAGCCAGTATGTACAAATCTGCGTCGTGATTTATCTCGGCAGCCGACGAAACAGCGGTGGTGTCGAGTTGTTCGGCGAGATGCGCGGCATGCCCGGCAGTCTTGCTGTACACCTGGTGAATGATATGCCCCGATTGGTAGATCTTGCGTCCCATGGTGGTGGCCACATTTCCCGATCCTATCAATGTGATGCGCATGTATGCTGTATTACTATTGTGATTTGTTTTAAATAAATTTACATTTATTAGACCGGCAATGAAGTTAGCACAAAAATTAGTGGTCACTTATTACAGGACGAAGTTGAATTTCCTTTCGCTCGTTTCTGGCAAACTGGCAGCCGCACACGCGCTGGATCTTTTCTGTACGCCGCTTCGCAGGCCAAAAAGGAAAATCCCGCCAGTATTTGATCAGGCAGAACACCTCAATTTCTCGCTCGAGGGCCAAATCATTCGCGGCTACCGGTGGAACAGCCCGGCAGAAAAAAAAGTACTGGTGGTACATGGATTTGAATCGTCATCGCGAAATTTCGATCGCTATATTTCATCGTTAATCACCAAAGGTTTTGAAGTGATGGCTTTCGACGCGCCGGCGCATGGGAACTCAACCGGCCGGCAAATTAACCTGCCGATGTACCTGGCAACCGTTAAAAAAATATATGAAACATACGGGCCGATAGATAATTATGTCACGCATTCGTACGGCGGACTGGTGGTGTCGCACTTTCTCGAAACCATTGCGCACGATAATAACACGAAAGCGGTGCTGATTGCACCTGCCACAGAAACGGTTTCCACCATCGATTCCTTCTTTGAATTTCTGCAGTTGCGCGATAAGGTAAGAAAAGAGTTTGACAAGCTTATTTATGACAAAAGCGGGCACTGGCCGGTGCATTTTTCCATCAGGCGCGCCATGAATAACATTCGCGCGCAGGTTTTGTGGTTTCACGACAGGGACGATAACCTTACACCTGTTCGCGATGCGCTGAAAGTGGAAGCAGACAAGCACCCGAACGTGCGGTTCAGAATCACCGAGGGACTCGGTCACCGAAAAATTTATCGCGACAGCAATGTGATACGCGAGGTGCTTGAGTTCTTATAACAATTGCGATCAATAAACAAGATATACATGAAGATCTTCAACCTGGTATTTGCTGTTCTTTTTACTGTATTTGCAGCGTTGCAATACAACGATCCGGATCCCTACATCTGGATACCTATTTACATGTATGGAGCCGTACTTTGCTGGTTTGCGTTCAGGGGGCGATACTATCCCGTGGCCATGATCTGGGGCATCGCCATATATGCGTTGTACGCCATCTACTTATTTTTCACCAGCGACGGTGTAATGGACTGGATGAGCAAGCACAATGCAGAGAATATCGCACATGAGATGCACGCTGCCACGCCATGGATCGAGGATACGCGCGAATTTTTCGGCCTGTGTATCATCTCCTTTGTTTTCCTGGTCGATATCTTTTACGTGAGAAAAAAGAAACGCGTTTAGCTGTTTCTGCCTTCCACCATCGGAACGAAAGAAAAGTTGTCGAGTATCTCTTCGATGATGGACCCGTCGGTGTTTTTGCGTATCCTCATCATTTTTTGGACGGCCCCCTCGCCCACCGGTATCACCATCAGGCCCCCGTTTTTTAGCTGGCCGATCAGTTTGGGTGGAACCTGGGGTGCGGCTGCAGTGACGATAATTTTGTCGAAAGGTGCGTAGGTGGGCAGGCCCTCATAGCCGTCTCCATAGAAATATTTGATGTTGGGATAGCGGTTCCGAAGGACGAACTTACGGTGTTCGTCGAACAGCTTTTTTTGCCGCTCGATCGTGTAAACCTGTGCGCCTGTCTCTGCGAGAATGATAGCCTGGTAACCGCTGCCGGTACCGATTTCAAGCACCTTGTCGTACTGCTTTAATTCAAGCAGTTGGGTTTGATAAGCCACCGTATACGGCTGGGAAATGGTTTGAGATTCGGCGATGGGAAAGGCGCGGTCCTCATAGGCTACTTTGTCGAATGCCGAGTCGAGAAAGTAGTGGCGGGGTATATTATTGATAGCGTTTAGCACGCGTTCGTCGGTAATTCCTTTCTGGCGGAGAGTTTCTACAAGCTGTTTTCTAAGGCCCTTGTGCCGGTATGTGTCTTCGTATTTTCGCATCGCGGCACAAAGATAGAATTTCGGCAGCTAAGTCGGCCGTCCGGCGGCGTCTCCAAAGCTTTAAGTTTCATCCAGTCAGACGGCCTTTTTTAAAAACTTCCTTTTCGTATACT
>CAMPGT010000376.1 GCA_946885665.1 uncultured Chitinophagaceae bacterium | reverse complement strand
GCTGCCGGCAGTGTTTTTCTTCTTCAACAACAATGTCGATAACCTGCAGAGGGAAAATCGGCCCGCCGCGAAAAATAACCCGAATAAAAACGAGCCGCCAATCAGCGATCAACAAATCGCAAATAAAAATACTACAGCCTCGCGACAGCCAGGCAACTCATTGAACAACGATAACGTAACAAATAACAATACCACAAAAAAGAAAATAAACAACACCAACGACAAGACAAACAGCGCTGCAAAGAACAACGCAAACAACATAAAGAATACCGACAACGCCAGCAAAAGAAATAATACAGGTAATTCGAACGATACAAACAAAAACAAACCGACAGTCATCAATCAACAAAACACAAATAAAAATATTGCATCTGCAACCGAAACAAGCAACTCGGTGAACGATGAAAACGTTACTTCAAAGAGCAACGATATTTCCATACCCAACGATGCAACAGATAAAAATCCAACGAAAAAAAACCTTAAAAAAACGCTTTTCCCTTTTGTGTTGTACAACGAAAATTTTCAACAACCCTACTCTTCTTTTTCCCAACCTCCGGTTAAAGACGCATCACCGGCCTCTGCTACTCCAACAACCGCAGAAAAAAAACCTAACAGCACCCGGCCTTCCTTTTATTTTGGCGTTATGGCAGGTCCCGACCTGAGCTCCATCAAATACCAGGAAATAAAAAATATAGGCAGCGGCGTGGGCCTGCTGCTCGGCTACCGCTTCAGTCCGCACTGGTCCGTGGAAGCATCGGCATACTGGAGCAGCAAAAAATATTACACCGATGGTAAATACTTTGACAAAACCGCTGCAGGCATACCTGCTTATGCAGAGGTGTATTATCTCGACGGCGGCTGCAAGATGATAGAATTGCCCATTGATGTGCGGTATGAATTTACACCCGGCAAAAACACTTTCTTTATTACCGGCGGATTCAATTCATACTTCATGAAAAAAGAGTCGTATGAATACAAGGCCGATGCTATGGGTTGGGTGTATGAAGGATATAAAGATTATCGTAATTCGGGTAATAAGATATTTTCAAATTTGCAGATCAGCGGAGGTTATGAACATAAACTGTTTTCAAACATTATTCTTAGAGTCGAACCTTATTTCCAGGTACCGTTGAGGCAGATAGGCATTGGCAGCATTCCTATCACCAGCGCAGGTATACGCATCGGGGTTTTGCACGACACCAGGTAATCCAAACAATATAATTTTTTCCGGGCGGTCCGGAACCGGCGGAACCTTCAACAAAGGTTCAGGGAGATCTTTTGTGTAAAAAAAAAGATAAACAAATGAAGAAAAATAGCGTCATCATCACACTGGCATTTTTTGGGCTGATGATTTATGCCTGCTCAAAAAGCAGCGAGGACATGCTATCTGACGAGCAAAATCCGCCGGGTTCGTGCGACACGGTGAATATGAAGTACCAGGAAGATATTGTACCGCTCCTGTCTGCAAACTGCTATACCTGCCATGGCGCCAACTCAAACAGCGGGAGCAATGGTATTATACTCGAAGGTTATCAGAATATTAAGGCGAAGGCCGAAACCGGAACCCTTCTGGGTGTGATCACGCATGCGCCGGGTTACCCGCCGATGCCCGACGGAGGAGCGAAACTGTCGGAGTGCAATATCAACAAGTTCAGGTCGTGGATCAATCACGGGATGCAGAATAATTAGTGAGACTGCAATCGGCAAATAAATACAACCTAATGAAAAAAATAGTTTTAGTCATTACGCTCATCGCCACGTGCACCGTGTGTTCAGCGCAGCTACTCATGTCGAGAAATGGCACCATCAGCTTTCACTCCCACACCTTTCTCGAAAACATCGACGCCGTTAACGAACACGTCATGGCAGTGATAGACGGCAGCAAGAAAAACCTCGCCTTTAGCTGCCTGATGAAACAATTCGTGTTTCCCAAAAAGCTGATGCAGGAGCACTTCAACGAAAACTACGTGGAAAGCGACAAGTACCCCAAGGCCACCTTCAGCGGCAGCTACACCGAAGAGGTGCCCTTCGATAAAGACGGCACCTACAACATTACGGTAAAAGGGAAGCTCACCATCCACGGCGTAACGAAAGTGATTGAACAACCGGCAACATTAACGATAAAAGGGGGCATCATCACCGGCATCACGAGCTTCAAAGTAAACCCAACGGATTATAACATCGAGATCCCTTTCATCGTCAGGAATAAGATCGAAAAGGAAAACACCGTAAAAATAAAGGTTGAATGGACCAAAAAATATTAAGCATGCAAAAGATCATTTTCCTATTCGCCACCTGCCTGTTTCAATATGCTTCCGCACAGGACTCGTTATTAAATATCCTCGAAGATTCATCAAATGCAACCGGAACATTTCCGGTGAAAGCCACGTTCAAGGCTATTCACATCATCAATTCGCAAACTGTTGAATCTCCCGCACAGGGCGACCTGAACTTCATCATCATGCACCGCTTCGGAAAACTGAACGACGGCGCGTATAATTTCTTCGGCCTCGACAATGCAAGTATAAGGCTGGGACTCGACTTCGGAATTACAGACAGGCTCGGTATCGGCATCGGGCGCAGTTCGCTCGATAAAACTTTCGACGGCTATCTTAAATACAAATTGGTACGGCAAACGCAGGGAACAAAATCATTTCCCGTGAGCCTGAGCCTGCTCGGCACCCTTACCAATTACACGTTGAAGTTCCAGGACAAACCCTTCCTTAACGCAAAATACCGCACGGCATACAGCACGCAACTACTGATTGCGCGGAAATTCACGTCATCGTTCTCATTGCAGGTATCGCCCACGTGGCTGCATTACAATCTTGTGCCAACGGTACAGGACAACAACGACGTGTTCGCTACAATGATCGGCGGCCGCCTGAAATTCAACAAGAGGATGGGCATCACCTTCGAATATAATTACCTGCCTTCAGGACAGGTTGAATCCATGGA
>CAMPGT010000375.1 GCA_946885665.1 uncultured Chitinophagaceae bacterium | reverse complement strand
TTTTATAACCGTGAACTGAAAAATTATTCAGTAATGTCAATCTTTCGTACTTCAAATTGCATCCTGGCGGGTAACAGGTAGGCGCGTTGAAAAATCAACTGACCTTTTTCGTAGATGAGAAAATTCGCGAAACCGCTGCCCAGTCCATCATAATTTTCCTTCAGGATGTAATACAAAGGGCGTACCATAGGGTATCGTCCTTCTACAATATTGGCCTGGTACGGTTTTACATAGGTTCCGCTGCAATTCCGGCATTCGATCGCCGCTACGTTCACACTGTCTAAAAAGCTCAGCACCTGCGGGTCCTGCCTGTTGCCCACCCAGCTCACTCCTATCAATCCAATCGCGTCGTTGTTCGCTGATACATAATCAATTACACCAACGCTTCCATTTGCACCAACAACGTTTTTCGAGAGCGGCTTTCCCCGCAAAAGCGAGTCGGCCACAAACCTCACGGTGCTGGTTGCCGAAGTACCGTCGAGCAGCATTTTATATTTATAGCCGCTTGTGCCTTCGGCCATCGAGCGAATATTCTCCATGGTGAACAGCGTGTCCTTCGACTGCTTATTGGTTATCACGGCGATTGCATCGAAGGCTATCGGACCGAACCTGGGACGAAAGCTCAATTTTTTTGAGAGCCTGTCCTGTTCTTCGTCACTAAGCCCCCGTGTAACGATCACCATGCGGATGCTGTCAACGTCGAGATCCTTCAAACATTCCGCTTCCGGTTTGTAGTGAACCACCACTTTCGCATCCTTATGCAAAGCTTCAAAGACCTGTATTTGGGAATCGATTACCGGTTTGAAAGATTCGTCCACGCTGATGTGGATCAATCCGCTGGTAGTCGTTTCCATTGGTTGGTTTTCAGACGAACCTCCACAGCTGCCGGTTGTCAACGCAAGTAGGAAAAAGGAAAATATCAATTTATAACCTTTCACAAATTGCTTCAATTAATTTTTAATTAAAATAGTTTTTCCTGACGCCCCTGTATATTCGGAAACCACCATAAATAAGGCACAAACCTCCGAATATATATGAGAAAGGTTTTGGAGGAAATTCCATAATGACCCCAAAAAATTCTGATAATAAAAAAAATCCACCCATACCTGCATAAATAATGCCCATTCCCAAATCCATCAGGGAACGCCTGTTAACGTAGGCCTTCTTTCGTTTTTCTTCAAAATCAGTAGCCATAAGGGAGAAAGATATGAAAAAGTTAAAAGTTAAAAGTTAAAAGTTAAAACTGGCGATGGGGAGTGGGCAATGGGTAGTGGGGAGTAGGGAGTGGGGAGTAAATAGTTTTGCAGATGAAATGCTCTTCGTTTTAACTTTTAACTTTTAAGTTTTAAGTTCTAATCTTGCATCCTTAACAAATCAATAATGGCAAAGCCGGGACTGCCACAGGGAACGCGGGATTTTTCAGCAGAAACAGTAAGAAAACGTAATTATATATTATCCACCATCAGGCGGGTATTTGAATTGTATGGATTTCAGCCGCTGGAAACGCCCGCCATGGAAAACCTGGAAACACTGATGGGCAAGTATGGCGAGGAAGGCGATAAACTAATATTCCGCATTCTCAATAATGGGTTGAACGACCCGAAAAATATTGAAAAGTCGAGGCTGGCGTTCGAAAACGCCCTGCAGGGCAGGAACGATAAAAACCTTACCGAACGGGCCCTTCGCTACGATCTTACGATCCCCTTTGCACGGTACGTTGCCATGAACCACGGCACACTGGTGTTCCCTTTCAAACGGTACCAGGTACAACCGGTTTGGCGCGCCGACAGGCCGCAGAAGGGCCGTTACCGCGAATTCTACCAGTGCGATGCGGACGTAGTGGGGAGCAAGTCGCTCCTGAACGAGGTGGATCTTGCTTACATCTACCACCAGGTGTTTACACAACTGAAGATGGAGGGCTACGAACTAAGGTTCAATTCGAGAAAGATACTTGCCGCGCTGGCCAAAATTTGTGGCGACGAACATTTTACGGATATCACGGTGGCTATCGACAAGCTCGACAAGACAGGTATTGAAAAAGTGAAAGCCGAGCTCACAGAAAAAGGCCTGAACGACAGCCAGATTTCTTTAATAGAACGATACCTGCTGATTGAAGGCGACAACAATCAAAAGCTCGAACAGTTGAAATTATTATTTGACGAGAACGAATTTGCCGTTGCCGGAATAAATGAACTCAACTTTATCCTTGAAAAAACAAGCGGCCACATCCCGCTAACCGTTGATTTTACGCTTGCCCGCGGATTGAATTATTACACCGGAATTATTTTCGAAGCAAAGGCGCCTGCGCATATAAAAATGGGAAGCATTGGAGGAGGAGGAAGGTACGATGACCTTACAGGTTTATTTGGTGTTCCGAACATACCGGGCGTCGGTATTTCTTTTGGTGTTGACAGGATTTACGATGTGCTGGAGGAGATGCAACTTTTCCCGGCCGAACTTTTCACTTCCACGAAAGTTTTGTTTTTTAATGAAGGTGAGGAAAAAGTGAAGATGATCTTTGATGTTATCAACGCGCTGCGTGCGAACGGCGTGAGTTGCGAACTCTATCCCGATTTTGAAAAAGAAGAGAAGCAATTCAAATACGCGAAAAGAAAAAATATTCCCTACATCGCTACATTGAATGAGGAGGGAAGGTTAAGGGTGAAGAATATACCCTCCGGAGAATCGATTGTTATGAATTTTGAAGAAGTGAAAGAATTTATTTTTTTATAAAAGCGCTTTTTCGCGCTCAAAGACCACTGCCGCGCCCTGCCCCACCCCCACACACATAGTAGCCAGGCCATAACGCACATTGCGGCGCTCCATTTCATGCAGCAGCGTAGCTGAAATCCTGACGCCACTGCATCCCAAAGGATGCCCCAGCGCAATTGCCCCACCATTCACATTTACCTTAGACGGATCAACATCGAGTTCCCTGATGCAGGCAATGGATTGAGACGCGAATGCCTCGTTCAGTTCAATGACGTCGAGATCGTTGATAGAAAGACCCGCCC
>CAMPGT010000374.1 GCA_946885665.1 uncultured Chitinophagaceae bacterium | reverse complement strand
CAATTTATCCGACCATGCTGGAAGAAAGAAAGCAACTCGACGCACTGGTCGGGATATTCCGTGAAAATAATTGCAACCTTCGTTTATGCGACAGTGTTACCCCGATCCAGGGTGTAATCATCCCTGGTAACGAGGAGGTGAAGAATATGGAAAAACGGCTGCAGCAGGAAGGGTTGGACGTTCGCGCAATATTGTATCCAAGTGTGCCGAAAGGCGAGGAAAGGCTGAGGGTGGTGCTTCATGCTTTCAATACCGAACAGGAAGTGGAAAGGCTGGTAAATATGCTGCAGAATAATTAGTTTTATGCAATGAAGGTGGTTAAATTGCTTGTTTCACTGGTAATTACGCTTATTGTAATTATCATCCTCAGCGTTTCATTTGGTAAAACACCTCCCTTCGGAAGTTTTTTTTCTCCTCAGCATGGCTTTTGGCAGAATGCCGAAGCGGTTGAACATGATTTTTCAGATGAAATGATTGTGCCGGGAATTGGTCACGATGCGGATATTTATTTTGATGAGCGCCTGGTGCCGCATGTGTTTGCGCAGGACGACCGCGATGCGTGCTTCGTACAGGGATACCTGCACGCAAAGTTCAGGCTGTGGCAGATGGAGTTTCAAACATACGCCGCCGCCGGGCGCCTCACCGAAATCCTGGGTGCGGGCCCCGACAGCGCCTACCTCAATAACGACCGCAACATGCGAAGAATGGGAATGGTGTATGGTGCGCGCAGGTCGCTGACAAAAATGATGGAAGATGAAGAAACCAGGATGCAGATCAATGCATACACCGAAGGAGTGAACGCGTATGTTGCATCGCTTACCGTTTCTTCGCTGCCACTGGAGTATCGCCTGCTGAACTACAAACCCGAAAAATGGAGCAACCTGAAAACGGCGCTGCTGTTGATGTATTTGAGCCTCGATCTTACCGGCGGCGGCAGCGATATTGAATACACCAATGCGAAATCATTTTTCTCCGAAGAAGACTACAATAAATTATATCCGCTGATGTCGGATTCATCGGATCCGGTGATACCAAAGGGCACATTGTTTCACGCACCCGGTGTGGATACTGCGGTTCCTGCCTATGCCGATTCTTTGTATTTCCAGTGGAAGCGCCCGGTGAACGTGCAGACCGTCAAAACAGATAAGGATAACGGCAGCAATAACTGGGTAGCAGCGGGAGCGAAAACAAAAAGCGGCAGACCGATTCTGTGCAACGATCCTCACCTTGGATTGAACCTGCCTTCGCTGTGGTACGAAATGCAAATTTCGACACCGCAGAAGAATGTGTATGGAGTGAGCCTGCCGGGCACTCCTTCGATCATCATCGGATTTAACGATTCCATTGCATGGGGCATGACGAATGCCGCGCGCGATGTACTGGATTATTACAGCATTCAGTTCAACGACGACAATAAGACGGAGTACTGGTATAATAATGCATGGACAAAAGCCGAAATGCAGATTGAAACTTACACGATGAAAGACGGTTCCCATTTCTCGGATACCGTGGCCTATACTGTTTTTGGACCCGTGATGTTCGACGGCCATTTCAACGGAAGAGGAAGGGTAGGCGCCAACCTCAATCTTGCGGTGCACTGGAAGGCGCACGAGGCATCTAACGAACTCAAAACTTTCAGCTTGCTGAACAAGGCAAAAAATTATGAAGATTACCTGGATGCCCTGCAATATTTCACGTGCCCCGGTCAAAATTTTGCGTTTGCGAGTAAGTCGGGCGACATCGCATTGTGGCAACAGGGTGAATTTCCGGCAAAGTGGTACAGGCAGGGCGACTTCATTATGCCCGGCGTTGATTCAAAATTTGTATGGAAAGACAGTATTCCGCAAAATGAGAACCCGCACATGAAGAACCCTGCGCGTGGTTTCGTGAGCAGCGCCAACCAGGTTGCCGCCGACACTTCCTATCCGTATTACCTGGGTGGAAGTTATGATGTATACCGGGGGTTGCAGATCAACAGGATGCTTGCGCGAATGGATAATATTACGCCGGCAGACATGCAGCAGATGCAGAATGAAAATTTCAATGCGTTTGCAGCAACAGTGATTCCTTTTTTGTTGGCGAATGTGCCGTCGGGACAACTAAACACGGATGAGTTGAGATTTTTGGAAATGATAAGAGCGTGGAACATGCGGAACGATGCCGAGGAAACAGGTCCAACCGTTTTTACCACATGGTTCAATGCACTTGAGCAGATGGTGTGGGATGATGAGTTTGCGCAGGTGCAGGGCAGCAAAGAGTTACCGGATGCCTATACGTTGATCGACGCCCTGAAGCGTGATTCTGCCTTTTCGTTTATTGATAATATTCAGACGCCGGAAAAAGAAACGTTGCAGCAACTCGTGGTGGCAGCGTTTAAAAAGGCGGTAACGACTTTAAGCATTACCGAAAAAGAAGGCAGGTTGAAATGGGGAAGGTTCAAGGACACGGGCATACGCCATTTGTTGCGAATGGAAGCGTTAAGCAGGTTTCATCTGAACGTGGGCGGAGGTCTAAACGTTATCAACGCTACAAAGCAGTTTCATGGACCGAGTTGGAGAATGGTGGTGCAGCTCACCGACGAAACGGAGGCTTATGGAATTTTTCCCGGCGGACAGTCGGGCAACCCGGGCAGTATTGATTACGACAGGTTTATTGATGATTGGGCCGCAGGAAAATATTATCGCTTGTGGGTGATGAAAAAAAATGAAGGGGAGGATGAGAGAGTAAAGGGTGTCATTAAATTCAGATTGAGATGAAGTTTATTGTTTCCATATTGTTGACGGCGTTACTGGCTTTTGCCTTTGGACTTTATTTGCCCTGGTGGAGCATTGCGCTGGCTGCTCTTGTTGTGGCGGTCATAATTGATCAGCCGCCTTTTTGGTGTTTTTTATCGGGGTTTGTTGGGCTGTTTGTTTTGTGGTTGATACTTGCGTTGAAAATAAATGCGGGGAATGATGGTATTCTCACGCAACGTATTGGTGCTTTGATTGGACTAGGTGAAGCGGGGTTGATTGTTGTGACGGGATTGCTTGGAG
>CAMPGT010000373.1 GCA_946885665.1 uncultured Chitinophagaceae bacterium | reverse complement strand
CCCGGCACAAAAGGTGTGGGCGTAATGTCGCCGCGGGCGGCAAGGTCGGCCGCACTGCCGAGGATACCATCATCAATAAGATTGATGTCGCCGCCCCTGTAACCATTTGTGGTAGGAGAATTGTGTTGCGCAACGAGACTGCCATCCATTCTCGGTCCCCAGCTTTCATCCACACCATCGTTAACGCCGCCATTCTTGCCATCAATGAAGCTGAACGCACCATTATTTCCCTGGCCATATACTTTTTGAAACTCGGGCAGCACCAATGGATCTTCGATGGTAACGCCGGTGTTCACCGAAACGCCGATGCCTTTGGCGCCCTTGCCCGACTTGGTGGTGATCACAATGACGCCGTTTGCCGCTCTCGAACCATACAGCGCAGAAGCGTTCGCGCCTTTCAGCACGGTCATGGTTTCTATATCATCGGGATTGATCATTGAAGCGCCATTGCCATAGTCAATTTCCTGAAAGCTTCGGCCACTCGATCCCGTTAGTTCGTTAGTGATGGGCACACCATCAATCACAAACAAAGGTTGGTTTTTATTGATGTCGAGCGATTTGTCGCCGCGAATCGTTATTCGTGCCGACCCTCCCACTCCACTGGGGCTCGTCATTACCTGGACACCGGCAACTTTGCCCGCGAGCCCGCTCACGAAATTCGTTTCGCGCGCCTTGTCCAGTTCCGAGCCTTTTACTTCCTGCACGGCATAGCCGAGCCTCTTGATTTCTCTTCGTACACCCAGCGCCGTGACGACCACCTCGCCCAGGGCCTCCGAAGTTTCACTTAATTCTGCATTGATGACGGAGGCGTTTACTTTGATTTCCGAGGTGGTAACGCCTACGCCCGACAGCACCAGCACATCGCCGCTGCGGGCACTGATCGAAAAGTTCCCGTTCGCATCGGTCGATACGCCCCTGTTGGTACCTTTCACCGTAATCGAAATTCCTTCTAACGGGCGCTGATCCTTCGCCGAAGTGATCGTGCCTGTAATTACCTCCTGGGCCATAACCGCGAACGGCAACAGCCACAGTACAAGTGAAGCGATCATCCTGTACCCATAAAAATGATTCTTGCGCATGTGTTACGTTTTGGTTTTTTAAAAAGGAGTGATGATGTAGTGACTAACTGTGATACTCACGTGAAGTTTAAAAATTTTGATAAAAATAAACCGAATACAATCGCAACATCAAGTGAATGTCAAACTTAAACATTCCTTAATGTGAGGTGGGACAGGATCAGAAGAAGCAACTATCCTGCCAGAACGAACCGGCAGTTTTCTTGATTAAATATCAATTTAATTTAACTAATTTACCTTCTATGAATGTACATTAATCATTCTTCATCATGAAAAATTTTTTCATCGTTTTGCTCCTGGCCGTTGGCGCCTGCACCATGTCGTTCGCGCAGTTGAAACCATCACAAAATATTGTAGTAGTAACCCTGGACGGGATGCGCTGGCAGGAAATATTCGGCGGAGCCGACAGCCTGCTTTCTTTCGATACCGCCGCGGCTTACAGTACCCGTTATGTACAGAAAAATTTCTGGGCGCCATCGCCACGAGAAAGAAGGGAAAAGCTGATGCCTTTCCTGTGGTCGGTTATCGCCAGCAAAGGTGTAATACTCGGCAACAGAAATCTTGGAAGTTATGTGGACAATGCCAACCCGTACTGGTTTTCGTACCCGGGATACAATGAAATTTTTACCGGCTACCCGGATACGGCAGTGAACTCAAATGATAAGATCCCTAACAGGAACGAAAATGTTTTTGAGTTCCTCAATAAACAACCGGCTTTTAAAAATAAGATCGCCGTGTTTGGTTCGTGGGATGTGTTCGCCTATATATTTAATGAGAAAAGAAGCGGGTTCCTGGTCAACGATGGATTTCGCGATGTTCCAGGCAAGCTGAACGAGCGCCAGAAGCTGTTCAACAGTTTGCAGCACCAGGTGCCCGACCTTTTTCATGGTGGCGAAAGACTGGATGTGGCGACGTTCAATATCGGGTTTGAATACATGAAAGCGAATAAGCCCCGCGTGATTCATTTTGGGCTGGGCGACACGGATGAATTTGCGCACGCGGGGTTGTACGATTATTACCTTGACGCCGCACAAAAAAGTGACGCCTGGATAAAGCAATTGTGGGAATATATCCAGTCAGATCCGCAATACGCCAACAAGACCACGCTAATCATCACCACCGATCATGGGCGCGGGGCGGCAGCCGAAGGAAAGTGGAAGCACCATGGAGATGAAATACCGGGCGCCAGCCAGATATGGATCGCCGCGATTGGACCGTCTGTTCCGGCGGTTGGCGAATCCACCAAAAAGGAACAGTTGCACCAGGGACAGGTGGCGGCCACCATCGCGCAAACATTGGGTACCACTTTCAAAACGGATCACCCTGTGCTTCCTCCTTTAAAATTGGAGTGACGAAACTTCGCTGTTAAAATGAACCGGTTCAAACAGGTGCTCGTCCTGGTGGCAGCACCGGAACAGGTCGGCAATGTAGTGCATCCGCTCCGGGAGGTCGGCCCAGTCTGTTGCCCCGGTTTCCGTTAAACTGTTTGTCGTGGGATCCACCCGCGACAGAAACGCCGCCAGTTCAGGATTATCAATTTGCCGGAGCAGTTCGGGATATGGCATCTGCAGATCGGTGCCGAGCTGCAAACAACGGTTAGGTGGCAACGTGAGTGTCATCAGGTGTTCGGTCAACACGCGGCGCATGCGTTGCGACAGCAGCGCCGCAAGCTCCTCAGCTTTTTTATTTAGCGGACCATGACTTCCCACCAACGAACGCGCTGCGAACAGCAGCCGCCTCCAGAATCCCGCCCGCTGCGATAACAGCGACGACAACGCCTCCAGCAGTTCATCGGGCCGCACCTGCCCCGCGTTAAGCGCTTCCGCTATTTCCGGCTGCAGGCGCGTTTGTTCATGAAAGCCAACTTCGATATTGGCAAGGAACCGCAACTCTGCAGCGCGTTTCTCACCCGGCTCAAAAAAAGAATTATAATAAAGGGCAAAAGCAGTTTTCAGGTGTGCCTGTCCG
>CAMPGT010000372.1 GCA_946885665.1 uncultured Chitinophagaceae bacterium | reverse complement strand
GGAAAAGTGCAGGCCATACCGCAAAACGAACAAACGCCTTTTTATCCCAGGTCGCCATATGCGGTGGCGAAGCTCTACGCCTACTGGATAACCGTCAACTATCGTGAGGCTTACGGCATGTACGCTGTAAACGGCATTCTCTTCAATCACGAATCGCCTGTACGCGGCGAAACTTTCGTTACGCGCAAGATCACCAGGGGCATTGCACGCATTGTGTTCGGATTGCAGGATAAGATCTATTTAGGTAATTTGGACGCGAAGAGAGACTGGGGCCACGCAAAAGATTATGCGGAGGCCATGTGGCTGATGTTGCAACAGCTTGTACCGGAAGATTATGTGATCGCGACGGGTATCACCACGTCGGTGCGCGACTTTGTGAAAATGGCGTTCCGGGAGGCGGGCATCACAATAGAATTTAAAGGCGCCGGCGAAAAAGAAACGGCGATTGTGGCGAAAGTGTCGGATCCCGCAATTGCTATTGAACCCGGAAAAGTAGTGGTGGCCATCGACCCGAAATATTACCGGCCCACAGAGGTGGATTATCTGGTGGGCGATCCCTCAAAAGCTCAACAAAAACTTGGATGGACACCGGAATACGACCTCGAGGCGCTGGTTCGGGAAATGGTTAGATCGGATATCGAGCTTTTCAGAAGAGAAAAGCTTCTGAAGGACTCCGGCTTTTATGTGAACAATCAATTTGAATAAATAGTATGATGAAGAAAAGTGACAAGATTTATATAGCGGGACACCGTGGTATGGTGGGATCGTCGATTTCCCGCAAGTTGGAAGAAGAAGGATTTACCAACATCGTGGTGCGCACTTCATCCGAACTTGACCTCCGCAACCAGCAACTGGTGAACGATTTTTTCGCGCACGAAAAACCTGATCACGTGTTTCTGGCAGCAGCAAAAGTGGGTGGCATTTATTCGAACAATAAATACCGCGCTGAATTTATTTATGAAAACCTGATGATCGAGTGTAACGTGATCGATGCGGCATACCGTAATGGTGTAAGAAAAATGATGTTCCTCGGATCATCTTGCATCTATCCTAAAATGGCGCCACAGCCGTTGCGCGAAGACTATTTGCTCACAGGTCCGCTGGAGCATACCAACGAGCCTTATGCCGTAGCGAAAATTGCCGGCCTTAAAATGTGCGAGGCCTACCGCGATCAATATGGAGCGGATTTTATCTCTGTAATGCCGACCAATCTTTACGGTCCGAACGACAACTATCATCCCGAAAACTCACACGTGCTGCCTGCCTTGCTGCGTAAATTTCACGAAGCGAAAGTGAACGCTCAACCATTCGTGACAGTATGGGGAACAGGAAACGCACGGCGGGAATTTTTGCACACAGATGATTTTGCCGACGCCTGCTTTTTCCTGATGCAAAACTACAGCGGTAAGGAATTTGTGAACATTGGCTGGGGAGAAGACATCACGATACGCGAGCTGGCTGAGCTGATCAAATCGGTTACGGAATATGAAGGGGAGATCCGGTTCGATCACAGCAAACCCGACGGTACCCCGCGAAAGCTGATGGATACGTCGAAACTGACACAACTGGGATGGAAGCCGAAGATCAAACTGCGCGAAGGTATTGCCAGTGTTTACAACGAGTTCCAGATGGCGTTTTAGATTTACTAAACCGAGTATAGCAATATAATGTTGTCGATTTTTAGAAAAAAAACAAAAGAAAGACCCGACCTGAGTGGCATTGTGACGGATATGCACTCGCACCTCGTGCCCGGCATCGACGACGGCTCGCCAGATCCGGAAACATCGGTTAAGTTGATGCAGGGGCTGATGGAGATGGGATACCAAAAATTCATTGCCACCCCACACATCCTGTGGGACATCTTCAAAAACAACGTGCAAACAATCACGCCGGCATTTGAGGAATTGAAGACGGAGCTTGCCGCCCAAAACATGAAAGTGCCGATAAAATTCGGGGCCGAATATTTTCTCGATTATCACATTGACGAGCTCCTCGAAGAAGAGCAGAAGTTGCTCACCATAAAAGGCAACTGGGTGCTGGTTGAGTTTTCATTTGTAAGTCCGCCGCTTGACCTCAAAGAAAAACTTTTTGCATTGCAAATGGCGGGGTATCAACCGGTGCTTGCGCACCCGGAACGCTACGCCTATTTTTTGCGCAACCGGGAGATATACGATGAGCTGCGCGAGGCGGGATATTATTTCCAAATAAACCTCCTTTCACTTACCGGGTATTACGGCAAGGCACCCCTCGAACTGGCCAATCATTTGATTAAAAGTAAATATGTTGATCTTCTGGGCACCGACCTTCACCACTTTCGCCATCTCCAGGCACTGCAATCGAGTCCTCATTTGACCGACACGGTTAAATTTTTACAGGATGCGGGCGTTTTATTGAATCCTACCTTGTAATTTTCCGGCTACAGCTAAATTTTTTTAATGGACGACAGCATTCAGGAAGTTATCCTGGTGAACGAAGCAGACGAACCGATGGGTACAATGGAGAAAATGGAAGCGCACAGGAAAGCTTTGCTCCACCGCGCCTTCAGTGTCTTTATTTTTAATGCGAAAGGTGAGATGCTGTTGCAGCAACGCTCCGATAACAAATATCACAGCGCGGGGCTTTGGACTAATGCGTGCTGCAGTCATCCATCACCGGGAGAGGATACGGACGCTGCGGCATCCCGAAGATTGAGGGAAGAGATGGGTTTTGAAGTTCCGCTCAACGAAGTTTTTTCTTTCACATATAAAGCGTCGTTTGCAAATGGACTCACGGAACATGAGTTCGATCATGTGTTTTTTGGGAGATATGACGGGCCGGTTGTTCCTGATATTGGCGAAGTAAAGGATCATGTGTTTATGAGCATGGAGGAGATCGATGCGTCTCTGCAACGAGAGCCGGAGAAATATACAGCGTGGTTTGTGATTGCGTTTCCGAGGGTGAGGAACGTGAGACGTGAAAAGTGAGACGGCAATCGGCAGGGGTTATAGTGTTTTGACTGCCGCGTTTTTTACGGGATGAGGTCCACCCCCGGCGCTTCGCGCCACCCCCGCCAGCGGGGGAAAGGTCACCGCAGCTTCATCGTCGAGCCCCGCCAGCGGGGGAAAGGTCACCGCAGCTTCATCGTCGAGCCCCGCCAGCGGG
>CAMPGT010000371.1 GCA_946885665.1 uncultured Chitinophagaceae bacterium | reverse complement strand
CAGTGGGGAGTGGGCAAACGTGTCCCCCGCTGGCGGGGGTGGCGCGAAGCGCCGGGGGTGGACCTACAATGTGCAATATATTGTTTTGATGAACGTCTAAAACATTCAAACAAAAAGTGAATATATAAAATGTTAAGCAGTGTTAAATCAAATTTCACTATCCCCTCCCCATTCCCATTTCGTCCACTAAAACAACCTAACATTGAAACACCTCTCCCCATATCTCCTCTACTCCGACGGTAAAGGAAACATCTTTGAAGACATAACCCTCTACGCCACCGGCAGAAGCGGATGGGACGCCTTTGAGGTTCCCTCTGAAGACTGGATAGAACTGCCGGCGGGAGGATCGCTCTATGAACTTCCGGGCAGAAAGGCCATCGGCATAGACGTCAAAACCGGCGAGATGCGCCTCTGCAACAAAGGATGGGCCGTGGCGGCCTTCATCCCACCCGCACACACGGGACTGTTCCTCGCAGCCTATGAAACCGAACCCGGCGCACCGTTGCTTCCCCTTTTTTGCTACACCGCCGCCGGATGGAACAACGATAAATTTTATGTGCCCACCGTACGAATTGAACAAGACATCAGGCAGGAAGCCGCGGGCTATAAAGATGAAGTGATACACGACGGCGTAAAGAACATCATCAACGCTTACCCGCATAACCGGCTGCTGAAACACCTTGCCGATAATTGCTGCCTTACCTACCATTGCCCCGCAGCGAGAAACTTTTTTTCCGGAAGATGGGAATGCCCGGTGCCTACATCGCCGGCCTGCAATGCCAATTGTATCGGCTGCATTTCTTTTCAGCCGCAAGACGAAACGATCGTCTCCACGCAAGACAGGCTCACCTTCAAACCCACCGCCGAAGAGATTGTTGAATTTACCGTTCCCCATTTAGAAACGGCGCCGTTCCCTATTGTGAGTTTCGGGCAGGGATGTGAAGGCGAGCCGTTGCTGATGTGGGAAACCATCCGCGAATCGATACTTGAAATCAGGAAGCATACTTCGCGCGGTAGCCTCAACATCAATACGAATGGGTCCAAACCTGCCGCAGTAAGGGCGCTGTGCGAAGCGGGGCTCAATTCAATTCGTGTAAGCACGAACTCCGCACGCAAAGATGTTTATGAAAAATATTACCGCCCGAACAACTATATATTCGAAGACATTGTGGAAAGTTTGAAGGTGGTGCATCATTATGGCGGATGGTCGAGCATAAATTATTTTGTATTTCCGGGAATGACCGACAGCGTGCAGGAATATGAGGCGCTGCGAAAACTGATCAGCGATACAGGCCTGTCGATGATACAATGGAGAAATTTTAATATCGATCCCGACTGGTATCTCGGAAAAACAGGCGTTGTGGAAACCGGCGAGATAATGGGCATTAAGCAGTTGATGGAACTGATCAAAGAAGAATTTCCTAACTTGAAATACGGATATTTCAATCCGCCGAAGGAAAGAATAGAAGGGGATTTTGAGAGGGATTTTGCAAAGTAAACGCGAGGCGGGAAACGGCAGACTTTTAACTTTTGACTTTTAACTTTTAACTTAATTTTGCCACATGGCGGCAGATCATTTTGAAACGCAGAAAAATATCAAGGCATCCGGCTACACGCTGATGGTTTGCCTGCTGCTGCTCATCATCATGATATTTGTAAAGTGGACGATTCCCGACATTCCCCCTCCGCCGGATGAAGAAGGCATTGAAGTAAATCTTGGCAACAGCGACCAGGGCCTCGGCGACAACCAGGCTTTCCTGCCGGGCAAGCCGGCGCCGCAAGACAAACAAAGCTACACACCGCCGAAACAAGTGGCTACACCCGCTGAGCCCGTGAAAGATTTTTTGACCGACGAGAAAGATGAAGAGGCGCCTGTGGTAACAAAGCCACCCGTTACAAAACCAGAGGCGAAAAAAGTTCCTGAAAAAAACGAGGCCGTTTCCAAACCCGTAAAGGCACCACAGCCTTCCAACGATCCCCCTGCCCCAACACCGCCCAGGCCAAAGGCAGTGTTTAAAGGAGTGAAGGGAACCGGTACCGGTGGCAACGAGGCCGATGCCTACAAAAAAGGCGGCAATGAAGGTATTGCCGGCGGTCGTGGCGACCAGGGCGCACCTGGTGGCAACCCCGAATCGGATAACTACACAGGAGGCGGTAATGGCAACTCAGGTGTGGCATTGCTTCGTGGCTTGAGCGGCCGCAGGATCATACGCACACCTTCATTCGAGGATGACTTTAATGAGAATGCAAAAGTGGCCGTCGATATCCGCGTTGACGCTTCCGGAAAAGTGATCTCCGCAGAATACCAGCCACGTGGTTCCACCACTTCAGACGCATCTCTCAAAGAAATAGCGATTCGCAAAGCTAAACAGGTAAAATTCAACCCCGGCAAAGAAGAATCCACCGGTACGCTGCAATTCAATTTCAGACTTAAAAGCTGATGTTCAACTAATCTACTGAAAAGAATGACCTACAGGGAAACGATCGACTTCCTTTTCAGCAGGTTACCGATGTTCAGCCGTTCAGGCCCATCTGCCATCAGGCCAAATCTCATCAACACTTACGCCATTTGCGAACGACTGGGCGATCCGCAAAACAAATTCAGAAGCATCCACATCGCGGGCACAAATGGAAAAGGGTCGTGCAGCCACATGCTCGCCGCCATTCTACAGGAATGTGGCTACAAAACGGGATTATACACTTCACCGCATCTGCGCGACTTCAGGGAAAGGATCAGGATAAACGGCGAAATGATCAGTGAAGAATTTGTAATCGACTTTACCAGCCGCACCCTGTCACTCATCGATGAGATCAATCCCTCTTTTTTTGAGCTCACCGTTGGTATGGCCTTCGATTATTTTGTGAGCGAGCGCATAGACGTTGCCGTTATTGAAACAGGACTCGGTGGCCGGCTCGACAGCACCAATGTGATCGACCCCGATCTAACCGTTATCACCAACATTGGAATGGACCACATGAATTTGCTGGGCGACACCTTACCGCTGATTGCAGCGGAAAAAGCGGGCATTATCAAGAAAGGGGTAACGGTTGTTATCGGCGAATCGTTTTATGAAACGGATGAAGTATTTCTGGAAATAGCTGCACAAAAACATGCACCCATCGTTTTTGCCGATAAAAAACGAT
>CAMPGT010000370.1 GCA_946885665.1 uncultured Chitinophagaceae bacterium | reverse complement strand
AGACTGGAGACGGAAGACGGGAGACGGGAGATGTTTCCCCCGCTGGCGGGGGTGGCGCGCAGCGCCGGGGGTGGACAATAGGCAATAGGCAATGGTGAGACGGGAGACAGCAAACGGCAATAACTTTCAACTTTTGATCCGCATCATCAAAGACGATATCACCAAAGTAAAAGCCGATGCAATCGTAAATGCGGCAAACTCCTCCCTCATGGGCGGCGGGGGAGTAGACGGCGCCATTCACCGCGCCGGCGGACCTTCCATTCTCGAAGCCTGTAAAAAAATCCGCGCCACACACTGGCCCTGCAAAACCGGCGAAGCAGTCATCACAACCGCGGGCAATCTACCCGCAAAATATGTGATCCATGCAGTAGGTCCCGTATGGAACGGCGGAAAAAACAATGAAGAACAGTTGCTGGCAAATGCCTATCGCAACGCCCTGCAGCTTGCCAATGAGCATCATTGCCATACCATCGCTTTCCCTTCTATCAGCACGGGCGTTTATCACTTTCCAAAGGACAAAGCCGCACAAATAGCCGCCAACACCGTCGACACTTTCCTGGAACATCACAACGACCTCACAGTGATCTTTTGCTGTTTTGATGATGAAAGCTACGAACTGTACCTTCGCCGCTATGAAAATCAACATTGAACAAATCCGTAAAACAAGGGAATATGTGATGAGCATCGTGAAAGAACTTTCTCTCGAAAAACTCAATATCATTCCCCACGGCTTCAATAATAATATCCTCTGGAACATGGGTCATCTTATCGCCGCACAGCAAAACATCTGCTACCTGCGCGGCGGACTCAATCCCGCGATACCCGAACAAAAGTTTACGAATTTTACATCCGGATCGAGACCCGAACGTTTTTATGAAAGTGATGAGGAAGATGCCGTGAAGGAAATGCTTTTTTCATCACTCGATCTGCTGGTCCGCGATTACCAAAATAATATATTTGACACGATCGTTCCTTTCAATACGCGCTACGATGTGCGCATCAACAACATCGACGATGCCATTGCTCTTCTGCAGTTTCATGAGGGACTGCACACCGGGATTATCTTTTCAATGAGAAGGCTGGTAATGAAATGATCATTCGAAATGCCGGAAGGCCTGTCCTAAATAGTTGATGATGTCCGACGCCATCAGCGAAGCCTGCGAATTAGACGCCGCGGCAAGATCTCCTGAATATCCGTGTAAATAAACTCCTGCAATAGCTGCATGCTCGGGGGGATAACCCTGGCAAATCAATCCGGCAATCAGGCCTGTCAGTACGTCGCCGCTGCCGCCCGTTGCCATGCCGGCATTGCCCGTACTGTTGAAATAACCTTTTCCACCCGGAGTTGCTACAAAAGAGTAGGGACCCTTCAACACGATCAGCACATTGAGGTCCTTCGCCTGCTGCATCGCCGCTTCCATCCGTTCGGCATCTGTACCAAAAGATCCGAACAGGCGGTTGAACTCACCAACATGTGGCGTTAACACAGAAAAAGGCGGCAATTGCTTCAGCAGAGGTGTATGCCTGGCAAGGACGTTCAGCCCATCTGCATCTATCACAACCGGTTGATGGTAACGGTCAAATATATCCGAAAATAGTTTTTCCTGTCCATCGTGTTTCCCGAGACCCGGTCCCACGGCCAGCACATCATATTTTTCCATGCTGCTCATCGTTTGTACATGATCATTGCCTTCGACGACTGCCATCGCTTCGGGCGCCGACACCTGTATAATATCGTATCCAATACCCGGAACATGACAGGTGAGCTTGCCCGCGCCACTCCGCATAAACGCCCGGGCACACAGCGCGGCGGCGCCCATCATTCCTTTGCTTCCCGCTATCAGCGCACCGCTTCCGTAATCGCCCTTGTGCGAAAAGCGCTTGCGCGGTTTAATGATTGACCGTACAAGATGTTCATCGATGAGATGATAAACTGATTCGGTTTCTGCAAGAAATTGCGGGTGCAATCCGATGTCGAGAATATGCAACTGCCCGATATATTCCTGGTTCTCCTTCATCAGGAACGCCAGCTTATGCGATTGGAAGCTTAACGTATGGGTGGCCCGCACCACAACATTATTCGGCGGGTTTTTATCGGTGAACAACCCGGTGGGAACATCGATCGAGATAATGTCATGCCCGGCATTGTTCACGTGATGCACAAGTGCAGCAGTGAGCCCTTCCAGCACCCGGTTCAGGCCAGATCCGAGCAGCGCATCGATGATCACATGTTCATCGGGCACAGGATAAATAGCGCTTTCACTGGAGATGAAAAATATTTCCGCGGAGGAGCCGTGGAGCAAGCCCAGGTTCTGCTGGAAATCAATTGTGCCGAGGTGGCCGAACTCAAGGATGTACACATTTACCTGGTGGCCGGTAACGGCCAGCATACGCGCGATGGCAAGTCCGTCGCCGCCGTTATTGCCTTTGCCGCAGAATATGGAAAATGGTTTTCCCTTGTAGCCGTTATTCATCAGCCAGTCGTAACATGCCCTGGCGGCGCGTTCCATCAGTTCTATGGAAGTGACGGGCTCGTACCTGATGGTATAATCATCCCATGCATGTATCTGCGAAGTGTTGAACAACTGCATAATGAAAGGGAATCTTTTAGAGAGATAAATTTAAAGGATAAATATGTCAATTGATCAGGGTGACGACAATATCCATCACATTCGTTTGTGTGGGGCCGGTCTTCAACAGTCCGCCGGAACGGTCAAAAAACGTATAGGCATCGTTGTTCCTTAAATACTTCTCCGCATCCAGTCCTTTGTCGCGTGCTGCTGCCATGGTATCATGATCAACGACGGCGCCTGCGGCGTCTGTAGGTCCGTCGTTGCCATCGGTGCCGGCGGCAAGCAAAGAGATATTCGGTTCGTGCTGCAGGGCGATGCCGGCTGCCAGGGCAAACTGCTGGTTGCGCCCTCCTTTGCCGCTGCCGGTTACCTTAACGGTTGTTTCACCGCCGGCCACCAGGCAATATTTTTTTTGCGACTTGTGGGCAAGTACATCGTCGGCCCATTTTTTTGCTGCCTCTTCTGCGTCGCCGCTCATGGTGGAAGTGATGATCCTCGTTTCATAGCCAAGTGCCGATGCCTGTCCGGCGGCCGCGCGCAGCGCCATGTTATTGTCGCCAATGATATAAGTG
>CAMPGT010000369.1 GCA_946885665.1 uncultured Chitinophagaceae bacterium | reverse complement strand
GCTCGAGGCCGATCCGTCTTTCGAACGATTGAACAAGCCGCTGGTCGTTTCAGGGGTTGTTGCAGATCCTCCTGACAATTCATCGCTTCAGTTTGAAGTGTTGTTTCCTTTCACGTTTATGGAGTTGTCGTTCCAGGATAATTCATGGCTCAATGCCTACCTGGGCACTTTCGTTCTGCTCGACCCGGGTGCAAACGTCGCCCGGGTGAATGCTAAACTTGACCTTGTGTATGCGGGTCATGCGCGCGAACAGGTGGCCAATAACATTAAGACGTATGGATTCGATCCCGGCATCAGCTACCAACTGCAGCCCATCGGCGATATTCATTTTCATCCGCTGATGAGTGTTTCCGGCAATGCCGAAGCGGGCATCATTAACGGCAGCAAGTCTGCCTATTCCATCGTTTTTCTTGTAATAGCGGCGTTTATTTTGCTGATGGCCTGCATTAACTTTATTAATATCAGCATTGCGGGATCACTGAAGCGGTCGAAGGAAGTGGGGATACGGAAAGTTTCCGGCGGGTCGGTATTGCAGATCATTTTTCAATTTTTGACTGAGTCGGCGCTGCACTGCCTTGTTGCCTTCGTACTTTCTCTCTTTGCGCTGTCTGCTTTGCTGCCGGCGTTTAATGAATTAACAGGCAAGGTGCTGCACTTTAGTGATGGCCTGGACATGTCGATACTCGGTTTTTTTACCCTGCTGTTAGTGGCGGTGATCGCATTGACCGGCATCTATCCGGCATACATTTTATCCAAATTCAACGCGCACGAAGTATTGTACAACAAGCCGCGGCTGGCGGGCAGGGGTTTGTCTTTCCGGGGGCTGGTGATCCTTCAGTTCACACCCGCCATCATCCTGTTGATCTCCGCGATTGTGTACTACAGGCAAATGGAATACATCCACACCAGCGATCTGGGTTACAACCCTAACGGGATCATCCGCACCGCTGTTTCCGGCAATCGCGACTATGCTTCGGTTACCCGTTTCTTAACAAATGAACTGGCAAAAGAGCCGGCCATCAAAGCCGTTTCGTTTGGCAATAACGGGTGGAGCTCGGCGCTGGAGGTGAATGGCAAAAAGCTGGAAGCCTTTCATAAGATGACGGATGAGAATTATTTGACAGCGTTGGAAATTCCACTGGTGGCCGGTCGCAATTTTTCGGCCGCCACTCCGGGCGATGATGACGCGGTTATCGTGAACGAATCTTTCGTACGCGAGGCCGGCATTGAGCAACCGATCGGCGCCACGGTGAAGCTGGGTGAATACTATGACAATCGCCGGACGACGATTATCGGCGTCGTGAAAGATTATCATTTCAATTCTCTGCGGGTGCGCATCAGTCCGATGGTCATTTTTAAGTCTGCCAACCAGCAGGGAGAAATGTGGGTGAAGGTGGAGAAAAGTAAGATGCAGGAAGGCATTGCGGCGTTGCAGAAAGCTTACAAGAGCGCCATGCCGAATGCGGTTTTTGAATATGCGTTTATGAATGACTTAAATGCCAGAGAATTTGAGCGGGAAAATCGCTGGCAGAAGGGCATTGGCATGGCAACAGGTTTTTCATTGCTTATTTGTTGTCTGGGTTTGTTTGGGCTGGCGCATTTGTCGGCCAGCCGGCGTATTAAGGAGATAGGTATACGGAAGGTTTTGGGTGCGTCGGTGGTGCAGATCGTTGCTTTGCTGACGGGTAGTTTTTTAAAGCTGGTGTTGATTTCGTTCATTGTGGCGGTTCCATTTGCGTTGTATGTGATGAATGGGTGGTTGGGCAATTTTGCCTACCGGGTACCTATAGATGCTTCCCTATTTTTGGTTGCCGGCGGTATTGCCGGTATCATGGCCATTGTGGCTGTTGCCGTGCAATGTTTCCTTTATGCCGTTGCCTCGCCGGTGAAGAGTTTGAAAAACGAGTGATGCCTCCTTTTATTTATTGGGTATGTAAGAAAGGGTTCATTTACGGAACCTGGTTATGAGGAAGATAACCAGCGCCACGACGATGGCAACGAGGATGAGGCCGGTCCATACGCCTGCCTTGAAGATGCCTCCGATAACTTCGCAGGAGGATAGGGAAACGAGAAACAGGGCGATTGCCGGGTAGATGATACGTTGCATACGAGTTTTAGGCAGATATATGCAATTCGTGAGCCGCGGTGGGTGTGTGGTTTTGTCGCCTTTGCGGAACTTCGCGCCTTCGCGTGAAACGCTCCAGGTCGTGTGCACAAGAAGCACCGATCGAAAGATTGCGTAGTAGACAATACAGATTACAAAGACTGCCGCTGCAAAGAGGCCGTTACGGTGTTTATCATGGCAATGCACTGACCTACTGTAAAAACATCATCAGCAGCTCCCGCCCTCACCATTTCGCAGATATCATCGGTGGGCAGCTCATAACTTAAATGAGCATCGAGCCTCCCGCTTTCAGCATCAATAACGGTTCTCCTTATACTGGAGCCATCGCCCCACGAAGGGAAACCACCCTTATTTTCATTGGCTATTTCAATAAAAGCATTTCTTTTTCTACGGCTATCCATGGTATCGTTGGACAGTCGTATCCTGTTTGAAGATGCGCGCATAGGATGAAGTTTAAAATTAGCTATTCGGTTTCGGGTTAAAATATTTTCAAGATAAAACTTTTCGCAGAACAATCATGACTATGCGCGCATCCAGCACATGGCGCGGGGATAGAAACCGATCCGATACCCCCGTTGGCTTCCGCGATGAAGGATTACAATCTGAAAACTAACGACTTGCAGATGTGCTCGAAATAAGCAAATGATATGTATCTGACAATACCTGCAGTTTCAATATCTTCAAAAGACTATTCTTTACTTTCTGAATCTATCCATTAGAAGGATCGTCCATTCAAATGCGAGCATTAATGGCAACGCTATCATCACCTGCTCTTTACCGCTCGGTGAATCAGTAAAGCAAGCGCCAACGGTTAGCGCCAAAATATAAAAATAGCCTCTGTTGCTGCGAAAATAATCGACAGTAATTTTAGATCTGAGAAAGGTGTTTGCAGTCATGGCGAAATAATTTGCTAACTAAATATAAGCTAAATTTCAAACCGAGACACCGGCAAAGTGAAGGTGAAATGTGAGACGGGAGACGGGAGACGTGAGACGTGAGACGTGAGACGTGAGACGTGAGACGTGAGACGTGAGACG
>CAMPGT010000368.1 GCA_946885665.1 uncultured Chitinophagaceae bacterium | reverse complement strand
GAAATGGTTGATAAAGTGGTAGACGGCACCTATCCCGACGTACATAGTATTTTGATTGCGCGAAACGGCAAGCTGATCGTAGAAGAATATTTTTATCAATACGACCGCAACACGCAACACCAGTTGCGGGCGGCAACGGGCAGCGTAATATCGGCGCTGATGGGCATCGCATTGGGTAAAGGATTCATCAGCGGCATCGATGATTCCGTGGAAACGCATTTCCCCGGTTTTAGCGCCGGCGCCAACGGCGACCAACCCGTAACGGTACGCGAGCTGCTGTCGTCGGCCACGGGGCATAGCTGCGGCTACAGTGAAGATTCGTGTTTTTCAAATGCGGTGATGGTGGGAAGGTTCATTGAAAAACTGTCGAAGCAGCAATTAGTTGCGTTTGCCCGCGACAATCTTTTTGGACCGCTGGGCATCAGGCAATACGAGTGGAAATTCGAACCTGAAAAGCAGGAGGCAGCCATGGAGAGCCAATTGTTTTTAAAGCCGCGCGACATGCTCAAGTTCGGCATGATGTATCTTGACAACGGACAATGGGATGGCCGGCCGGTCATTCCTCCCGGCTGGGTGAGGGAGTCGTTGGCGAAGCAAACGGGGGCAGGTGAGGAAGATTACGGATACATGTGGTGGCTCGACGAGATGGAAGCCGGTGGAAAGCAGTTCATGAGCTGCTCTGCGAGAGGTAGCGGCGGGCAACGGATCTATTTATTTCCTGAACAGGAGCTTGTGGTGGTGATCACTGGCGGTAGCTTCGACAGCGAACCGTCTTCCGATTTGATCGTCGTGAATCATGTGCTGACGGGATTGGAGTAAGGAGACGGAAGACGGGAGACGCAATGTTTTTAATTAAAAAAATATTCTCGTCTTTCAGACAACCATTAAAAGTACTTCTCAAAACCCAATCCCACCGTCAATATCGAATTTTCCCGCTTTAGCCTGTTCAGCTTATTATAAGTAAACGACGTGGTCAAACTCACCCACCTGTATATCTTCACCGACAGTGATGATGACGACTTGATAATATAATCCGTCTTTAGAGAAAATGAGTTCTGAAGAAAATGGATGCCTTCAAGAACAATTAAATTCGCAATGTTAAACGAATACTTCACGCGAAGCGAATTCCTCCACGTGTCATAAATATCAAAAACATTGTCGGCTAACCGAAGATTATTGTTCTCATACAAAATCCCGTTGCTGATGTTGATGCGGCTCCTGCTGGTTTGAATCACATTGTAAGATGCACCGGCGCCATATTGAAGGCGGCGATTAATTTGCAGTGAAAGACTCTTGTCGTAATTGGCAAGCGCCCAGTAATCAAACCTGCTGCTGTCTTTACGATAATTGAAATCAATTGCGATATTGTAATCATCATTGCTTACCACTTTATTAAGCTTTCCATATATCCATGAAAAGCTCGAGTTTAATGAAAGGTCTTTCCTGTTAATATTCGCCCGCACCGCGTTGTTGAACACATGCGATTCCGACGCCTGTGTTTTGTTAGCGATACCGCTGACGGTATAGTTGACGTAATAATGCACCGAGTCGCTAAACTGTGCCGCCGCGACCTTTGCAAAAAAGAATATGATGCAAACGAGCGCAATTCTGAGCAAATCCTGCAGCATTTTCTGTTGACCACTAACCTAACGAACGGATCCATTCAACCACTTCGTCCTTTGTTTTCCCTAGTTTCGTCTGTAACCTGCCCACTAATTCATCATCCTTGCCTTCTTCATATTGCAGATCGTCATCAGTGAGCTGTCCATTTGCCTGTTTCATCTTGCCTTTAAGCTCGTTCCATCTTCCTTTAATTTCTAATCTGTCCATAATTCGCGTTTGGATATGTGTTTCAAAAAATTGTGCCACACGTTGAATGGTACAACATTTGAAAGAGAGGGCGTAAAGATTGTTAACGAAAAGATCATTGATGAAAACGATTACCAGAATTCTATTCATCGCTATCATCCTCTCAGGATGCAAAAGCATGAACAAAACACAAAAAGGTGCCGTGATAGGCGCTGCCGGGGGAGGCGCCGTTGGCGGCGTTATCGGCAGGGCGAGCGGCAATACAGCTTTGGGCGCGATAATCGGCGCAACTGTTGGCGGCGTAACCGGGGCCGTAATAGGCAGGAAAATGGACAAACAGGCCAAACAAATAGAACAAAACGTACCTGGTGCGAAGGTGGAAAGAGTGGGAGAGGGCATTGTTGTGGATTTTGAAGAAAAGATCCTGTTTGGTTATGACAAAGCGGAGTTGTCGGGCAGTGCGGAAGGCAATTTGGATAAGCTGGTGAAGGTGTTGCAGGAATATCCCGAAACCAACATCGAGGTGCAGGGCCATACCGACAGCAAAGGTTCGCAAAATTACAACCAGGGGCTTTCAGAAAGAAGGGCCAATGCCGTTTCCGCTTACCTGATGTCGAAAAACGTGGAAGGGGCAAGGCTCACCACCAAAGGATATGGCGAAAATGCGCCGGTGGCGGATAATGATTCGGATGAGGGCCGCGCGCAAAACAGGAGGGTAACTTTTCTGATCACCGCAAACAAAGAAATGGTGGAAGATGCAAAAGAAGAAGCCACTAACTAAAACATGGGAACTTAAAATTAATAATCTAAAAATGTGCTGATGAAAACAAGCGTACTGTTTTTTGCGGCGGTGCTTTGCGTAAGTGTTGCCGGTTATTCGCAGGAGTTGGGCAGAACCACCTTCGGCGTAAGGGCAGGAGTAAATTTCCAAAATCTTAATGGTAAAGATGAAAGCGACGACCGGCTCGAAAATGATTTGAAGGTCGGGTTTAATATTGGTGTAAATGCGGAAGTGCCGGTGGCTACCGACTTTTACCTGCAGCCGGGAGTGTTATTTTCGACGAAGGGTGCAAAGCAGGATGCTCCGTTGGGAGGAGATGAGGATGCAAAGGTGAACATTTCCTATATCGAGATTCCGGTGAACCTGTTATATAAACCGGTGCTGGGTGATGGCCGGTTGTTGATGGGATTTGGTCCGTACATAGCTTTTGGGATCGGTGGTAAGTTGAAGCTTGGTGATTTTGACCAGGATATCGAATTTGCGAGCGATGTGTCGTTGGCTGATGCGGCCACTGCTGTTTATTTCAGAAGGATGGACGCCGGTGCGAACCTGTTGTTTGGTTATGAACTTTCCAATAACCTGTCGGCGCAGATCAA
>CAMPGT010000367.1 GCA_946885665.1 uncultured Chitinophagaceae bacterium | reverse complement strand
GGCCGAGGACATCGCGCGGCTTTATGTCGAGCTGTTCGAGAATTTCGTTAAGGTCACCTGCAAACGTATCGTAATCGTATCCGTTCCAGGGCTTAGACGACTTTCCAAATCCGCGGCGGTCATATTTCACTACCCTGAACCCGGCATCAACCAGGTCGCCGAGTTGGTATTCCCACATTTCGCGGCTGAGTGGCCATCCGTGGATCATCACCACAGGATCGCCGAATCCATAATCGGAATAAGCAAGTCTTACTTTTTCGCCAGTGGCCTTGTCGCTCGTCGTAATAAATTCCATAAAGATGATTTTATTAAAACTCATATTGATCCAACAATCACACCAGCCATATGCACATTTTCAATTAAAAGAAAAAGCAGGCTTTCGCCTGCCCGTTCTTATGACCCTAATACAATATTTTTAACAGCGTTTTGGACTTGCTGTGGTGATTACTTTTTCTCCCGCTTTCATTCTCACGGGCAACACGAATTGACCAACATCATGCCTTTTTGCTAACACAATGGTTTTCATGCGTTGGCACCACCGTAAACGCCGCGTTTGTTCCGCTTTTGGGAGCATAATCAGGAAGATGGGAAAATCACTTCACAGTATACGTCTTGTTGTTGATACCAATACCCGTTAGTGTTAGCGACTTCCATTGCGCCGGCAGCGCCGATTTTAATTGTACAATACCCTTGGGCGGTTTTTCTAGGCCGCAGAACCCAATCAACATTTACTGATACTTGCTGCCCGCGCCAGTGGCGAAATAGGGATTGGTGCCACCTGCCGTTTCTGCGATCACGCGAAAAGGCGGCAACTCGTTTGGCCGGTATCCGTTGGTAAACGCAGCAAACGCTTTTTCTCCGCTTCCCGCTCGCGCATACAGGATCGAAAAGATGGCGTGGGTCATTGCCGGACCAGCGCCTACCCTCGGCTCATAATATTCCAGGTCCTTTTTAATGGCTGCGGGATCGGTTACTTCATGCAGCGGATAGGCGAGAAGGTTCACATCGGCCTGCTTTATTTTTTCTCCGTTATAAGTTTCATGTTCGCGGGTCACGCCGTTTTCAAACCTGAGAATCGGAATATTCGCGGCCACGTGCATCCAGTCGGGATCGGCATCGGCGCCGATTATCTTCGCCGCTTCGGTGGCGTATCGAAGATTGGCCCTTGCGGCCGCATTAGTAAACGCATTATTATTCACATTCTCGGCCCATTCATCTGCGGCCACCACATTGTTAATGTCATACCTGCCCGGACCATTTCTTTCCACGCGGCTCGCCCAGAAGTCGGCAGTGGCCGAAAGTATCGGCCATCCTTTTTCCCTGAGCCATGTTTTATCCTGAGTAACACAGTAATAGTTCCACGCTGCAATGGCCACGCAAGCGGTAATGTGGTGTTCGAAGGGACCGCTCAGCGCCCATACGGGTGTTTCTTCCACGCCTGTTGCGGCGCTTTCCCACGGAAACATGGCGCCTTGGTATCCTTTGCCAAATGCGTTTCTTTTTGCCGCTTCCAGCCGCTGGAACCGGTATTCCACGAGCGACCTCCCAAGTTCAGGATGCATGAGCAAAAGCGCCGGGTACATCCACAGTTCCGTGTCCCAGAAAACGTGGCCGTTGTAACCCAATCCGCTTAACCCCATCGGCGAGGGTGAAAGGGCCGAACCTTCGCGCGTAAACGCATACAGGTGGTAGAGCATGCTGTGCACATCCTGCTGAGAGCGCGCGTCTCCTTCAATGATGATGTCGCTCTTCCACAAATCGTCCCATGCTTTTTTGTGAAACTGGAGCAGGCGGTCCCTTCCTTCGAGCTTCGCGAAAATTGTTAACCGCTCCGCCTCATTCAATGGATCGTCGTGATGTGCCGACGTAATGGATGAACCGGCAATGGAAAACCTGTAGGTTTGTCCGGCCTTTAATTTCTTTGCAAACTTTACAAGGTGCATGTTGTTGTCCCACATTTCGTGGATCACCCTCGGCTCCTGGCCGTGTGGTTCGGTAAAAAGAAAAGTGTTGGAGGCGCACATGGTTAATTTACCGGTAGGGCTCTTTGCGCTCGAGGTAAGCAGGCTGATCACCACATGCGGCCTGTCGATCTCGTTATAATAATTCTCTACATCTTTCAATGCATCGGGCGCTTCCATAACGCTGGCGGCGCTGATGCCGATGTCTTTCTTTGCGGTGATGGATACATCCATCAGCACGGTGTACGGCAGTTGCCGCAACGCATAATAGGTGTAGGTGATTTCGGCCTTGTCTTCATGGGTAAACGATGTGCTGAAAGATGCATTGCGCATATCCAGTTGCTGTTTCATCCCTGTAATATTGTTTGCAGCGATCATGCTGCCGTCAATCTCGAAACGCATGTTCAGCAGGTTGAAGCTCCTGAGAAAATTGCTCACCCTTCCTCTTCCGTAAAGGTCATAAGCGCCGGCAAGCACCACATCTTTTATACGAAATGGTTCGGGAGATGAAACGATGCCGATCATGCCGTTCGCCACGGTTTCACCGTAATAGTGAGCCGGGTCAATGCTGTCTGCTTTAATGATCCACGGATCCTGTGAGAACGAAAAATTTACAATAGATACGAAAAAAAGAATGGCAACTATTTTCCTGGTCATGCGAGCGGTTGGTTAGGTGATTGTCAAATCTACCATTATTCCACCACCGGAAAAGCAACCACGCGCACCTTTGTACAGCCGTAAGGCACCAGTGTGATGGTTTCGGTTTCGCCGCTCACCTCGCCCTTGTAAACACCGTTACGGTCGGTAACGGGTTGCGGCGCCGTACCATTCTTAACGCTTTGCCAGCCCGGAATTTTTTTGGCGGCCACCGTCAACTCAATAGGAGCGTTTGAAAGGTTCCAGGTAAAATCATCGCTCACCGGTTTTATCATTTTCACTTCGATGCTGTCTTCCGGGTTATGCAGTTCCGATGACACGAGCCCATAGTTCCATTCCCCTTTTGGAAAAATGCTGAAGTAATCACCTTCGGCATCGTTGTGACCTTTTTCCCATTTCTCTTCCAGTTTCAATGCGTACACCAGTGGACCGCGTTCAACTGCACGCGAGTTACGGCCCCATCCCGTTACCCTCACAGTCATGGGCAAGCGCAATTGCAGCTTGTCGCCGTTCTTCCAGGTTCTGTCGAGCGTGATAAGCTCGCCACCTTTCGCCTTCTTAAGTTCTTTGT
>CAMPGT010000366.1 GCA_946885665.1 uncultured Chitinophagaceae bacterium | reverse complement strand
TTCTTTGCCCATTGCCCATTGCCCATTGCCCATTGCCTATTGCCTATTGCCTCGCAAACGCCACCACCGCATCCCCCTGCTTCGTCATAAACTTCCCATGGCCGCCGGCTGCAATCACCACAAACTGTTTCCCATTCACTGAATACGTCATAGGTGTGGCCTGCGCACTCGCCGGCAGCAAGTACTCCCATAAAAGTTTTCCTGTAGAAGACTGGAACGCACGCAGGTGATTGTCGCGCGTACCCGCTACAAAAAGAATATTACCGGCAGTGGTGATGGCACCGCCAAAACTAAGCGAGCCCCATTTCTTTGCATCGGGATATTTCGTGGTATCCATCATGTATCCAACCGGCACTTCCCAATTTTCTTTTCCGCTAACAAGATCAATGGCGTGCAATGTTCCCCACGGAGGCGCCGACTGCATCACCAGCCCACCGTCCTGTATTGTGAACAGGTAGTCGCGCTTCATTACGTAAGGCGTGCCTTCCTGCCGGCCGGTTTCTTTTCTGAGCAATTCTTTGTCCTCTTCTTCGGCCTGCTTCAATTGTTCTCTCGGAAAGATCTGAACAATCGCGGCCAGCCTGTTGATATTCGTAAACAATGTATTTGTTGATGGGTTGAAGCACATGCCGCTCCAGTTGATGCCGCCAACATTGCCGGGCGTCATCAGCGACCCCTGGAACGACGGAGGGGTAAAGGGACCGTGGTTACGGTACTGCGCGATCCTTGCAGCGGCTGCCTTTTTTGCTTCCGGCGTGGTGCCCCATGCGTCATTCTCCGTTATCCGCTGCAGGCCAAGCGGCTCGGGCAACACCGGAAACGGCTGTGTGGGGGAAGCCATTTCGCCCGGAAGATCGCTGGCGGGTACAGCTCTTTCTTCAACCGGGAAAACCGGTTTGCCGGTTTCGCGGTTAAGCACAAATATGTGTCCCATCTTGGTGCCAATGGCAACTGCGGGAACAATCGAATCATTTCTTTTGATGTTTGCCAGCACGGGTTGAGCGGCGATGTCATTATCCCAAATGTCGTGGTGCACCACCTGGAAGCTCCACGCCAGCTTGCCGCTTGGGGCATGCAGCGCCACCAGCGAATTTGCGTAAAGATTGTCTCCCTTCCTGTTGCCGCCGTAGTAGTCGGGGCTGGGGGAGGATGTCGGTATAAATACAAGCCCCCTTTCTGCATCAACTGATATAATAGACCATGCGTTTGCGGCGCCCGATTTATGAGTCGAATCGAAGGCAAGAGGGTCCCATTGCCAAACCTGGTTGCCTGTAATGGCGCTGAAAGCCCTTACCACGCCCCGGGGATAGTCGGAACGCTGGTTGTCGCCCAGCGAACAGCCAGTGATCACGAGATTGCCGATGACGGCTGGTGGTGATGTTATGCTGATGTCGTCGCCGTATCCTTTGCGGAGATCAACGGTTCCTTTGTTGCCAAATGAGGAAATGGGCTTGCCGTTTTCGGCGTTCAGCGCAATCATGCGGCCATCGATGGTGCCGATAAAAATTCTTGCTCCCTGGTTTTTATCTTGCGGTATCCATGCTGAAACACCTCTCGAAGTGATTTCAGAGTAACCTTCGTGCAGGTTCACTTTCGGATCGTATAGCCATAACTGTTTGCCTGTTTCCGCATCGAGCGCGAATACGCGGCATGACGGGGTACTGAAAAATAATTTATCGCCGATGGTTATCGGTGTTGCTTCGAATGCTGCTTTCGAGAGGGCGTCGGTGCCCTGGTACAGCTCGAGTTCACCCGTGTGAAATGTCCAGGCGGGCTTCAATTCGTGAACATTCTTATCATTGATTTGCGTGAGCGCCGAATATCGTGCACCTCCTGCGTCGCCGCCGTAACACGGCCAGCCGGTTTGTGCAGGCAATGTGACAACAAGTGCCAGTGCCGCAGCGAGTAAAAGGAATTGTTTTTTATACATGCGGGAAGCCATGCATAAAAATAAAATAATTTATCAATCAGGCAGGTACCGGTTCTTTTGGTGCTGCCACTTCTTCCCTGGCGGGAGCCGGTCCATCCGGATTTTTATCTTTCGTGGCCGTTCTCGCTTTGTTTCTCCTTTTGGCCAGCGACATGGCAGGCGTTTCGATGTACACATAAGAGAGCCAGGAAAGGATCATCGTTCCCACAAATATTCCCAGCATATACCAGTAACTTCCCTTGTAGCCGAGCTCAACAAGAATCGTCAGCAACATACCGTGATACATATACACGCCGTAGGAGAGGTCCCTGTTTTTCAGGAATTTTGTTGCCAGTCCGGGAATCGAGTAAGCGATGGCGATGGTGCACGGGCCGAGAAGCAGCATTTGCACCATGTTCTTGGTAATGGAGTCGGGAACCAGGTACACAAAGGCAAGATAGCCGATGGCCCAGTACAGGCCCTTGCCATGAATGGCGTTCGACTTGAAGATCTTCCAGCGTTGCATGAGAATGCCGGTCATAAAAATATAGGCATGCGGAAGAATGGAATACCTGATGCTTTTTTCGGTAGCGGTTTTGATATCATCCGATTCGTTGAAAAAATGCTTCAGCGTAAACGCCAGTATAAAGCTCAGCACGAAAAGGGTATAGAAGTAAAGATTGGCAGTCTTTTTTTCTTTGATCCATTTTTTAGAGATGAAGGTGCCGATAAAATAGATGATCGGCAGGACGAGATAAAACTGCAGTTCAACGACGATCGTCCACAGGCTGCCGTTATATGAGCCATAGCCGAAATCTTTCAGGAAACCGGGGGTCCAGATGATACCGGCGGCCTGTGAAATGAACCATGGGATCGTTTCAAATTTGAGGAAGCTCACGCCACCGATAACGGTGAAAAGGATGACGGTGAGGATGAGGCAGGCCCACAAGCCCGGGTAGATCCTGAAAAGACGATTGGTAAAATAGCCCTTCAGATCGCTGTTTCTTTCGAACGACGCAGACAGGAGGTAGCCACTCATGATGAAGAACATCGGCACCCTTGGAAACTGCTGGATGACGGTATAAAAACCCGGTGTATGAAGATCGAGGTGGGCAAGAGAATGATTGATAAGAACCAATACTGCCGTAACAATCCTTATCAGGTCAAAGTTGTTGTTTCTGAAATCTTTCTGCATCAGATAATAAGCTAATTTAACGGGTACTTTCGGGTGGACGGTTGGATTTTTGATGTAAATATATTATACATTTACGTACGGGTTGTTTTCTCAATCTTTGTGTCATAC
>CAMPGT010000365.1 GCA_946885665.1 uncultured Chitinophagaceae bacterium | reverse complement strand
CGGTGTGTGTGGGCGTAGACGGTTTACCGACCACTACCCTTGAATAAAAAACTGGAGTTCCTTCCCTGAACACAAATAGATCAGCAGCGGGAATGTTTACAACGATCGTTTGGAAATTGGATTGCAAAGCGCATTGCAGCCAGTTCATCAATTGGACATACCTGCGAACATGTTGAATTTTATCGAGCGAATCTTCCCAATAAGCGAGAAGTGTGTCTGCTGGTCTCTCTTTAAGTGTGTCTGTAAAGCAGCCGTAATGCAGACCGTTATATTCCAAAAATGACCGGTCGCCCGAGGAAGCAGAATCCCTGCTGTCTATTTGCGCAGGCATATGCAGCGGCAGCAAGGTCAATGAAAGCAATAGTATTGTGAAATCACGCATGCGGGATATTTCTACAAAATCAATCAATCCCCGTCAATATTTCAATGACCGTATTCAGCGTCTTTGCTGATCGAGATCATCTGCGTGCCGCGAAAGGACCGGTACTTTAGAGCATGAAAATCACCATCTTCAGTGCCCATCAATTTGAAAAGCAGTACATCGAGGCAGCTAACAATGGAAAACATCAATTGAAGTTTTTAACATGCCGCCTGACTGATGAAACAGCTTCCCTGGCTGCAGACGCCGATGTTGTATCCTTATTTGTGAATGACGATGTCTCGGCGCGGGTATTGAACGTATTGAAGGGGCTCGGTGTGAAAGCCATTGTTCTCCGGTCTGCTGGCTTTAATAATGTGGATGTCTCAACCGCCGGAAAACTGGGTATTCGGGTAGCACGCGTTCCGGCCTATTCTCCGCATGCTGTGGCAGAACATACGATCGCCTTGATGCTGGCGTTAAACAGAAAACTGATCCGCGCTAATGCGCGTGTTCACGATGGCAATTTCTCCCTGGACGGCCTCGTCGGGTTTGACCTGAATGGAAAAACTGCCGGTATAATCGGAACAGGAAAAATCGGCGGAATTGTCGCTCGACTGTTATGTGCGTTCGGCTGCAAGGTGCTGGTCTGCGACCCGCATGTGGACCAGCATCTGAAACAGAACAAACTGATCACTTACTCATCCTTAACTGAATTGTTGTGCACGGCTGATATTATCTCGCTTCATGCTCCGCTTACAGCAGATACAAAATATTTGATAAACAAAGAAACCATCGGCCTAATGAAACATGGCGTGATGCTGATTAACACCAGCCGGGGCGGACTGGTGAATACAAAGGAAGTGATTAATGCATTAAAAACCGGTAAAGTTGGTTACCTGGGATTGGATGTTTATGAGGAAGAAGCACACCTTTTCTTCGATGACCATTCCGAAGAGATAATGCAGGACGACACAATTTCGCGGTTGCTGACTTTCAAGAATGTGCTGATCACCAGCCACCAGGGATTTTTAACGGATACTGCTTTGAAAAATATTGCGCAAATCACGATGTATAATGTTGACTGTATGGAAAATGAACTGAACTGCGAGAACGAACTTTTTGCCCATTAATCACAGCGAATACGGATTGTATTTAAGCGTTTCCTCTTCTGCGTTCCTAATATTCTTAATGCCTTTCAGCAAAGCGTCCGGATTGAAAGAAATACTGTCGATACCAAGCTTTACCAGGAAACCTGCGTAGGAGGGATCGTCGCTGGGCGCCTGCCCGCAAAATCCGATCTTGCTGCCTGCATTTTTTGACTTTTCAATCATCATGGCGATCATTTGTTTCGCCGACTTATTTTTTTCATCGAACAGATCGGCCACGAGGGACGAATCCCGGTCGACGCCGAGTGTCAACTGGGTCAAATCATTTGAGCCAATTGAAAAGCCGTCAAAAATATCAGCAAAGTCTTCAGCCTGCAGCACATTGCTGGGGATTTCTGCCATCACATAGATTTGAAGCGATTCGTCGGTTGACCTGTCGAGTCCGAATTCCCGCATCACCTGGATTACTTTGTTTCCTTCTTCTGTTGTGCGGCAAAATGGAATCATCACCTTTACGTTTGTAAGACCCATTTCGTTTCGCACTATTTTAACAGCTTTACATTCAAGGCCAAAGCCTTCTTTGTATAGCGGGCTATAGTACCTGGACGCACCCCTGAACCCGATCATTGGATTTTCTTCCTTTGGCTCAAAAGACGCGCCGCCAAGCAGGTTTGCATACTCATTGGATTTAAAATCGCTCATTCTGACAATGACGTCCTTCGGATAAAATGCGGCCGCTATTGTCGCGATCCCCTGGGATAGTCTTTCGACGAAATAGGTATCGGGGCGAGCGTAGCCGGCAGCGCGTTCGCGAATCAATTGCTTCACCTGATCATCAGCAATGTCGTTGAAGCTGATAAGAGCCATAGGATGCACGCCGATCCAGTTGGCGATTATGAACTCCATGCGCAAAAGGCCGACGCCATGGTTCGGATAAAAGGAGAGTTGAAAAGCTTTGTCCGGATCGGCAATAATCAGCATGGCATCGGTCGCTTCGGGCATGTTGACGTTGCCGACGTCGATATCGGCCTTCTCAAACGGCAAAGCACCCTGATAAATGTAGCCCGTCTTTCCTTCGGCGCAGGAGACGGTTATTGTTTCACCCTCCCTGATATTTTGCGTTCCGGATACCGTTCCAACAACTGCCGGCACGCCGAGTTCGCGGGCCACGATAGAAGCGTGGCTGGTCCTTCCTCCCCGATCGGTTACAATTGCTGACGCTTTTTTCAGTAGCGGGTCCCAGTCGGGTGTGGTGACGCCGGTCACCACCACGTCGCCCGATTGCCAAGATGTTGCCTCATGTACCGACTGCAGAATCCTGGCGCGTCCAGTGGCAATATGTGATCCAACGGCAAGTCCTTTTGCGACGATGTTGCCGGTGGTCTTCAACCGGTATTCATGAATGATATTTACTGCCTTGCGGGAATGTACAGTTTCAGGCCGCGCCTGCAGGATAAAAAGCTGATCTGTTGTGCCGTCTTTTGCCCATTCGATATCCATAGGGGTCTGATAATGGGCCTCAATGATAATGGCCCATCGGGCCAAAGTGGTGATTTCCTTGTCACTCAAAACATATGCGTTTCTTTTCTCGGTGGGAACGTTGACGTTCCTGGTTGTTGCAACGCCGTCATTCGTTTCGTAGATCAGCATGTTCTCCTTGCTTCCAAGTTTTTTTTGGATGATTGGATTTTTGCCCAAGAGCAATGTCGGTTTAAACACGAAAAACTCATCGGGGCTCACCGTTCCCTGCACGATGTTCTCACC
>CAMPGT010000364.1 GCA_946885665.1 uncultured Chitinophagaceae bacterium | reverse complement strand
CGACAGGCTTTTCGCAGCATCGGGCGGCAGGCTGATGCGTTTTCATCCGGCCATCAAAAATCATTACACCGGCAATTACCAACTTACAGGAAAGGACGGCAAGTATGCGTGGACATCTTTCACCGCGGCAGGATTTCACTTGTTTCAGGCCGGAGGAAGTTTTGAAGAAATGGATCCGAAAAACTTATTGCCCGAGGATCCATTTCCCGCCATTCATGAATCTCCCGGAATAAATTTGGTTGCAGACAGTATCTCTTCATCAGCTAAAACAGAAAAATACAAAGCTGATTACAGGCTGCTGAATTTTCACAGCTGGCGCCCGTATTTCAGCGATCCCGAATACACTTATTCGGTGATCAGCGAAAATATTCTTAACACGTTGCGCTCGGAAGTATACTTTACTTACAACCGTAACGAAAAATTCAAAGAAACCGGCGCCTCCTTTTCTTATGGCGCCTGGTACCCTGTGATCAACGGCGGTGCGTCTTTTACTTTCGACAGGTCGTTCACGGATTCTGCAAAAACCACGAAATGGAACGAATTCAACGCGCGCGTGGGCGCGAGCCTGCCACTGACGTTTGTGCACAAAACCTTTACACAAAGCGTAACCATGGCGGCCACGCTCAATACGCAGCAGGTGTATTACAAAGGCGCATCAAAAGCGTTGTATGACAACAAGCAATTTTATTTTGGCGACTATACCTTTTCGTTCACCAACCAAAAGGCCAGGGCACGCCAACAGGTGTTTCCGAAAATTGCGCAAACTTTCTTCCTGCGATACCGTCGCATCGTCAATAAATATGACGCACATCAGTTGTTGGCCAGTGCAGGCGTTTACCTGCCCGGCTTTTTTCCCAATAACAGCATAATATTGCAGGGCTCGTATCAACACCGGGATACTTTGCAGCAATATAACTTCACGAACGCCTTTCCGTTTTCAAGAGGATATCCTGATATTAACTTCCCGCGAATGTGGAAGCTCGGTGGCGATTATCATTTTCCCCTGGCCTATCCGGAGTGGGGATTTGCCAACATCGTTTACCTGAGCAGGCTTCGGGCGGATCTTTTTTATGACTACAGCAGGGTGAGAAGCCTGCGTACAGGATCGCAATTTGGATTTAGCGCCGTAGGCGCGGAATTGCATTTTGACACCAGGTGGTGGAACCAGCAGCCCGTTAGCTTCGGGATTCGCTATAGCCGGCTCCTGGATGCGGGAACGTTGGGCATTTCGCCTAACCGATGGGAACTGATTCTGCCGGTAAATCTACTGGCGAGGTAACTTCAAGCGCTACGCTTACCCTAAGCGCCTTTAATCCGCGTACGCCCTGCAATTCTTCCAGCTCCACTTCTTCAAGATCATTAAGCAACGTGTTCTGCTCCTGTAAATACTGAATGTATTTAATGTATTCTTCGGCGTCTTTCGAATTGAAATAAATGATAGCGATCTTCCCCGTTTGCGTGAGCCGTTCGTTTGTTCCCTTCAGGCATACTTTATCAATTCTCTTCTTAATGATCTGGTACCTGATGTTGTAGGCTCCCTCCACGTCAAATCTTCTTTCGTCGTTCCTGAAACAGATATCGATTGTATGGGAATTGGAAAAGATCAGTTGGGTTGTTTCGAGTTGCTTGGGCAGCTGTGGTTTCAGCAGATGCGTAAGCTTTGCAATGGCCGCCATCGATGCTACCTGCCACAAACGCAGGTTTTTCAGGTACAACTGGTCGAAGGGTTTGTCGGGCGCAATGGACTGGCCGATGTAAATGTCATATTCTATGCCGTCGGTCCTGAATTTTTCAAAATAGAAAGGATAGGCCTGCTCCTGCTCGTTGATAAAGAGGTCGAGATAATTATTGATGGCGCCTGTGATCATGTCCATCGATTGCTCCAGTTGCCGCCGGTTTTGGCTCGCCATCCCGTTGGTTTCATTGACGGCTTCATAATACCTGTCGATTACCGAAACAGTAGCAGTGTTGGTGCGCCGGAAGTAATCGAGCACGGGATCCACTTCATTGCTCAGAAAATCATGTACGCTGATCTCCTCATTACCCGTATCCGCATCGAGGATCTGACCGAATTTTTTCTTGCACTTGTACAGCAGCTCTCCAATAATGGGAAGGTTTGTTTTGTCCCTTATGGTAGTGAGTGTTTTTTGCAAAATCTCAAAATGATTTCCCAGGTCCTTTCTCAGTGCAGTATTTCTTTCAATGGTAGAGTTCCTAATGTCGACGGCGCCATACAATGGATACACATCTCTGAAAAATATCGTTTCCATCTCCGGCACCTTTTTGTGCTGAAAGCTTTTTTTCAGATACAGCCACGCAGCCTCATTAAACTTCCACTGTACGGCAGGTTGCAGAGATGTGAACTTTTCTTTTACGATGTTGTTGATCTTGCCGTTGAAATCGTCGATGTGTCCCTGCAACACCTGTGCAACCAAAGGAATTGCCGGGTCCAGGAGGGAAATGATCCTTTCATTCAGTTCTCCTTCCTTCCTGCTGTACACTTCCAGCACGCCGGCGAGGTTGTTATTGTAGAAGATAGGCATCAATGCATAGGAACAAATGCCATCTTCACTGATCATTTTCAAAAAAATCTGTTTAGCCTTGTCTTCGGCGGTGATCGTTTTGTAAAAGAGCAGCCGCGGATTGCTGAAATAATTATCGGCAACCGACATGTACGCCGTTTCGGCTACGCCGTGACATTTTGCGGAGCAGATCAAAATGCTGTTCAGGCAGGTGGATTCGTTGAAAACCAGTTTATCGTTCACCTTCAGCAAAGGCAGCAACCCGAAATGTATCTCGCTGTTTCCCACCAGCGACCGCAACGATTCGACGATGCTCGTGTAAAACATGTCGCCGGAATACATCGACTTGTTGACAATGGTATTCTTTATACTTTCAGTAGTGAACTGGCTCGTTACATCGGTAAGTGTTACCACCGAAAACCCCTCAAAAATAAAATGATCGACCGGCAGTATCTGGTAAAGCGTTTCGAGCGGCTTAAGCTCGTGCAGGATCGCCTGTATCTTTTCGTGGCTCAGGTCGGGCAGCGGCGCCTTGGCGATGACATTGAGAAATCGCCGGTCGAAATTGACCCGGTAATATTTCAGCAACCCTGTACGCTCATCGATCAGCTTCCTGATGAGATCCGTTTTGAAGGCATTTTCAAAATGATACAGCTTGCTTAAAATAAGTGTGTAAATAAGTTCCGGGCGCTTGTGCTTGACAATTTCCACCTGTGTTTCGAGC
>CAMPGT010000363.1 GCA_946885665.1 uncultured Chitinophagaceae bacterium | reverse complement strand
GATTTCAACAACGATGGATGGGATGATATTTACATCGGCAACGACTTTCATGAAAACGATTACTACTATTTGAATAACGGAAACGGCAGCTTCACCGAAAGCGGCGCTAACCACTTCGGGCACTACAGCCGCTTTAGCATGGGCAATGATGCCGCCGATTATAATAACGATGGACAGATAGATGTGGTTACCGTTGATATGCTGCCACCCGATGAAAAGGTATTGAAAACCTACGGCAGCGATGAGAACGCCGACATCTATGAATTCAAATTGCAGAAGAACGGCTTTCAATACCAGTGCTCGCGCAACTGCCTGCAGCGAAATAATGGTAATGGAAGCAGCTTTAGCGAAACCGCGCTGATATCAGGTATCCCCGCAACCGACTGGAGCTGGAGCCCGCTGTTTGCCGATTTCGATAACGATGGCAATAAAGATCTTTTCGTTTCAAGCGGCATACCCAAGCGTCCCGTCGATCTCGATTACATTCGTTTCGTTTCCGATCTGTATGTAAAAAAAGGCGCCAACAAAACCGACAAGTACGACAACGATGCCCTGGAACACATGCCAGACGGGAGTTCCAGGCCCTTCTTCTTCAAAGGTGATGGTCATTTGCAGTTCGATGAAGTGAGCCAGCAATGGGGTACCGGCGATATGAGCGGCTACTACAACGGTGCTGCCTATGCGGATTTGGACAACGACGGCCGGCTCGACATGATCATTAACGCACTCGAATCCGAAGCCATCATTCTTAAAAATAATGCGCCGCAAAAAAACTGGCTCACGGTAAATTTCCGCGCCAACACACCCAACACGAAAGCAGTAGGTGCGAAGGTGTATCTTTTTGCGAACGGCAAAAAACAGTACCAGCAATTGATGCTGACACGCGGATTTATGTCGTCGGTTGATGCGAAACTGCATTTTGGTTTGGATTCGCTGCAAACCGTTGACAGCCTGCTGGTGGTTTGGCCCGACCAGAAATTCCAGGTGCTGAAGAATATCGAAGCGAATAAATCGCTTACACTCGATCAGACCCAGGCAAATGGCGAATTCAAATACAACGAATTTTTCGGAACGCCCGATGCATTGCTTGCTGAAGTTCGCCCGGTTCACAACTGGAAGCACAACGAAGACCGGTTTGATGATTTTAATGTGCAGTATTCGATTCCGCACCAGGAGTCGACACGAGGACCAAAACTGGCCACTGCCGATGTGAACGGCGATGGCAGCCAGGATGTATTTATCTGCGGCGCAAAAAATCAACCTTCGGTAATGATGCTGCAGCAACCGTCGGGAACGTTTGCGCCGTCGGATACTGCGCTATTCAATGCAGATAAGAAATGTGAAGATATAGACGCCGTTTTTTTTGATGCCAACGGCGACAAGTTCCCCGATCTCTATGTGGCCAGCGCTGGCAACGAGTACACGGGTAAAAGCGAAATGCTGCTCGACAGGCTCTACATCAATGATGGAAAAGGGAAATTTAAAAAATCAACCACACTGCCGCAGCTCTATGCAAATAAATCAAGCGTGTCGGTGGGCGACATGGATAAGGACGGCGACCTGGATGTTTTCGTGGCCACACTGGCCGATGCAAAGTCATACGGCGTACCACAAACTTCTTATTTGCTCGTCAACGATGGCAAAGCAAACTTCAAAGTCGCCGGTAACGATGTGATCGATCTGAAAGATATTGGCATGGTTACATCTGCAGGATTTGCAGACATCAACAGCGACGGATGGCAGGATATTGTAGTGGCAGGAGAATGGATGCCGCTCACCATCTTCACTAACAATAATGGTAGGTTTAACCGCAAAGAAGTGGGCAACTCAACGGGAATGTGGCAAACGTTGTTCTTCGACGATGTAAACAACGATGGCAAGGTTGATTTTCTCGCAGGCAACTGGGGTTGGAACAATAAATTCTGGAGCGGAAAGAACGGCCCGATCCGGTTGTATGTTTCCGATTATGATCTCAACGGTCAAACGGATCAGCTTCTCTCTTACACCGTTGACGGAAAGGAATATCCCTTCCTCGCGAAAGACGAAGTGGAACGGCCGTTGCCATTGCTGCGCAAGCATTATCTCAAGTATGCAGAATATGCGGGAGTGGTAATGAAGGATGTATTTTATGGGTGGATAGACACCATTAAGCCTTTGATGGCGGAGCGCCTGGGATCGGTTGTTGCCATCAATGACGGCGACGGAAATTTTACGTTGAAAGATCTTCCTGCCGATCTGCAACTGACGCCGGTGTTGAGTTTTGAAAAACTGGCAAAAGAAGGTGGAAAAAACTATTACGTTGCCGGCGGCAATTTCCTGGACGTTATTCCTTACGAAGGGCAATACGATGCACAGCCGCTCACCGCGTTTGCAATCGGCAACAATAGCACAAAGGTATTCCCTCCATCGTCTGTTCCCTTTTTTAAGGGGCAGGTGCGCGACCTGAAATGGATAAACACGAAAAATGAAAAGTTGCTGGCCGTTGCTGCAAACAACGATAGCCTGCGATTAATGAAACTCGATACAACAATATTAAGCCATCAATAGCATGAAAATTATGGTTCTCCTGGCTGCATTGGTCATAGCGATTACTGGTATGCAATGCAAAAAGAGTGATGATGCGCCGGCCACGCCAACGTCGTTCAGGTTTATCGGTATGACGGTAAACGGAACAAACGCCGGCTTCAGCATCAAAGGAAGCGGTTTGAATCCCGAAATAAAGATCACTTTTTCGGATGCGATAAAAAGCTCCTCCATCGCTTCGGCGGTTTCATTCATCTCTGCGGCATCAGAGGCGGTGGCTTTCAATAGCAACCTGGAAACAGAAAACACTGTTCTTGTGATCGCTCCCGCAAATCCATTGAAAGGGTTTACAAAATTTTCGATCAATATATCTGATGCTCTGGTTTCCGACGAGGACCAGCCATTGTCGCAACCCATTGCTATTTCGCTCGAAACGGCCATGGATTCGACAGACAAATTTGAACGGATAAGCGATGAAGAGCTGCTCGACCTGGTGCAAAAGCAAACATTCAAATATTTCTGGGATTTCGGGCATCCCACGAGCGGTCTCGCCCGCGAAAGAAATACCTCCGGAGATATTGTGACCTCGGGTGGATCGGGTTTCGGCATCATGGCCATTGTTGCGGCTGCCAGTCGCGAGTTTATTACGAGGCAGGAAGGACTGGAGAGGATGCAAAAGATCGTTGGCTTTTTGAAGAATACCGCTGAAACTTTTCATGGTGCATATCC
>CAMPGT010000362.1 GCA_946885665.1 uncultured Chitinophagaceae bacterium | reverse complement strand
ATTCAGCAAAAAGATGGAATGGAACAACCCGTTTATTATTGGGATCCGGTGGTTTCGCCAAGCGGTATGACATTTTACAGCGGCGACAGCATTCCTGAATGGAAGAACAATATATTCATCGGCGGCCTCAGCAGCATGCACATCGTACGGCTGGTTCTCGACAATAACAAGGTTGTGGGAGAAGAGCGGTTGCTTGCAGGTGAGCAACAGCGCTTCCGCGATGTGAAAGAAGGCAACGATGGCGCCCTGTATGCCGTTACAGATGGCGGCAGGTTGTACAGGATATTTAAGAAATAGCGCACTATTCGCTGTTTACATGGCCAACCATGCCAGCAGCGCGACCGCAGCAATAAACACTATAAGATAAGTGAACGCATAAACTATCGTGAACTTATTCATTGCCCGTGGTTTTATTTATGAGGAGGCTTTGCGGAGAAACGGCCAATAAGCGGTTGCCCGTTTTTTGAACATCAACAACAGGATCAGGCAGGCGATTAAAACGATAAGCGCCAGTATGAACAACTCGCCGCCGTCGTTCTGTACAACGATGCCTAATTCGGTGAGGTGTCCAAACAATGCACCGCTCATCAGCACGATACCGAGAGCCGCTCCGAACACAGTCGTGCCGGGAATTAGCAATAGTACAGCAGCAATCAGCTCGGCGATGCCGACTAATATTCTTCCCCACGGTTCGAGGCCGAGTGTCGAAAAAATATAAACAGACTCTGGCGCCGCTGTAAATTTGAAGAACAGAGTTTGCAAAAGAATAATCGCAGGCACTATCCTGAGTGTCCATGCGATTACATTGAAAGTTTTGGTGTTCATACATTTATTCTTTGGATAGTTTTACGGTTGGCCACTTTTCATCGGCCACTTCTATCAGGCGGTGTTGATCCTGCGACCACATTTCTTTGACTTTCTTATTGTAGTTGAAATAGAGTTTGTCGTTTGCGATCGTCCATGTATCTGCCTGTGTTGGTGCTTTATGTCCCTGTGAAGTGCCGTAGGCGCACCATCCGCCGTATTGCGGAGCATATTTCTCCGGTGCAGCGGCAAACGCCTCCCTGTTTTCTTTGCTTGAAAATAACCAGGTTGCATTTTTATAGGAGTACGAGAATTCGTCGGTACCCATTACGGGTTTTGATTCGTGAAAGAATGCGACAACATCAAAACCGTTTATCGCAGTGCCCTTCGGCGCATATATTTCTGATTGGGCGTGGAGCTGCAGGATAAAGGTGGTTGTGAGCAAGGCGAGAATCAGTCGTTTCATATTCGTGATTTATTAGTGAGTGAACTTTTTCCAGTTGCCATCGGCCTTCTGTTTGAGATTGGCTTCATCTTTATCCCAGCTTTTCTTTGTGTTGTTAAAGAAGCTATTGTAAAACAGGTAGAGCTTGCCGTCGAGTACTTTGAATGTTTCAGGGTCCACCTCTACTTTTTCGCCGGTGGCGCCCATAGCATATGCACACCACCCACCGTATTGCGGTTGATATTTTTTCGGATTAGCTTTGAACGCCTGTAAATGCTGCGCGCTGACGAAGTGGTAAACAACGCCATCATACGTATAGTTGAGGTCGTTTTTCCCTTCGACGGCGGCGTGGTCGGTGAAGTAAGATACCGGGTCGTATCCCTCGATAGCCAGGTGATTTGACGTAACATTGTATTGGTTTTTGCCGGCTGCAGACTGGCCCTGTGCATTAGTAATCATTGCGGTAGGCACCAAAACGAGTGCAAACATGTACTTCGTGAATGCAAATAGGAGATGTTTCATGCTGGCTTTGTCGCCGAAACCGGTTTTTCCTTACAGGGTGGATAAAATTTATTTACAGGCTGCAGCATAAAAATAATTTGTAAGGTTTGTGCGGCTTTAACGACTAACATTTTAAGTAATCAGTATCAATGTCGATAACTAAGTCGAACGCGATCAATCCGCGGGAGTGGGTAGGCAGTCATGCCGACTATCTATATGCCTTTGCCGTTGCGAGGGTGAATGATGAAGAACTGGCGCGTGACCTGGTACAGGAGACGTTCCTTGCTGCGTTGGAGAGAATCGAAAAATTTGAGGGCCGCAGTTCTGAGCGTACCTGGCTAACCGCCATTTTGAAACATAAGGTAATGGACGTATACCGGAAGAGATCCAGCAGCTTGTCGTCTGTTCGTGTTGATGGCGTTGGGGAAGATCGGGATTATTTCGAGTCGGGAAATGGTCATTGGAAGGAGGAGCACCTGCCGCGGGCATTTGGTATCGAGCAATACGATCAGCTTGCCAGCAAGGAGTTTGAGAATATCCTGCGGCAATGCATGAAAAAGCTTCCGCCTTTGTGGTTTTCGGTTTTTACGATGAAGCATATCGATGATTTGGGAACAGAGGTGATATGCGGTCATTTGAAACTGTCGTCGTCGAATTTTTGGGTGATCATACACAGGGCGAAGGTTAACCTGAGGGCCTGCCTTCAAAAAAACTGGTAAAACTGATGGACATGGGTAAATTGAACAAGATAGCGTACAACTGCCGAAAGGCAACATTGCTCATTGAAAAGCAGCAGCTCGCCCGGTTGACGGTCAAAGAAACTATTGAGTTGAATTTGCATTTGGCCGGGTGTTCGGTTTGCCGCATTTTTCAGCAGCAGAGTGTTGTAATTAATAAGATGATAAGGGAATTAGTCGATCCGAAAAGCATACGCACCGGTCTGGACAGCGATTTTAAGAAGTCTTTACAAGATCGGATCAATAATAAATTGTAAGGGGAAGATTCTCATCGTCTCCTTGCAGAAAAGCCGTTCCATTTTGCATGCCTGTTTTTCGACGAAAAAATTATTTCCGCACCGGTCGAATATCTTACTTCATAAAGTGAAAACGATGCCGCACAGAGTCTCCGAAAAACTCTGACAAAGAATATCGCCGGTTTGGGTGAATCAGTTAAGTTTGATTAATTTTGAATTAATCAATTGATGGATGAACTTTTTACAATCATATAGCAAAGATATTTTTATCCTTTGTGCCAGGCATAATGTAAAATCGCTTTACGCTTTTGGTTCTGTGTTGACAGACCGTTTTAATGAGAATAGTGATGTTGACCTGGTAGTTGATTTTTATCCCTCAGACGTCGCTACTTATGCCGATAATTATTATGATTTAAAGTTTTCCCTAGAGGATACGCTAAACAGACCCGTTGACTTACTGGAAGATAAAGCCATTAAAAATCCTTATTTTAAAAAGTCCTTGCAACGGCAACGTCAACTTATTTATGGAC
>CAMPGT010000361.1 GCA_946885665.1 uncultured Chitinophagaceae bacterium | reverse complement strand
CTCTCCTTCGGCCGGGACCACTCCTTCCGAGGGGATAGAGCAACAGTATCCCCCGCTGGCGGGGGTGGCGCGAAGCGCCGGGGGTGGACCGCAAAAAATAAAATCAAACAAACATCCTCTCAGCAAACGCCACCGCTTCGGGTTTACCCACGTCAATCAAACGCGTATCAGAATGATCGAAGCTTTTAATGATCTGCTCAGCGGCGAGCGACAAATACACATCCACCATAGAAAATTTTCCTTTCTGCTTCATCAGCGAAAAAATTTTAGGATCAATCACGTGAACCCCGCTGAAGGCCCTGTCATTTTTTTCGACGACGGTTCTCATCATTCTTTCTTCTCCTGTCTTCACGTTCCTCCAACCACACAGGTTATCGAGATGATCGAAAATAAAATACCTGGAAGTAGTTCTTTTAGTCGTCGCAAGCGTAGCAAGCGGCATCAGCTTGCGGTGTGCCGCAATCATCGCAGTAAGATCGAGCGAAGTCAGAATATCCACATTCATCAACAAAAAAACTTCGTCGCCAAGCAGCGAAGCTGCTTTCATTAATCCTCCACCCGTTTCAAGCACTTCATTCGTTTCATCACTAATAAAAACCTTGCTGCCCCATCCTTTGTTCTTGTCCACGGCATCTGTAATCTGCTCCGCGAAGTGATGCACATTTACGACCACTTCATCAATTCCGGCCTGCTGCAAATACTCGATATTTCTTTGCAATAAAGATTTGCCGTTTATCACGGCCAGTGCCTTTGGATGGGCATCCGTCCACGGTTTGAACCTTGTTCCCAGTCCCGCGGCCAAAATCATTCCTCTCATTCGATAATATTTACAGTACGATGTTTTGAACCATGCTGCTGCGTCCGGGGAAGTCGGTGTTGTAATGCAGGCCGCGACTCTCCCTGCGTAATTGCGCGCATTTTACGATGAGATAGCCGACGGTGATCATGTTTCTCAACTCACAAAGCTGTGTCGATAAAAATGTACTTTGATAGAGCGCCTCTGTTTCTTCCCATAAAAAATCCAGGCGTTTCATGGCGCGCGACAAACGTATATTGGTGCGAACGATACCCACGTAATCACTCATCAGCAGTTGCAGTTCTTTCAAACTTTGCGTGATCAGGATCATTTCTTTTGGATGGGATGTTCCGGTAACGTTCCAGTTGGGAATGCTCCTGCAGAGATCGATGGAATTAATCTTCACTGCTGCATCGGCCGCACACCTGTGTGCAAACACCATCGCTTCGAGGAGCGAATTGCTGGCGAGGCGGTTGGCGCCGTGAAGGCCGGTGCTGGCACACTCGCCGCATGCGTAGAGATTTCGGATGGAGGTACGCCCCCATTCGTCGGTTTTTATACCGCCGCAACTGTAGTGCGCCGCGGGTAATACGGGTATGTATTTCCTGGTGATGTCGATACCTATCGATCTGCATTTTTCATAGATGTTCGGAAAGTGTTCTATGAAATTTTCGAGTGGCATGTGCGTAACGTCGAGATACACATGTTCGGTACCGGTGATCTTCATTTCATTATCTATGGCTCTCGCTGCTATGTCGCGCGGTGCGAGGTCTTTTCTTGCATCATATCTCTCCATAAACGCTTCGCCGTTCTTGTTTCTGAGGATGCCGCCATCGCCTCGTACTGCTTCCGAAATCAAAAACGACTGACCGCCTACGCCGGGTTCATACAGTGCCGTGGGATGAAACTGGATGAATTCCATATTCTCGATGCGTCCCTTGGCGCGGTACAGCATGGCTATGCCGTCGCCGGTGGCAATTTGCGGATTGGTGGTTGCCCTGTACACCTGTCCGTTTCCGCCCGTAGCCAGGAGGGTGATTTTAGCGAGAACGGTTTCGACGTGGTTGGTTTCGCGGTTGAGCACATACACGCCGTAACATTCCACATCGGGTGTGGCCTTGGTGACGAGGTTGCCGAGGTGGTGCTGGGTGATCAGGTCGAGCACAAAGCAATGTTTGATCAGCGTGATGTTGGGAAAGTCTTTTATTTCTTCGAGCAGTGCTCGTTCGGTTTCTTTACCGGTAACGTCTTTGTGGTGAAGGATCCGGAATTCGCTGTGTCCGCCTTCGCGCCCGAGCTTGTAGTCGCCATCCGATGCTTTGTCGAACCGGGCTCCCCATTTGATCAGCTCGGCGATGCGGTCCACGCCTTCTTTCACAACGATGTCCACCACCTTGGTATTGCAGAGGCCGTCGCCGGCGATGATGGTATCCTCGATGTGTTTCTCGAAGCTGTCGTTTTCAAGATCCATCACCCCTGCTATGCCGCCCTGCGCGTACTTGGTGTTGGTTTCATCGGCTTGTGCCTTCGTGATGATAAGTACTTTCTTTTCCGGGAACTCCCTGGCCACTTTTAAAGCGTAAGTGATGCCGGCGATTCCGGAACCGATAACCAAAAAATCAGTTTCCATGTTCCTGTTCAAATTTGATCAATATTCTATCGTGTAAGAAAATTTATCGGGTGTGTCGAGTATTTGCAGCATGTCGTATTTCATCGTCACCGTTTTTTTGTCGTCCGACAGCGTTACCATGTCGCTGCTCACGCGTTTTGCGGGCCGGGGCAGGTGGATGATGGTTGTGGTTAAAATTTCGAAGCTGCCGAGCATTTGCTTTGCCTGCACAAATTCGGGTTTCTTCATCAGTGAGTCGAATCGTTCGCGGTTCAGTTTGCGCGAAATGGTGTTTTTGTTGATGGTAACGTCATACACGTTGGTGATCTGGTCCATTGCCTGGTCGGGGATGGCTGCTGTTGAGCGTACGCTGTCGTTTTTGCTCATCAATTCTTTAAAAACCTCACCGAGCCCGGTCATTCCTTTACCCGACATCAGGGTTTGAAGGTCGGAATAGCTGTTGAACGGGAAGTTCATATCTATTTTGAAGATGCTTTCTTTCACGTTCATTTTAAGGTTCATGGTGCCATTATTGAACAATCTTCTTTGTTCGGGGGTGATATTTTCGGCAGAGTCCATTACGCTTTTCAGGTGGATGGTGGTGTCGATGACGCGGTCGAGGCCGTTTTTGGCCAGTTCTTCTTCGCCGGCCATGGATTGTATCATCTGGAGCATGGTGCCCATGTCCATTTTGGTGGCATAGGTGCCGGTGCCGTTTTCGTCGATGGAGATGATTTCATTGACCTCATAACAGCCTACAAATAAGATAACGAGGAGTAGGCTGCAAACAATTTTCTTCATGTACATTTTTTTAGAAAGATAGGTATTTGACTGGCTGCAAAGATCGATGACTTTGCTTCTGCAGGGGGCAAAAAATATTTTATT
>CAMPGT010000360.1 GCA_946885665.1 uncultured Chitinophagaceae bacterium | reverse complement strand
GTGGAGAAGAAAGTCATGTTGCTGGGATAATTGTAGAGGGAATTAACCAGGCATCCCTTTTCGATGATGAGAAAACTAATTCCTTTTTTTTGTGCTTCCAATCCACAGGCAATTCCTATCGGTCCGCCGCCGATGATGATCAGCTCATATCTGTTATTTGTCATGTAACATACGCTTCTTGTAAGATATCAAAGTTAATAGTACTTTCAGCAAAACAACTGCAAATGAACATTCTCGCGAATTTCTGGTGGGTCATCATTCTCATCGTGATTATTTTCGCCGGCCTCAAAACCATCAACCAGGGAACCGTTGGCGTGGTTACCGTGTTTGGCAAATACCAGCGCGTGCTGAATCCAGGCCTGCGGCTCATCATCCCTTTCATCGAACAGATATACAAACGCATCAGCATACAGAACCGGTCCATTGAAATGGAGTTCCAGGCAGTCACCGCCGACCAGGCCAATGTGTACTTCAAGAATATGCTTCTCTTCTCTGTGCAAAATGCAGGCGAGGACACCATCAAGAAAGTGGCGTTCAAATTCATCAGCGAACGCGAACTGATGCAGGCACTGACCAGGACCATCGAAGGAACCGTAAGGTCGTTTGTGGCCACAAAGCGCCAGGCAGAGATCCTTGCCCTGAGGAGGGAGATCGTGGAATATGTGAAGGAGCAAATCGACGTGCTGCTTGAAGAATGGGGCTATCACCTGCTCGACCTGCAGATCAACGACATCACATTCGACAAGGCGATCATCGAATCCATGAGCAGGGTTGTGGCGAGCAACAACCTGAAAGCGGCTGCGGAAAACGAAGGCCAGGCATTGCTGATCACGAAGACGAAGGCCGCCGAGGCAGACGGTAATTCCATCAAAATAGCCGCCGAGGCCGAGCGTGAGGCTGCCCGGCTGAGAGGGCAGGGCGTGGCGCTCTTCCGGCAGGAAGTGGCCCGGGGCATGACGGAAGCCGCGGAGCAGATGAAACAGGCCAACCTCGACACCAACGTGATCCTGTTCAGCATGTGGACGGAAGCGATCAAGAATTTCGCGGAGTACGGCCAGGGCAACGTGATATTCCTGGACGGCAGCCCGGACGGCATGGAAAACACCATGCGCCAGATTCAGGCGATGATGGTGAAGCCAAGCGGCACCACGTTAAAAAATTAGTTCATGATTTTCTTTCGGCCGGTGCGGATGACGCTTCCGGTAAAAAAGATAGAATACAATGGAGATGACCAGCGAGATGAGTACGAGCAACACGATGAGATCGCGGAAGTTGTACAGGGCGAGGTCGATCGGTGAATGGAGAAGGTTGAGCTGTCCGATGAAGGATTCAGCCGCGTCGTTCGTCTTTTGCCATTTTTCTTTGGAGGAGAGCATGATCTCGTCGAGATAAGCGGGATCGGATAAACGGCTGTACATGAAACCATGTATGCTCACCAGCAACGCGGCGATGATACTGGAAACGATCCCGGTGAAGGTGAGCGATTTCCAGCGAACAGCAGAATTTTTGCAGTAGTGATGCAAAGAAAGCCATAGCACGCTGACAATGCTTCCGAAAAAGAAAGTAAGAAAAACTAAATTTGCGGTGAACGTATCGGGGAGGAAGCGGCGCAGGTAGGTGCCACCGATCAGGATCGCTGAAATGATGATGCCGGTAAAGAGCCCTGTGATGACGGCTTTCCTCATAGAATTATCGTTGGTAAGTCTTTAAATATAAGAAATATATTAACAATTTTGCCGGGATTTTTTCATAATCTTTACAGCTTTAAAAAAATTTTCCATTGATGAATTGGTTTTTCCTCCAGATTGATACCAGTGCCGCTGCGGCGCAGGCGGGTGCGGCCGTGACGCAAACAGATGAGATGAATATTCTCGACCTTCTTTCTAAGGGGGGAGTTCTGATGATACCGCTGGCGTTCCTTTTTGTAGTGGCCGTTTTTGTTTTCATAGAGAGGCTGATGTTCATCAAAAAGGCATCGAAGATTGAAGATAACTTCATGAACATCATCAGGGATAACATCATCAGCGGCAACGTGACCGCGGCAAGATCGATGGCGAAGAATACCAACAACCCTGTGGCCAGGATCATCGACAAGGGGATACAGCGCATCGGCAAGCCCATCGACGCCATCGAGAAGAGCATGGAGAATGTGGGCAAGATCGAGATGTACAAAATGGAAAGAAACCTGAACATATTATCGCTGATTGCGGGTATCGCGCCGATGTTTGGATTTTTGGGAACCATCTTCGGAATGTTCCAGTTGTTCTTCCGCCTCGCTTCCACAGGTGAGTTCACTATACAGTCCATGGCCGATGGTATTTACACGAAGTTGATTTCCTCGGCAGTGGGTTTGATCATCGGTTTGCTGGCATATATTGCTTATAATTATTTGAATACGCAGATCGACAAAACAGGCAACAGGATGGAAGTGGCCAGCGCGGAGTTTGTAGATATCCTGCAGGAGCCGACGCGGTGATTGCCGAATAAAGGCTTAAACACTTAACACACCCTCTCTATGAACATCAGAAGAAAATTTAGCAGGCACGCGGAAGTTCACACAGGTGCATTGAATGACATCCTGTTCATCCTCCTGATGTTCTTCCTTATCGCAGCAACGCTGGCCAATCCCAACGTTATCAAACTTTCCAACCCGAAGGCGAAAGGAGACACCAAGACAAAACAAAATGTTGTCGTCAACATCGACGTTAAACAACACTATATCGTTAATGGCAAGCAAATACCTTACGACCAGCTCAAAGCCTCGCTTCAACCGCTGATCATGAAAGATTCAGCGAATGCCACCATAGCCATCAATGCAGATAAAATGGTGCCGGTAGATGAGGTGGTGGGCGTTATGCGCATTGCCCGCGAACTCGGCGCCAGAACGGTGTTGATGGTGGATAAGAATGGGGTGGAATAGGGAAGTAGGTAGCAGGTAGTAGGTAGTGGGTAGTAGGTAGTGGGTAGTAGGTAGTGGGTAGTAGGTAGTGGAATATTTCCCTACTCCCTACTCCCCACTCCCCTCACCATCCTTTCCTTCCCTTGCATATCTCTTCTAATTTCTATAGAAGAATAATCTTTAAAAACCTCCGCCGCCTGTTGTGCAAGGTCTTCGTGTACCTCTGCAAAAATATTTCCGTTGCTGTTTAATTTCTCCTTGCCGAATTTGGCAATCGCCCTGTAAAAGATCAATGGATCGTCATTGCCGACAAACAGCGCCAGCGCCGGCTCATGCGCCACCACGTTCGCGGCCATTTGTGATTTTTCTTTTAAAGGAATATAGGGTGGAT
>CAMPGT010000359.1 GCA_946885665.1 uncultured Chitinophagaceae bacterium | reverse complement strand
CAGGACTATTCTTCGGGCGAAGGCCAGGGGCAGAACCGCACCGACCTGAACGTGTCGCTCTCCAAACAATTGCTGAACGACAGGCTGCGGGTTACCGTGGGCAGCAATTTTGAGCTCGAAGGTCCGCAGCAAACCAACCGACGTTCGAATAATATCGCAGGAAATGTGGCGCTGGATTATATGCTGAGTAAAGATGGCCGTTACCTGCTGCGTGCGTATCGTAAAAATGACTACGAGGGACAGCTTGAAGGATACATCATCGAAACGGGCCTGAATTTTATTATATCATTTGATTATAACAAGTTTCGTAACCTTTTCCGGAAAAAACCGGAAAGACAGCGAAAAAGAGATATTACTGACGAGCAATGAGCAAGATGAAGATGAAGATCACAAATTTGATATGGACCTTAGTTATTGCGTTGGCCGTGTGTTCATGCAACAACACAAAATATCTTCCTGCAAACGAATCGCTCTACATAGGCGCCGAGGTAAAGGTGCAGGCGCCCGGGTTAAAGAAGAAAAAGAAAAAATTATTAGCGAAGCAGTTGGAAGCATTGACGCGGCCGCGCCCGAATGCATCCATCCTTGGTTTGCGTCCGAAATTATGGTTCTGGAACATCGGCGGCACGCCAAAGAGAAAGATTTCTATAAAACGGCTGTTAAAAAATATGGGCGAAGAGCCCGTGGTGCTCAGCGATCTCAATCTCAAGAGAAACAACGAAGTTCTTCAAAGTAACCTGCAAAATATAGGCTTCTTCCGGGCGCAGGTAACCGGCGAGGTGAAAATAAAAAACCGCAGGGCAAAAGCTATTTATACGGCTGTACCGGGTGCGGAATACACCATCAATAACGTGGACTTTCCAAAAGACAGCACGCCTTTGAACCGCGATATTGCCAGAACGGCAAGGAGAACGCTGCTGAAGAAAAAAAGTCCCTTCAATCTTGAAATAGTCAAGACAGAGAGAACAAGAATTGACGACAGGCTGAAGAACCGCGGCTATTATTATTTCAGTCCCGACAATTTGATTGTGGACGTGGACACCACCATCGGTGATCACAAAATTGACATGTACGTACAGGTAAAACCCGAAACACCTGTTGCTGCGCGCAAGCAATACCGCATCAACGACGTTGTGATCTACCCGAGATATCGCATGCGGCGGTCCGGATCGGACACCAGCCGCGAAAACGGTATTATGTACCATGGCTACTACGTCGTCGACTCAACGGAATTTTACAAGCCTAAACTATTTCAGCAGGCCATGCAGTTTGAAAAGGGCGATATTTACCGGCGTCGTGATCACAATGCAACGTTGCAGCGCCTCATCAACCTCGGTATTTTCAAATTCGTAAACAACCGTTTTGAAAAGGCTGGCGACACATTGCTGAATACTTATTATTATCTCACACCGCTTCCTAAAAAATCGCTTCGCATTCAAATAGGCGGTTCGAGCAAATCGAATAACCTTACGGGAACGCAGCTTACCGTTGGCTTTACCAACAGGAACACTTTCCGCGGTGGTGAGATCATGAACGTTAATGTAACGGGAGGAGCGGAAATACAGGTAAGCGGCATCTACAAAGGCTATAATACCTACACGCTTGGTGTTGAGGGCAACCTCGCGATCCCGAGATTTTTGATACCATTTGTTTACCTGAATCCAAGAGGCGGGTTTGTACCACGCACAAATATTCAACTCGGGTATGACGTGCTCAACCGGCAAAAATTATTTACACTGAATTCGTTCCGCGGTGCGTATGGCTACATTTGGAAGGAAAGTTCCACGAAGGAACACACATTCTATCCGATCAGCGTGCAGTATGTACAGCCGGTAAAAATAACGCCCCTCTATCGCGACAGCGCATTGGAGGATCCGAACCTGGCTAAGATCGTGGATACGCAGTTCATACTCGGCGCCAACTACAACTACAATTTCCACCAGATGGCCGCAGGCAGAAAGCCAAGGATTGGGTTTTATTTCAATGGCCTCGTTGACGTATCAGGGAATATCGCCGGCCTCGTTAAAAAGAATGTGATCAAGGGCGGTGATACTGCGCGATTGTTTGGCGCGCCGTTCAGCCAGTTTTTAAAACTCGAAACCGATTTCAGGTATTACCGGCAGTTGGGTAACGATGCCGTGTGGGCGAACAGGATTATTGTAGGCGCGGGATTTCCTTACGGTAACTCGAAAGAGCTGCCTTTCATCAAGCAATTTTTTATTGGAGGAAATAACAGCCTGCGTGCCTTCAGGAGCCGGTCGCTCGGACCTGGAACATACTACGCAGGAAATCCGCAGGCAACTGGATTTATTCCTGACCAGTCGGGGGATATTAAGCTGGAGCTGAATTCGGAGTTAAGGTTCAAAATTGTTAAGCCCGTTTACGGAGCGCTTTTCGCGGACGCCGGCAACATTTGGTTGTATAACGAGAACCAGTACAAGCCGGGTGCAAAATTCTCATCCGATTTTTTGAAAGAGCTGGCGATAGGTGCGGGCCTCGGTGTACGCGTGGATATCAATATTTTGGTGCTAAGGCTCGACCTTGCCCTACCGTTGCGTAAACCGTGGTTACCGGAAACGGAAAGGTGGGTGATTGATGATATTTCTTTCGGCTCTAGTGATTGGCGGAAGGAAAATCTCATTTTCAACCTCGCCATCGGATATCCTTTTTAGATGCTGATTTGATTCTACAAGAATTTCATTCTTATTGTGCTGATGACGGCGGTTATCCCGGCATGGAATTTTAATCTCCATCGGTGTCAACAATTTCCAACATAATTAAAACTTACAATTATGGCAGACAACACTATGAACCAGGGAGGCCGGCAGGGTGGATCAGATCAGGGACGTTCGGGCAAAACCGGACAGGAAGGCAGGCAGGAAAGTCAAAGGTCAAACATGGGACAGGGCAGCCAGGAAGGTCAACGGTCCAACATGGGTAACCAGGGACAGTCTGGCCAACAAGGTCAGCGCGGCCATGGAGAAAGGGGTTCTTCTCAGTCGGGAAAATCCGATTCGGGACGTTCGTCGGAAAGGGAGGATGTATCTCGCGAACAGGATATGGAGTCTGATATTGAAGAAGGAGGAAGGGAAGGCAGATCTGATAAGTCTTCATCTGACAGGTCGGGAATGAATAAAGACAGGGACAGGAATATGTGATTGCACCGTTTATTTTTTAAAAAGAATCTTCAAAGCTTAACGGTTTTGAAGATTTTTTTTGTCTGTCCACCCCCGGCGCTTAGCGCCACCCCCGCCAGCGGGGGACACAGTTGCGCTCCGCCCAAAAGCTAACTT
>CAMPGT010000358.1 GCA_946885665.1 uncultured Chitinophagaceae bacterium | reverse complement strand
ATACAAAGCCAGCGCTGCCCCCGCAACGGTAATTGGTGAAATCCACAACGTTTGCCACTGTGTTTCCAAAACATGGGAAGGTGTTGTGAAAATATTGATAACTCTTTCAATACGCCAAAAGCCCGGAGACCGGCCTGATAAGTTTATTACTAACGATGTTGCGGTGGGCGACATCAGTTGGCTGCTATCTGGCTTCCTTTCCACATAACAGTCCGCTTATCCCGCTTGTAACATCATATTTTCAAAATCCTGGGTGAAAATATGATAATTCCAAGAAAAACCATCGCGTTTTTTCTGTCTCTGTTTCTCGCCGCCGTTGCCGGTGCGCGGCAGGATGAGATTAAACTCGAGGAGATAACAATAACCGCCAGTAAAACCGAAAGACCGCTGCGTGAAGTAGGATCATCGGTTTCCATTTTGACGGCGGAAGAACTGAAAAAAATCAATCGTATTACCCTGGCGAATACACTCAGGACGGTGCCGGGCGTCGGTGTCAGCGAAAGCGGCGGTTTGGGCAAACCCACCAGCGTTCGCATCCGTGGCGAGGAAGGCTACCGAACCCTGCTCTTGATCGATGGTATCAATGTGTCGGATGTTTCCGGCGTACAGACTTTTCCGCGATTTGAACACGTGTTGAATAGCCAACTTGGTCGGGTGGAAGTGCTGCGCGGACCGCAGGGTTTGATTTATGGCGCGGATGCCGGCGGTGTAATCAGTATTTTCAGCCAAACCAGTGAGCAACCTTTTGAAGCGGATCTCAACCTGGAAACCGGCGAATATGACACCCATACCGTCAGCGGTAATGCGCGAGGGCAGGCCGGCCGTTTGGGTTATTCCCTGGCTGCGTCCTCGGTAGAATCGGAGGGATTCAATGCCCGTGATCTGGATACCGCGCGGGAGGAGGACGGTTACAGTAACACCACGGTGCATCTAAAATCCGGCGTCAGCATTTCCGATACGACCGAAATTGGATTGGTGCTGCGCAATACTGGTGCGGAAACCGGATACGACAACTGTGGATTTTTGGACGGCGATTTTAATTTCGTCTCCTCTCATGCCTGCGAAAGTGAATTTTCCCAATTCAGCGGCAGAATCAACGGAGTATATGAAACAGACCGACAGCGACATGAAATTGCCTATTCCGGCAGTGAAACGCAAAACCGCGACACCGAATTAAGCACAAATTCGCTTGCGCTGGACAGCGAAGGTGAACTCGAACAGTGGCAATACTTCGGTCGCTACCAAGTGGCTGGTATTCTCAATATGGAATTCGGTCTCGATCATAAAAGCGAAACCTATACCGATCCGTTGTACGAAAATGATGGCGATCGCAACCAGTCCGGCGTCTACATTGAAGGCCAGGTAGAAGTGGCGGACAACTTTTTTTACAGCATCGGTGCCCGTTACGACGATAACGACGATTTCGGCGAGCATATCAGCTATCGCTTTTCCACCGCCTATCTGGTTCCAGTCCAACAAGGGGAATTGAAATTCAAGAGCGGGTACAGCACGGGTTTTCGCGCGCCTTCGCTGTACGAGGAGGCATACAATACCGGGCCCTACGCCAATCCGGCGCTTGCTCCGTCGGAGCTGAAAGAAGAAACCAGCATTGGTTACGAAGCTGGTGTTGAATGGCTGGCGGATTCACATCACCTGGAACTCATCTTCTTTCACAGCCGTATCGAAGACCTGATCTTTTTTGACTTGACCTCCTTTGCCGGCTATCTCCAGGCCGAAGGCACCACGGAATCGGAGGGCGTGGAATTCGGCGGCAAGACCGAGTTGCTTGAATCGCTGACGTTAGGCGCAAGTTACACGTATAATAAAACCGAATTGGACGAAACTACCGGAACGTCCGGTCAGCGTCCGCGCCGACCAAAACATTTGTACACCGTTTCCATTGAATATGACATCTGGCGGGATCGCGTCAGTCTCGCCGCCTTCTACCGGGGTGCGCGGGATATTATTGAGAATCAATTTACGGAGATCGAGGATTACGAGGTGCTGGATGTCAATGTAATCTGGAAAGTCATCGACGATGCGGAAGTTTACCTGCGTCTGGTAAACGCCCTGGATGAACAATACCAGGAAATTCCCACATACAATACATCCGATCGCGCGGCTTATGTGGGAGCGCGTTTTCATTTTTAAAAATCTGATATCACGACAGCATGTCAAAGAAAAACGAGTCCAATACTGAACATAAAGAAGCCATGCAGGCCGTGCAAAATGACGTGCGGCAGGCGGTGACGCGGGCCGTCGAAAAGCGCGGCGTTGTTATTTATTTGTACGGCAACGGCAAAGGCAAAAGCAGTTCGGCTTTCGGAACGTTGCTGCGCGCGGTGGGTCATGATCAACATGCGACGGTAGTGCAGTTTATTAAGGGCAAATGGAAAACCGGCGAAGAGAAATTTTTAAAGAACCATCCATTGATTACCTACCACGCCATGGGCACCGGATTTACCTGGGACAGCCAGGATAAATCGCGCGATATCGCGGCGGCAAAAAAAACCTGGAAATATGTTGAACGGGCATTGACAGATGAAACTATCAATCTGGTCGTGCTGGACGAAATTATCTATATGTTTGATTTTGATTATCTTCCGCTCGGGCCGTTTATCGACTCGTTAAAGGCTCGACCAAAAAATCAGAATGTAATCATTACCGGACGCACGGCCGTTTCGGAGTTGGTGGAGTTGGCCGACACCGTGAGTGAAGTCAAGGAAATCAAGCATGCGTTTAATACGGGAGTAAAAGCACAAAAGGGAATTGAGTTTTAACGTCTGTTAAATAATTTCTCATAAAAGATTTATTGGCAGGTGCTCTCTATAGCGCCACGATTGGCCTTTTCGTCGTCCGAATAATTTTATAGTTTGTAAAGTTATATGACGGTATCTCCACTGTATCACATAATATTGTGACATTTTTATATTTGCTGCTAACTAAGTCTTCTTTCAGAATGTTTTCCTCCCGCACAATACTTAAAACCAATATAGTTGGTTTGACAGTAAGCAGAAATAACCTTATAAATTACAGCTCGAGCAAGACCGAGCTTGGCTTTGCGTAATAATCATTAGCCGCTTGCTCGAAATAATCACCCGTGCGCGAAGCGCGGGACAAACCTTCCAAACATCCCCTCCACCTTTTTAGCTGTATCGGTGGAGAGGTTAAATATGGAGATTAACAATGTTATTAATCATGCGAAGACATAGTGGGTTTAATCGCCAATCGATAACCCGGGTAATTCATAAAGCTGCTAAATCAATCACCGCCGCTATTCTCGTTTGCGCTGGCGCTTTTGCTCCTGCGCTAAATGCACAGACCATTAC
>CAMPGT010000357.1 GCA_946885665.1 uncultured Chitinophagaceae bacterium | reverse complement strand
GTTTCGGCCTGGAACATTTCCAGCTCGTTGATGGCCGTGCTCGTAATAAAATTACAGCCCACCAGCCAGGGTTGTTGCGCATACCATTGATTCGCCTTTTCTTTCGACCATATCGTGCGGGCCTGCGCGGATTGCTCGACCGCGACGTTTCCCGATTTATTTCTGTCTGTTGCACAATACTGGAAAAAGAACGTCGCAACAATTAAAAATAACCCTGTTTTCAATTGGTTCATACTGATTACTTGTTGATGAAAAAATTATGGTTCAACCTTTGGAAATATTTTGTTCTCATCCACCTTCATCTTACCCTCAGGAGTAAACGAACATTGGCTGTAAACAATTTTCCTGGGCGCTACCCTTTCGCCACTATAATGCGAATGATAAAATATCAATAACTCGCTTGTGGGCCCCTTAATAAATTCCGAACCGCCCGTTCCCGGCACACCGGCCGTTTTGGGAATAATAGGATTGCCATCGTTCTTTTTCCACGGACCCAGCGGCGAATCGGCTGTCGCGTAACCTACGTTGTAAGCAGGACTCCTGAAATCATTAGCGGTGTAAAACAGGTAATATACACCGTTGTGCCTGATCATCGACGGCGCCTCTGTTACCGGCCACTGTGCACCCGAAACGATCTCCCAATCCTGGCTTTGTGAAATGCAGGGCACCACTGTGTTTTCATCGATCGAAACGAGATCCTCATTCATTGCGGCGCCAAATATCCGGTTGCCATTGATGAGCCGCACAAAGTACAGGTAGGCCTTACCGTTATCATCAATATAAACATGCGGATCTATCTCTTTAACATCGGCATGCAAAGGTTTCAACTCCTGCTGTGTAAAAGGACCGAGCGGCGAATCGCTTGTGGCCACGGCAATCCTTTCGTTCGCTGTGTAGTACATGTAAAACCTGCCCTTTGCATGCAGTACATACGGCGCCCAAAAGCCTGCCGTGCCGAAGCTCTGTCCCTTGCTGAGCGCCAGGCCGTCACCAGCCAGGCCCACGGGCCCCTCCCATTCGCGCAGGTCCTTCGAACGGTACACCGGGATGCCTTTGTCAGCGCCCAAATCGTTTGTACCATACAGGTAATAAACGTCGTCCACTTTCAGCACAAACGGATCGGCCACCTGCATCACCTGTTTCACCGTATCGGCCGTCTCAGTTATCTTCGGCGCTTCAGCGTTTCGTCCGCATGCGAACACAACCATACCGATGGCTATTGACGAAACAATCGGCAGCAATTTTCTTCTCATCCATGTTCCTTTTTATCCGGTATCAATATTGATTGTTCTGTACAAGATTGGGATTGTTCAGCACTTCTATTTGCGGAATGGGCAGCCTGATGTGTTTGCCAACAATAAAGTTGTTGAAATCCGGATCGCGTGCCGCTACCTGGTCCACTTTTTCATCCGATTCAAGATCGCCCCAACGTTTGAGATCTGCCCAGCGAACGCTCTCACCGCACAGCTCGAGCACGCGTTCTTCTTTCAACCGGTTGCGGAAGGCATCTTTACCGGCAACCGCCTCGGGATGGGCAGTGGCCAGCGGAAGCATGCCCGATCTTGCGCGCACTTTATCTACATATGGCACGGCATCGCCGGTTTGATCTAATTCATTCAACACTTCGGCATACATCAGCAGAATATCGGCATAACGCACCATGCGGACATTATTCTGCGCAAAATAATCTTCGTTGGTGCGGTAATAATCGCGCTGGTATTTTCTGAACCATGTTTCATCGGCGCCCCACTCCCAACTGCGGCCGTAAATCTTGTCGCCAAAATCGGCTTCCAGCGCCGGGTAAAACAAGGTGTAACGAAGTCGCGGATCTATTTCATTCAAGGCGGTCTTCTCCTTCTTGAATTCATCCACCAACCAATACCTGGCCTGTCCGTCCGACCATCCTATGCTGCGCGGCGCAAAGAATTGCGGCCGGTGGTTGCCCATATTCTGGTTAGGATCGTCGGCATCACCTCCTTTGTTAACATCTGAGAACTGAATTTCAAAAACCGATTCAATATTGTTTTCGTTGGTGTGTGTGAAATTATCCTGGAAGTTCTCTACCAGGTCGTATTTACCTGCGCCTTCACCAGTGAAGAAATAATCGAGTGCGCTTTTTGCTTCCGGCCATTTATGCTGCTGCATGTAGGTTCTGGCAAGGAATGCATTGGCGGCTCCCTTAGTAGGGCGGCCAACATTGGCATCATCCCATTCAACCGGCAACGCCTGCAGCGCTTCTGTAAAATCTTTTTCTACCTGCACCCACGTTTGTGCCAGCGTGCCCGCGGCCGGAAGATCGTCGGGCTCTGAAGGTTCGAGTACCAGCGGCACATTTTCCCAAAGCAGGGCCGCATAATAATAATACAACCCGCGCAAAAATTTGGCTTCGCCAAGTATCCTGTCTTTTGCCACCTGGTCGGTGAATTCTATTGCGGGAACATTGGCGAGCACCTGGTTGCAGCGGAAGATCGCCTTATACGTGTCACGCCAGGTGTTCACGTTTCCTTCCCAAAAATTGTAGTTGATGTATTGAAAGCGTGTCCAGTCGGCAAGCTCCACCCACGGGCTGTTGCTGCAGCCTTCGTCGGAGGTAAGGTCGAGGCGGAAATACATCCACCTTGCCCAGCCGCCGGGTTTATAGAACATGGCATACGCCGCATTGACGCCTTTTTGCGCATCATCGGGCGTGAGCCAGAATTGTTCTTCCGTTAAGGTATTGGGGTTGTCGATATTGAGCACCTTTTTATCGCAGGAACAAAAAAGCAGCACCGGCAGTAAAAAGTAAGAGATGATATATGATGTCTTTTTCATGGTAAAATTCTTATTGATTAAAAACCAAACTGCAGTCCAACAGAATACATTTTCAAATTCGGATAGCTGAAATTGTCGAACCCTTTTTCGAAGAGGTTGGTGTTGTTGAATTCCGGATCCAACCCATTGTATTTGGTGAACGTCAGCAGGTTTTGCCCGGAGAGAGAAATCTGCGCACTCGAAAATCCGATGTGCCGCAAAAGGTCGGCAGAGAAATTATACGAGAGGCTGATAAACTTCAATCTCATGAAGCTGCCGTCTTCCAGCCAGCGGTCGGTGTCGCCCCTCGAATTCAGCGTTGACGCATACAATGCGCGCGGCACGTCGGTGTTGGGATTGTCGGGTGTCCACGGCTTGATGCCTTTGCGATAGTTTGAATTATCATCGAAGCGGTCAACAAGACTGTAATATCCGTTGAAAACCGTTGCACCGAACGAACCGAACCAGTTCATCGAAAGACTGAATTTTTTATAGGAAGCACCCATGTTCAAACCCAGTTCCATATCGGGCCACGGACTTGCTACCACAACCTTATCTG
>CAMPGT010000356.1 GCA_946885665.1 uncultured Chitinophagaceae bacterium | reverse complement strand
ATGTGGTGGTGACCACCCGGTTGCACGGCACCGTTCTGGGCATAAAAAATGGGGTGCCCGTTATTCCTATCGATCCTATAGAAAATGGGGCCAAGATCACCTTGCAGGTGATGGCACTCAAGTGGCCCATTCTTTTACAGGCAGGCGACAACTGGAAGCAGGAAACGATTACACAGGCATTTGAATATTGTACAACACCGGCAGCCATTTCCCGCGCGCATCACTGTGCCGAAACGGCAAGAATGTTGGTCAACGACAGAAAGCAACAGTTCATTGACGACCTGCTGACACTCGAACAGCGGCAAGCGACAACTGCTACGAGCCACACCTAACACAACCCGCCTGCAACTTACAGGTGGGCCCTTCATCAACTGTGATCTCCACCTGCTTCTGTACGGTAAACTGAACCGCCTGCGTGGCTGCTTGGGTGCGCAGGTAATACATGCCGGTTTTCAACCCTTTCTTCCACGCGTAAAAATGCATGGAAGTGAGCCGTGAAGTGGTGGGCTGCTCCATGAAAAGGTTCAGCGATTGCGACTGGCAGATGAATGCGCCCCTGTCGGCGGCCATGTCGATAATAGTACGCTGCCTGATTTCCCAAACCGTTTTGTAGAGTTCCTTGATCTCGGCAGGACTGTCTTTTATATCCCGGATAGAACCGTTCGCTGCAATGATCCGGTTTTTCATATCATTGTTCCAAAGGCCGAGTTCGATCAGGTCCTTCAGCAAATGCTTGTTCACCACTATAAACTCGCCGCTCAATACTCTTCGTGTGTAGATATTTGAGGTGTAGGGTTCAAAACATTCGTTGTTGCCGAATATCTGTGAAGTGGAAGCAGTGGGCATGGGCGCAAGCAATAGTGAATTGCTGACGCCGTATTTTTTTACTTCCTCTTTTAGTAATGTCCAGTCCCAACGGTCGCTTGGTTCAATGCCCCACATGTCGAACTGGAAAATTCCTTTAGAAACCGGCGATCCTTCGAAACTTTCATACGGTCCGTGTTCTTTTGCTAAATCCTTGCTTGCCGTCATGGCAGCGAAATACAGCGTCTCAAAAATGTTTTTGTTCAGCACTTTCGCAAGCTCGCTTTCAAATGGCAGCCGCAAGAGGATAAAAGCATCCGCCAATCCCTGCACGCCGATGCCGATGGGCCGGTGACGCAGGTTCGAGTTCCGCGCCTCTTCAACGGGATAGTAGTTGTTGTCGATTATTTTGTTGAGGCTCTTTGTGGCTTCATATGTCACCTCGTACAGTTTTTCATGATCGAATTGTCCGTTGATCACAAAACGCGGCAGCGCGATGGATGCAAGATTGCACACTGCCACTTCATCGGGCGCTGTGTATTCCATGATCTCCGTACAAAGATTGCTGCTTTTAATAGTTCCCACATTTTGCTGGTTGCTCTTGCCGTTGGCCGCATCTTTATATAGCATGTAAGGCGTTCCTGTTTCTACCTGTGAATTCAATATCGCGAACCACAGTTCCTGGGCTCTTATTATTTTTCTTGCACGTCCTTCCGATTCATATTTTTCATACAGTTCCTCAAAGCGATCACCCCAACATTCAGCGAGTCCCGGCGCTTCATTGGGACAAAACAGGCTCCACTCACCGTCAGCTTCCACGCGTTTCATAAAAAGGTCAGGTACCCATAACGCATAAAATAGGTCCCTCGCTCGCAATTCTTCTTTCCCGTGGTTCTTTCTTAAATCCAAAAACTCAAAAACATCGGCGTGCCACGGTTCGAGGTAAATCGCGAAGGCTCCCTTGCGCTTGCCGCCGCCCTGGTCAACATAACGGGCGGTGTCATTGAATACGCGGAGCATTGGAATGATACCGTTGCTGCTGCCATTGGTCCCGCTAATGTAACTACCCGTTGCGCGGATATTATGAATCGCCAGTCCGATACCGCCTGCACTCTGCGATATTTTTGCAGTTTGTTTGAGCGTGTCGTAAATACCATCAATGCTGTCTTCCTTCATGGTCAGTAAAAAGCAACTGCTCATTTGCGGCTTGGGCGTACCCGCGTTGAAAAGAGTAGGAGTGGCATGTGTGTACCATTTTTCACTCATCAGGTGATAGGTCTTTATCACCGCCAGGAGATCATGCTTGTGAATGCCCACCGCAACGCGCATGTACATGTGCTGCGGCCGTTCGGCTATTTTGCCATCCACCCGCAGCAGATAAGATTTTTCGAGCGTTCTGAAACCAAAGTAATCGAAGCTATAGTCGCGGTCGTAGATAATGGTGCTGTCGAGCAAATCAGCATTGCTTTCAATAATTTCCATCACATCATCGGCAATAAGGGGCATTCTCCTGCCTGTTTTGCCATCGGTATAATTATACAGCTTACGCATGCACGATGAGAAACTCTTGATCGTGTTCTTATGTAAATTGCTCACAGCAATCCGTGAGGCGAGAAGGGCATAGTCGGGGTGAACGGTGGTAAGCGATGCCGCAGTTTCGGCCGCCAGGTTATCCAATTCGGTTGTTGGCACACCATCATAAATGCCTTCAATCGTTTTCTTGGCAACTTCATGAACGTTGACCAGCGGACTGAGGCTATAAGATAACTTCTCAATTCTCGCCGTTACTTTATCAAACTTTACGGGTTCTCTTTTGCCGTTTCTTTTTATTACGAACATAACAGGTTATTTAAGCTTTTAAAAATCATCGTTAGTCGAAAACACTTGCGCATCTTTACCAGACATCACGCCGGATTTCTGGTAGTCGCCCACTCTTTTCTCAAAGAAATTCGTTTTGCCCTGCAGGGAGATCATCTCCATAAAATCAAAAGGGTTAGTGCCGTTGTAAATCTTAGAGCAACCCAGCTCGGTAAGCCACCGGTCGGCAACGAATTCAATGTATTGTTGCATAAGCCTGGCGTTCATACCGATCAGGTCAACCGGCAGCGCTTCGGTGATAAATTCTTTTTCGATGGCCACGGCATCGGTGATGATAGCTGTTACCTGTTCTTCAGGTAACTTGTTATTCAGCATGCCGTACAGCAGGCAGGCAAATTCACAATGCAATCCTTCGTCGCGACTGATAAGCTCGTTACTGAAAGTGAGCCCGGGCATTAATCCTCTTTTTTTGAGCCAGAAGATAGAGCAGAAGCTGCCGCTGAAGAATATTCCTTCCACGGCTGCAAAGGCAACGAGACGTTCAGCAAAATTCCCATTCTCTATCCAGCGGAGTGCCCATTCGGCCTTCTTCTTCACGGCAGGCACCGTGTCGATCGCATGAAAGAGGCGGTTCTTTTCTGCGGTATCCTTGATGTAAGTGTCGATCAATAATGCATAGGTTTCGCTGTGGATGTTTTCCATCATTATCTGAAAACCATAAAAGCATCTTGCTTC
>CAMPGT010000355.1 GCA_946885665.1 uncultured Chitinophagaceae bacterium | reverse complement strand
GCCGCCTGCATCGGTGGGCTGTGCAAAGATCTCGATACGCGGGTCATTCAGTTCCTCCAATTTATCATCGAGCGTTTTGCTCAGGCGAAACTCATCGAACGAACCGGAGCGGGTTGTGTACAAAGGAAATTGATTGGGCGCGGTGGTCAGGTAGGTGAGCGTTCCGTTATCATCGTTGCCTTCAAAAATCGGTGTGGCCGAAGGATTGTCGAGAATGGCCTGCATGGCTGCTCCCACCGCTACCTTATTCGAAATGCGCATCAGCGAACGAAGCCTTAGCGAGTTGGCCAGCTTCTTCCACTTGTCGAGGTCGCCGTTATACAGGATGTCGCCCACAACGGTTCCCGCGGCGGGGTCGAACGTTGCGTTTGCTGTTTCAAGATCGGCGAGTATACCTTCGTATATACTTTCCTGTGAGTCGTATTTAGGCTGCAGTATTCCATCAACACCCTGTATCGCCTCTGAGTACGGCACATCGCCATAGGCGTCGGTGAGCAATGAAAACATCCATGCCCTCATGATCAGTGCAACGGCCCTGTAGTTCGGCACGCTTTTCTGTTCGGCAAGCGATATCAGCAATTGAACGTTGCGCATGTTGTCGTACATGTTGTTCCACAACCCGTCCCTGTCGCCCCAGGTGTACCTGTCTTCGGAAACGAACTGTATTTTGGCCGTGTGCTGGATAACGATGTTGCCGATGCCCCAGCTTTGGTTAACCATTTCGTTGAGCGAAGTGCGCAATATACCCGGCAATAACAGATCGGGCGTAACGTCGGTGATCGCGTCGGGGTTCGCATTTTTTTCCTCGAAATCCTTCGTGCACGAAGGAACCAGGATTGCGCCTATGCTTAAAGCAAGTAAATATTTTATCGGGAATTTCATAATAGTCATTTTGGCTTTTTGTTAGAAATTAAATCCAAGATTAAAACCTATGCTCCTGGTGGTGGGCATGCCTACCGATTCAACACCGGGTATGATGGTTCCACCGGCCAAAGAAGAAGTTTCAGGATCGATATGCGGCACATCGCTCCACACTGCCAGGTTGCGGGCAACGAGCGATATATTCAAAGCGCTGACCTTTATTCTTGAAAGTAATTTTGGCGACACGGTATAACCCAGCCGCAGCTCTCTCAATTTAACGAACGAAGCATCGAACACCGCTCCCTGCGGAATGTCGCGGTTGCCTGTTCGGGATTGATGGTACTCGCGGGCAGTGAGCTGTACATCATTCACACGGTACGATCCGTCAGGATTTTGTATCACGCCTTTTCCGATAACGCCATTGCCGGGTTTACTGAGGTCGTAGCCATCGGCACGGCCCTCGAGCGTTTCTATCAACTGTCCGGCTTCGAGGCCCACCACAAACGTTTCTGAAAATATTTCTCCTCCCTGCCGTGTATCGAAAAGGAAGCTGAAGTTGAAATTCTTATAGGTAAAAGTATTGCGTATGCCCGCCAGCCAGTCCGGATTATAATTGCCAACCTTGATGATATTCGGCGTACCGACAAAGCGTCCTTCCTCATTAAATACCTGCTGGCCGAAATAAGGGCTCGCAGGATCTTCCACTTTTTGAAAACCTATGCTATACATATCGCCCATGCGGTTGCCAACTGTTGCGTTGATGTAGATGCCATGTCGCTCGGCCATCTGGTAGTTGGTAATGTCGCCCTCGAACTCTATCACCTTGCTCCTGTTGCTCGACCAATTAATGATCACGTCCCATTTAAAGTTCCTTTTATTGATGGGCGTACCGGTGAGCATCACCTCATATCCATAGTTCCTTATTTTTCCGGCATTCACCACGCGGTCGTTCATGCCGCTGGTGATGGAAACGGGAACCGAAGGCAATATTTGGTTGCGGGTGTTGATGTCGTAGTAACTGAAGTCGATACCCAGCCTGCTGTTGAAAAACCGCCAGTCGAGGCCAATTTCCCACGACGTGCTGATCTCGGGTTTCAGGTTGTAGTTGAGCAACGAGCTGTTGGAAGTGTACACAGGAAAATTACCCCACGGATCGGACCTTCCGTAGCTCGATGAAAAACGGAAGGGATCGGTGTCGTTGCCTACCTGTGCAAGGCTCGTTCTCACTTTTGCGAAACTTACCCAGTTCGGTAGAGTTACCATGTCGCTGATTACGGCGCTAAGCGATGCCGACGGATAGAAGTAAGAATTATCGGTTGTGCCAAGCGTGTCAGGTCCTTTTGGAAGCGTGAGTGCGCTTGACCAGTCGTTACGCGCTGTTACATCGAGGAAAAGATAATTATTGTAGGCCAGTTGTATGGCGCCGTATAAACTGTTGATCTGTTTGTCGCCATCATAAACAGAATTGACGAGCGCAACTCTCGTGTTGTTCAGGCTGTATATTCCGGGAATAAGCAACTGAGGTGCCGTTACTTCATAATTATTGAACTTGCTGATCTGCCTGTTTCCCCCCACGTTAGCGCCAATGCTGAACTTGTCGGAAATTTCCTTGTTGGCCGAAACCAGGAAGTCGAAATTGGTTTCGCTGTTACGCACGCGCTCTTCGCGATAGCTTCCAAACGGAAAACGCTGCGTGCTAAATGCGCGGCGGCGGTCCCTGAGTTCGCTGTTGAAATCCGTTCCGCCTCTCAACTGCACATTCAGCCAATCGGTTAGCTGGTAGCGCAACGTGATATTTCCAAACAGCCTGTCCGCTTTTTGGCTGTTCGTGTTTGCGAACAAGTTAAAGTATGGATTGTCATGGTAGTTGTAGTTGAAATTAAATTGCTGGCGGTCTTCCATGCCATTGATCCAATAGTCTTTCAGGCTTTCCAGGTCAACGTGCTGCCCCATCCAGCAATGGAGCAGGTAGATGATGCTTTCGGTGCCGTAGGTAAGGTTGGGCCGGTTGTCGCTTTGTGTGCTGATATAATTTGCTGTTATGCGCGCCGAGAATTTCGGTGTGAAATTATATCCGCTGTTAAACGAAAAGGTGTTTCGTCCGATATCAGTGTTCGGAATAATTCCCTTCTGATCGAGCAATGTATACGACAAGCGGAAATCACCTTTATCGTTGGCTCCAGTGATCGCCACGTTTGTATTAGTGGTAACACCGGTTTCATAGAATTTTTTCAGGTCCATGCCCGGCACAAAAGGCGTGGGTGTGACGTCACCCCTGGCGGCAAGGTCGGCCGGGCTGCCGAGGATACCGTCATCAATAAGATTGATGTCGCCACCCCTGTAACCATTTGTGGTAGGAGAATTGTGCTGAGCGATGAGGGTGCCGTCCATTCTCGGTCCCCAGCTTTCATCCACACCATCATTAACGCCCCCGTTTTTTCCGTCGATGAAGCTGAACGCACCATTATTTCCCTGGCCATATACTTTTTGAAACTCGGGC
>CAMPGT010000354.1 GCA_946885665.1 uncultured Chitinophagaceae bacterium | reverse complement strand
ATTCTTCATAGGGTCCTTCTGGCACGCCGCAAACATCACTGCGGTTGCGGCTGCCAGGCCAAACACTAACAACTTCTGTTTCATATTGCTCCTTTGTTTTATGTATTTATATCAAATTCAATGCCTTTAAGACGTTTTTTTACTTCGGCCCGTGTCGGGTGGGCGTCATAAAGAATCGTGAAAACCAGGTCCACCCCCGGCGCTTCGCGCCACCCCCGCCAGCGGGGGATACGGTCGCCCTTCCGGCAAAAGTTAAAAGTTAAAACTGAAAACCTATCCCGTCTCCCGTCTCTTGCCCTGCACATGTCTGTATGGCCGGGCATGGCGCCACACGCAACAGCATTCTTCATTTGTGCGCGACCGTTAGTAAGGCACGAGATGGCTGCAAGTGCCGTTGCAATATATTCATGAAATGGGGTTTATTGCAGCGAAACCGGATCGAAGAGCAAGGGAAAGAATTTACCTTCCATTTTTTTGCCTTTCTGTACCGGCGGCACGCCCTGCAGCATCTCTGCATCGCTGTTGGAAGCGGTGCCGTCGGCAAAAACGTTCAGCACAAATGCGCGCCTGGAGCGGTCGGATTTATTTTCATACGAACCGTGCATCAGCAGCGGGTGGTGAAATGTTCCGTAACCGGCTTTCAGTTCGATTGGCACCGGTTTAAATTCTTTTTTCTGCTGGTCGTTCAGGTAGTCCATGATGCCGTTCATGTCGCCGGCCAGTTCCGGCTTGTCGAGCAGTCCCCATTCGTGGCTCTTTGGAACATAATACAGGCATCCGTTTTCTTTTGTTGAATCGTCGAGGGCGATCCAGCAGGTGAGGTGCTGAATGGGACCGGTTCTTGTCCAGTAAGAGTAATCCTGGTGCCAGGCCACCACGCCGCCGTGGTGTGCCGGTTTGCAGAATAGCTGGTCGTGCCAGAAGCGTACGGCTCTTTCTCCCAGCAGTTGGCTCGCTGCCATCACGAATGCCGGGTTCCAGAGTACATCGTGGAAGCCATCGGTGATCCTCCATGCGCCCAGGGCGTGAAAAAGTACGGAGTCCCTGTCTGATGATTCGTTTGAATGGAACTCGTAGAAGAGGTTGTTGAGGGGATGCGAGGGATCGGTGATGTTGGCGAGTTGCTGTTTCAGCAATTCGATTTGTTTGTCGTCGAGAAATTTTATGCCGCTCAGATAGCCGTATTCCCTGAAGAACTCCACCTGCTCTTTGCTCAGTTTATATTGCTCCCATTCCGACTTTGTGGCCGGCCAGGTGAATATTTTTGAAACCGGGAAATGAAAGGTAGAGAGATCGGGATCTTTTACGGTCATAAATGGTGTGTTTAATGTTTTGTGTTGGTCCACCCCCGGCGCTGCGCACAAAGTTAAAACTTAAAACCGCCTCACGCCTCATTCACAAAAGCCCTCAGCATCCATACATTTTTCTCCTTGAACTGCATGAAACGGTTCACCATGTCATTAGTGCCGTCATCGCCGGCCTTTTCAGTGGCGTCAAGTATTTCACGTTCCATTTCAATCAACCCCATCATATCTTCAATAAGCGCCTTTACCATATCGGTTTCTTTCATACCGATGGTATTGATTTCTTTAAGGGTAGACCGCTTGATGTAATCATTAAAGGTGCTGATGGGAGGCTTGCCCAGGCTCAGTATCCTTTCGGCAAGCTCGTCGATCGCAGTGAGCATCTCCGTGTACAGCTCTTCAAATTTTGCGTGGAGCGAAAAAAAGCTCTTTCCTTTTACATTCCAGTGGCATCCGCGCAACTTTTGATAATGAATGTGATAATTGGCCAGCAGGTTATTCAGTTCGTCTACTACAGGTTTGATCTTTTTTTCTTCCAGTCCGATTTCTTTAGCGTCCATGATATCAGCATTTATATGAGTGATTAATACACGTATTTCAGATTCTCATCCCTCGGTGTCATCTTCGGAATGATGAGATGAATCAGAAATAGTACTACCAAATATACGCCACCTGCTATAAGAAATGCCACGAAATAACCGGTTTTTCCACTGCTGTCCAGTCCGCGGCCCAGTGTAAAATTCGCAATGGCACTGGCAATTGTTCCCACCAGGCCTCCGATTCCGACCACTGAACCCACAGCTTTTTTCGGGAAAACATCCGATACCAACGTAAAAATATTTGCCGACCAGGCCTGGTGCCCAACGGCTGCAAGGCCGATCAATATAATTGCCGTCCATTGATTTTCAACCTGCGTAACGAACGCTACGGGTAATATCACCAGGCCGCAAATAAAAAATGTGGTTTTGCGTGCGCGGTTTACGGTCCACCCTTTTTTGATGAGCGAGGAGGAGAGCCATCCTCCTGCAACACTGCCAAAATCGGCCATGAGGTAGATGACCATCAGCGGCAGCGCAAGGCCCTTGAGTTCGAGCCCGAATTGCGCATGCAGGAAAAATCCTCCCCAAAAGAGGTAAAACCACCACACGGCATCGGTCACCTTTCCCAAGGCAAAGGCCCAGGTTTCTTTTAACCCGATGATCCGCTTCCACGCAATCTTCTCCGTATTCTCAACCGCCGAATCGCTGAGGATGTGGTCGAGTTCCGGCTTGCCAAGCTTCAGCGTGTGCTCAGGCTTTTGGTACGTTCTCAGCCAGATGATGAGCCAGGCAAGACTAAGCGCAAACGTGAAACAAAAGGCGTATTGCCAGTTCGTTCCGTCGTTCTGCACCACCAGCGGAATGAGCAATGGCGCCAGTGTGGCGCCTACATTTGTTCCTGCATTAAAAATTCCCGTGGCAAACGCCCTCTCCTTTTTGGGGAACCATTCGGCCACCGTTTTGATGCACGAAGGAAAATTTCCCGACTCGCCTATTCCCAAACCAAAACGCGCCACTGCAAACCCGATCCATCCCATCGAACGGTTTACCAGGGCATGCGACAAACTGAACAGGCTCCATATCGAAATAGACAGCGCGTATCCTTTTTTTGTGCCGATCCTGTCGATGATGCTGCCCATGATAAGCATGCCCACGCCGTAAGCGATCATGAACGTAACATTGATATAACCGTACTGTGCGTTCGTCCAGTGAAAAACGTGGTCCTGGAGTGTGGGACCAAGAACGCCAATGATGCTTCGGTCAACATAGTTGATTGTGGTGGCAATGAACAGCAGCGACAAAATTCGCCAGCGGTATTTTCCGATCTTTTGTTTTTCCAATCGTTATACAAATTATGAGATAAAAAAATCCTGACTTCTGCTGATGCCCATCGCAAGCCCCCTAAGTTCTGCCAAACCTTTGAGTCTTCCAATAGCTGAATAACCCGGAAAAGTATGCTTGCCTGCATCATCAAGCATCTGGTGCCCATGATCCGCGGTATCGAGACGACTCTCTATGCGGAGTTGAA
>CAMPGT010000353.1 GCA_946885665.1 uncultured Chitinophagaceae bacterium | reverse complement strand
GTCATCATGAATGTTGAAGCTCAAATTTGAAACGTAAATGTTCATTCTAAAAAAAATTGATAAGTAAAAAATATTTGAGAAGCAACAAGTAAAGACAATAACTAGAAATGCGAAGTAAAACTGGCAGAATAATTAACGATTACTAATGCGAGGCTCAAATTAACGGTGTAAAGATACCTCTTTTACCGCGATTTATTCCAAATAAAATGGTAAATAAATTATTGTTGCGGCCCGTCCGGGTTTAAAAGATTACATTTGATGACATGGAGATACAGGAAATCCACAAGTTCATTACAGAAAAAATGCCTCCCGGCAGTGAACAAGTAAAGATCACTTTTCGCAAAAGAGACCCGGTTTACGGACTATTTTTAAAAGAAAACAGGGATTACGACGAGCTAAAGTCGAAAAACTTCTGGCGCATTGTGCTCAAAAGCAATTTTGAGAATTACAAGAAAACAAAAGATCAGGGTCTCGCACGCATTTTTTCAGGCAAAGAATTTTCCAAAATCACTCCGTACGTTGAATCTGTTGTGTAATTGTGTACAACGAACTCGAAATAGTAAATCTCAAGATCAGGCTCGACAAGATTAAAATACAGATCGACGACGCCTTCAACTACAAGGCTTCGCTGAAATACCTCAGGGCAGTATTTGTTCAAAAAAGAAAAATAGAACAATTGATGCTCGACTGGGCCACCCAGCAAAAGCGCCACGCTTCCAACTAAACCACTCTCTACGGCCATATAGTATGCACCCGCCAATAAAAAAGGCCCGGATAGACATCCAGGCCGTGTTTTAAATCCAATATCCTATGAAAAACCTGCTTCCCTCATTTCCAACCGTGTGCCAGTTCGTGAAACCCTTGCCCAGCCTGCATTTCGACCTTCCTGACTAAACGTTTTATTACCACGCCGGGAACAAAATGACCAAACGGAGACTCACCCCCACCCGGCAAATGACTAAATTTGCCATCCCTTAATCAAGTTTTACTACGATGGCAGCAGAAGATTCAATACTTACAAGAGCGGAACTTTTCAGGGACCTGCACCAGCGCCCCGGAATTTTTATGGTGCCTAACCCCTGGGATGCCGGCTCGGCAAGAGTTTTAGAAACATTGGGCTTCAAGGCCCTCGCCACCACCAGCGGCGGCGTAGCGTTTTCGCTGGGCAGGCCCGATGCGCGGGCGTTTGTGTCGCGCGAAGAAAGCCTGCAAAACGCACAAAGCATTATACACGCCACCAACCTGCCCGTTACCGCCGACCTGGAAAACGGCTACGGCGACGACCCGGAAGATTGCGCTGAAACCATCAGGCAGGCCGCTGCGGTGGGATTGTCGGGCGGTTCCATTGAGGATGCCACCGGCAACCCCAACGATCCTGTCTATCCCTTTGAGCTGGCCGTGGAGCGCGTTAAAGCCGCCGTTGCGGCGTGCCGGCAACTGCCCCGCCCCTTCCTGCTCACCGCGCGCGCCGAAAACCTCATTCATGGCCGTCCCGACCTGAAAGACACCATCAAACGTCTCGAGGCATTTGCAGATGCCGGCGCAGATGTTTTGTTCGCGCCCGGCGTTAAAACACGCGAAGAAATAGAAGCCGTGGTGAAGGCAGTGGCGCCACGCCCCGTAAATGTGATCATGGCCATCACCGGCGCAAAGTTTTCGATAACCGAACTCGAAGACATGGGCGTGAAGCGCGTAAGCATCGGCTCATCATTGATCCGCGCGGCATACGGCGCTTTCTTTCGCGCAGCAGAAGAGATGCTGCACAAAGGCACTTTCGATTTTGCCGAAGAGGCCAAACCTTACGTGGAGATCAATAAACTTTTCCTCGGCTACTACAAATAATTTCCAGGCTCGCCCATGACCTTTGCAGAAAAAGTAATTCAATTTCACAGGAACCTGCATTATACCGGCCACCCATTGCCCCCCGGGATACGCATCATGAACCCGTTCAAAGAATCGGAGCACGCGATGCCCGTTATGGAAGCGTTTAGCCGGAAGTACTTCAACGATACAAATGCGCGGCGGCTCATTTTGGGTATTAACCCGGGCCGGTTTGGTGCGGGGTTAACCGGCATTCCTTTTACCGATCCCAAGCGGCTGGTGAGTGAATGCAACATTGCCTACAATGGCAAGGTTACGCACGAACCTTCTTCTGTGTTTGTGTACCGTGTGATCAACGCTTATGGAGGTGCGGAAGCTTTTTATAAAGATTTCTTCATCAATTCTCCCTGTCCGCTGGGTTTTACTTCGGTAGATGCCAACGGGCGCGAGAAGAACTACAATTATTACGACAGCCCCGAGCTGATGCGTGCCGTAAAGGAATTTATGATCGAGAATATCGGCAAGCTTATTGGTCTCGGTGTTAAGACGGATGTTTGTTTTTGTTTCGGTACGGGCAAGAATGCCAAATTTCTTTCTGCTCTAAACAAGGAGCACCGTTTCTTCGATAAGATCGTTCCGCTGGAGCATCCGCGATTCATCATGCAATACAAGAGCGCCGCAATGGATGAGTATATTAACAAATACATCACTGCGTTTCAATCGTAACAGTCGGCAATTAATAATATCTTAGGAAGCACAATCAACCTCCCGGCCTGCCATTATGTTTTCGAACTACATCAAAACCGCGCTGCGGCATCTTTCGAAGAATGCCCTGTATGCAGGCATAAACGTTATCGGCCTGGTGGCCGGCGTCACTGCGATGTTGCTGGCGATCTTATTTTGGCGCGACGAGGTAAGCTTCGATAATTTTCATGCTGCGTATAACAATTTATACAGGGTTACTACCACACTCAAAGAAACAAGCTACGGAGACAAGGTTACTGTTGGCGGCACGGGGCAGGTACAGGGTCGTGCCTTTAAGGCGGCGGTGCCCGAGATACAATCGTATGCCCGCGTTATGGGCGGCGACATCTACACAGAAATCGTTGCTGCCGGCAAGTCTTTGAAATTACGGTCGCTGTATGTGGACAGCAATTTCCTGGACCTGTTTACCTTTCCGCTTCTCCGTGGAAATTCCTCAACGGCGCTGCAAACAGTGAACTCCATTGTGCTAACGGCCTCTACAGCAAAAAAACTTTTTAACAGCACCGATGTTGTTGGTAAAATAGTGACGCTCGAAGCGGATCCGTCTTTCGAACGATTGAACAAGCCACTCATCGTTTCAGGCGTTGTTACGGATCCTCCTGAAAATTCATCGCTTCAGTTTGAAGTGTTGTTTCCTTTCGCGTTTATGGAGCTGTCGTTCCAGGATAATTCGTGGCTCAACGCCTACCTGGGTACTTTCGTTCTGCTCGACCCGAACGCGAACGCCGCGCAGGTTAATACTAAACTTAACCTTGTGTATGCGAGTCATGCGCGCGAACAGGTGGCCAATAAGATTAAGACGTATGGATT
>CAMPGT010000352.1 GCA_946885665.1 uncultured Chitinophagaceae bacterium | reverse complement strand
ATGCAAGCCTTAAGGGTGCTCACGTGCTGTGCCTCGTTGTCTTTCCTTCTCTGCATATTGCCTGCGTGTCACAAAGAATTGAACGAATCTTTAATTGGTACGCTGAAACCCGGCCTTAAAACGGGCGATGTTTCAGAAGCCACTGCCACCGGTGTCACCCGGGAATATTACATTGCCCCCAACGTGACCGATTCGAAGATCAACACGGTGCTTTCCAATCATTTTGCGTCTGTAAAGGAAGGGGTCACGCTGAAAAATGTGCTGTATGTGTTTTTTCCCGGCACGTACCGCAATCCCACCGTTTGTAAAGCCACCACACAAAAGGCTGCGAGCCTGGGCTTTCATTCCATCGGTCTCATGTATGATAACCGTGTTGCCGGAAATCCACTTTGCAGCGCCACGGGCGATGTTACCTGCCACAGCCGCGCGAGGAGGGAGGTGATCGATGGCATCGACCGGCATCCCAAAGTGAGTGTAAACGCTTCCAACTCGGTTATCAACAGGCTGTATAAATTGCTGGTATATCTCAACAGTAAACATCCCACACAGGGATGGGGCCAATATATGCTCAATGGCAAACCCAACTGGAGCAAAATAATAGTGGCCGGTCATTCGCAGGGAGGAGCCATTGCGGGTGTCATCGGTAAATATTATCCTGTAAAGAAGGTGATCATGTTTTCGATGATCGATTACCTGAACAATGGTAAAATTCCTGATTGGGAACTGCTCTCCGCCAACAGGGCAAAGTTCTTTGCATTGACCCATACTGCTGATGAACTGGTACCCTACCCGAAAGTAAAAACAACCTGGACGGCAATGAAGATGGATATCTACAATGGCAGGATCAATGTAGATTGGAACGCTTATCCTTACAGTAATTCACATACGCTGATCACGTCGCGGATACCAACGACAACCAATATTGATAAATTTCACAACAGCACGGGGGTGGATTCATACATTCCAAAAACCTCGGCGGGAAAGTATGTTTACGACAAGGCATGGGAATATCTCCTTACTAAATAATTTTTCCCTAAGCGTCGCCCTTCCGGATCCCGGTATATCGGGTGGACAAATACCGTAGTTCTACGGTTGCGGTTGACTCGCGTCAATGCTACATTCGCAACACCCTAAACACTTTTGTATGAACCGTGAAAGAAAACGCATCGGTTGTGTCGTTGTTGTGTCTTTTCTAACCGGCCTGTTGCTTACCTCGTGCATCGATGATCGTAGTGAACTGATTGTCAAAGATTATGATCTTACCTGGAAAAACATACAACGCTCCAGGGCCTTATACAAAAAGGACAGGATCGTTCCGCCATATATCTTTGCGGCAGGCATTACAGGTAACTATATCGTTCTGAAACAACACCCCTTACGTAAAGACAATTCGCTGGAAAGAGACAGCACTTACTTTTATGTAGTGGAAATTACCGATAACACCGTGCAGGATAAACCCATTTACGGCCCGCTCGCTCAACCTGCGTTCGACAGTATATCTGCAGCTTTGCAGCTTCAGGATGTTTCTTTCGAGTACCAGTATCCCATTGGCAGGCATTGGAAGATGCGGTGAGTCCGTCACGACCTTTATAACGAAAAAAATCTGTTCATCTAAATATTCACTTCTGCTGAAGAAATTCTTCCATCGTGGCAACGGCAGGCCCATAAAGCTTGCTGTTGTCTTTTAAAGTGGTGATCTCTCCCAGGTATGCTCCATGGGTTCCGGGAAAAATAGCCAGTCGGGCATTTGGAACGAGTCTATACATTTCGACGGCATGTTCGGGCGTAACCACGTCCTGGTCGGCTATCACGATCAGGGTGGCCTTTGCCTGGATATTTTTCAGGTCCTCATCGTCAAAATCTTTAAAAGCGCGCATTCTATTGGCGTCCTTATCATGCATGTTTTGCAGTGCTGCGGTGTCGGGGTTGATTTCCAGGAAAGCCTCCTTAAGTTCCTTGGGCATATTCTCCAGTTTTGCCTTGTCCATCGCTGCCCACAGCCATGGGTATGCGCCGTTTCGCCTGAACAGCCCGGAGGCGATCACCAGTTTGTCCACCAATTGCGGATGGCGGATGGCAACCTGCATGGCCGTTGTTCCGCCGTTGCTGAATCCCAGGAGCGAAGCTTTGTTGATATTAAGGTGTTGCAGGAGCGTTGCAACGTCATCGGCATCCTGTTCAAACGTCTCGGGCTCGTTCCTGTCGGAGGTGTGGCCATGTGCCTGCAATTCCACAGCTATTACCTGATGCGTGCGCGCAAACAGCGGAAGAACCCTTCCGAAGGTGGTGCCGATAGTCGAGCCACCCCCGTGGATCAGCACCAGCGGTTCACCCTTTCCATGAATTTCATAATACATCCGGATGCCATTGACATTTGCAAAATGTCCTTGTTGTTGAGCAGGCTGCTGGGCAGTCGTCGTGTTGGCCGACATGAGTAATAAATTTAGAAAAAGAAGGTAAGATGGAACGATCGTGTTTTTCATTTTGGTTTAGCGAAAGTAGGAATTTGGGCGTTGTTGGCACATAAGCGTACACCAGAGTGTTCGAATACGGACACCGGCGTCCGAAAATGCTGTATTTTCCTCTGTGTTTTTTCTGGCACATTATTCCTTTTCAATGGCTAATAACTATTCACATGTTCAAGCATTTTTTTAAGGTAGCCTATCGTAACCTGATGCGCCGCAAGGTGTACACATTGATCAACATCACCGGCCTGGCCGTAGGAATGGCATGCTGCCTGCTGATTGCCCTTTACGTAAGACATGAACTGAGTTATGACCGTTATCATCCAAATGCCGACCGGATATATCGCGTTATCCAAACATTCAGAAATTCGCATGAGGGAGAGGTGCTTCCGCCACCCGCGCCGGAAGATTTCCAGGTATGGGGTAATGCACCGGTGGCGCCGGCGCTTGCCGCTGATTTTCCTGCAATTGAAAAGGCCGTGCGCTTTACGAGCCCTAACTCCCTGCTGTTGCAATACGGCAATAAAAGGTTTCAGGAAGATAATATCCTTTTTATGGATTCGACGGCGTTCGATGTGTTTGGCTGGAAGATGCTGGAAGGGGACCGCCGCACCGCGCTGCAGGGAATTAACAGCATTGTGCTGACAAAAAGCGTTGCACAAAAATATTTTGGCAATACCAGCGCGTTGGGCAAGTCGCTTAAATATGAAAATTCGGGAACGTTCATGGTAACCGGCGTGATGGAAGACGTTCCCTCCAATTCGCAGTTCAACTTCAATGCCCTCGTTTCGATGGCGACGTTTAAAAACTGGCGCGCCGAAATATTCGACTGGTGGGGTTATGTGGACTTCTACACTTATTTGCTGCTCAAACCGGGAGCCAGCATCGAAACAATAAAGGCAAGCGTTCCGCAATTCTTAAAAAAATACCACACCGATAACGGCTATACTATTTCGTTCGAGAAGTTTACCGACGCCTATCTTCAT
>CAMPGT010000351.1 GCA_946885665.1 uncultured Chitinophagaceae bacterium | reverse complement strand
GTTGGCAGCGGCGGGTATGAATTCAGTGAAAATGATCCGCTTCTTGAAGATCGGTTATACATCAACGATGGATCTGGAAATTTCAGTCGCAGGAAAGACGCTTTTGCGAAAACTTACATCAGCACCGGTTGCATACGTGCAGCAGATATCGATGGTGACGGCGACATTGATCTGTTTATTGGCGGAAGGCTGGTGCCGGGCAGGTATCCGGTTATTCCTGAAAGTAAACTATTCATCAACGACGGCAAGGGAAACTTTACGGATGGAACAAAAACGGTAGCATCAGGATTGCAGCAAATAGGAATGGTGACCGACGCTTTGTGGACGGACCTCGACAACAACAGGCAACCCGATCTTGTTGTGGTTGGCGAATGGATGCCCATAAAAGTTTTTATCAACAAAAACGGGAAGCTGGAAGACGCTTCTTCCGCTTATATTAAGTTCCCGTCAAATGGATGGTGGAACGCGATACTTGCCGAAGATTTCGATGGCGATGGCGACAGCGACCTGGTGATTGGCAACCTCGGCAATAACGCGCAGTTCACTGCCAGCGAAAAAGAGCCGGCACGAATGTATTACAAGGATTTTGATGGAAACGGCTCCATCGATCCGATATTTTGTTATTACATCGACGGCGTTGAATATCCTGCTTTGTCGATGGATGATTTAACCGGGCAGTTGCCGGGCCTCAAAAAGAAATTCCTGAAATACAGTACGTACGCAACAGCCACTATAAACGACGTTCTCGACAAGGAAAACTTCCAGGATGCAAAGGTATTGACGGCGAACCTGTTGGCGACCACTTATCTGCAAAACGATGGACCTAATGGGTTCATGGTTAAAAAATTACCGGTTGAGGCGCAATACTCACCCGTTTACGCACTTGCTGCTGTGGATGCCAACAAAGATGGCAAGATGGATCTGGTAGCAGCCGGGAACAACATCTGGACAAGGATCCGGTTCAGCAGGTATGACGCCAACCACGGTATGCTTTTTACCGGCGACGGAAAAGGCGGGTTTACTTATATGCCGCAATGGACATCGGGCTTCAAATTACGCGGCGACATACGATCCTTGCAGCAGGTCGGCAACGATGGGCACACGCGCCTGATTTTTGGTATCAACGACTCTAAAACCAGGATATATAACCTGGAGAAATAGTGTAACTCAAAACAAGTATAAGACTGATGAAAGGTATTCTTTTGATGGCTGCATTGCTGGTTGCAGGAATTTCACTGTTCAGCCAGCAGGATGCAACAGTGCGCGAGTATTACAAAACGTTTAAAACGTACCCCTTTTCAGATCCCGATCCCGTACCAGAAGTGGGAAAAGTGTATCCCTATTTTCGTTTTGACGGCTACACCAATCAGGCGGTAAATAAAGAATGGAAAGTGGTTGAGCTGGAAAATGATTTTATCAAAGTAATGATCCTGCCGGAGATCGGCGGAAAAATATGGGCCGCGATTGAAAAGTCCACCGGAAAATCATTTGTGTATTACAACCATGTCGTCAAATTTCGTGATGTGGCCATGCGTGGTCCCTGGACGAGTGGCGGCATAGAAGCGAATTACGGCATCGTGGGCCATACTCCTAATTGTGCCACGCCGGTCGACTATGTTTCAATGAAAAAGCCTGATGGAAGTGTGAGCTGCGTGATTGGCGTGCTCGACCTGCTTACAAGAACAACGTGGAGGATAGATGTTAATTTGCCGAAAGACAAGGCTTACTTCACCACTTCCTCAACCTGGTACAATGCTTCAACATTCGAACAGCCTTATTATACCTGGATGAACACCGGCATCAAGTCGGCGGGCAACCTTCAGTTTATTTATCCCGGAACAAAATACATCGGCCATGCCGGCGAATACAGCGACTGGCCCATTGATAAACAGGGCCGCGACCTCTCGTATTATGAGAATAATAATTTCGGAGAATATAAATCGTACCATGTTTTTGGAAAATACACGGATTTTTTTGGAGGATATTATCATGATGAAGATTTTGGCATGGCCAGGTATTCAGCACGCGATGATAAGCCCGGCAAGAAAATTTGGATCTGGGGATTGTCTGACCAGGGCATGATATGGGAAGATTTGTTAACAGATGATGATGGGCAGTATGTAGAGGTACAGAGCGGAAGACTGTTCAACCAGCCGGCCGAACGCAGTTCGTTCACGCCATTTAAGAACAGGGGATTTATTCCGAATACCACTGATCAATGGACGGAATACTGGTTCCCGGTGAAACAAACGAAAGGGTTTGTTGCAGCAAATAATTATGGATCGCTCAACGTAAAAAAATCCGGCGGCAGGCTGGTGGTTTATTTTTGTCCGGTTCAGCCGATCAATGATTCGCTTGTTGTTAAAGAAGGCGATAAAATAGTTTATGCAAAGAAACTGAACCTGCAAACCTTGCAGGTGTTTGCCGATTCGATTGCGTATTCGGGTAATTATGAAAACTTAGAAGTTGAACTGGGAAATAACAAACTGAATTATGATGCCGCTCCCGATGCCGGGAGAATGTCGCGGCCGGTTCAGACGCCGAAAGATTTTGACTGGAACTCCCTTCAGGGTTTGCATCTGCAGGGAAGAGAGTTGATCAGGCAGCGGATGTATACGCCGGCAGAAGTGAAATTAAGAGAAGCGCTGAAAGCCGATCATAACTACCTGCCTGCGCTCGCCGACCTTTCTCTTCTGTTGTACAGGCAGATGAAATATGAAGAGGCGCTCGAAATTGCAAAGAGAGCTTTATCTGTTGATACATATGATCCGCAGTCTAATTATTATTATGGATTGATCAATGAAGAGTTGGGAAAGACGATCGATGCGAAAGATGGTTTTGAAATTGCCACGCAATCTGCCGAATACAGAAGTGCGGCAAATATTCGGCTGGCGAATATTTACTTTAAGGAGAAAGATTTTTCAGGGGCGGCTCATTATGCGTGGCGAAGCATTGAAGCCAATAAGGCATCGCTGGATGCATATGCGCTGCTGGCGGTGATTTTACGGTATGAAAACAAGAAGGAAGAGGCGCTTCATATGCTGGATACGCTTATCTCGATAGATCCGCTTAATCACTTTGCGTATTTCGAGAGATACCTGTGGGATGGAACGGATGAGCGGAAGAATGCGTTTACGGGATTGATACAAAATGAAATGCCGGCTCAGACCTACCTGGAGCTGGCGGCGTGGTATTTCAATGCCGGATTGAACGGTGAAGCGGTGAAAGTGTTGGGGATGGTCGGTAGCAGAGGGGAGACGGATGGTCCACCCCCGTCGCCTTCGGCGCCACCCCCGCCAGCGGGGGATAGTAAAGTGTCTCGCACCGCAAGGGTTTCCCGTGTCTCAGGCCAGCTCGGAGGCAGCAACATTTCCCCCGCTGGCGGGGGGCGTCCCGGAAGCGGCAACATTTCCCCCGCTGGCGGGGGGCGTCCCGGAGGCAGCAACATTTCCCC
>CAMPGT010000350.1 GCA_946885665.1 uncultured Chitinophagaceae bacterium | reverse complement strand
AGATAAGAGAGAATATAATTCAGTTCGTTTGGTGTCTTCCCGGAATTGCCCGTGGAGGCTGGTGGTAAGTGTGGCGCAACCTGTGTCGTTGATGCCCCTGGAAGCCACGCATAGATGTTCAGCTTTGATGATCACCGCCACATCTTCGATCTTCAATACGCGCATCAGGTAATTGGCGATCTCGATGGTGAGCCTTTCCTGCACCTGGGGCCGCTTTGAACAGTAGTGCACGATCCTGTTCAGTTTTGAAAGGCCGATCACCTGCCCCCTGCTAATATAGGCCACATGTGCCTTGCCGACAATGGGCACAAAGTGATGTTCACAATAAGAGAACAGCGGAATGTCTTTCTCCAAAATAATTTCATTGTACCGGAACTTGTTTTCGAAGAGGGTGATAGAGGGTTCGTTGAGTGGGTTCAAGCCCATGAATGCCTCGTTCACATACATTTTGGCCACCCTTGCAGGAGTGTTTTTCAGGCTGTCGTTGGTGAGGTCGAGGCCCAGCGCCAGCATTATTTTCCGAAAATGATACTCGATCTGTTCTATTTGCTCGCTGGGTGTTAAATGGGCGGAGCCGATGACTTTGGTTAAATCCATGCTGCGTTTTATTTATTTTAGAGCAATTGCTGTAAAAAAGGTTACAAAATTCTCATGAATTCTGTAACTTTTAGCGTGTTCGTTTATCTAATGGGATATGACAGGTGAAATAGACACGTTATCCGCGCAACTTCCTGATGCAGTGCTTATTGAAAGAGTACTGCTGGGAGAAAAGAAATTATTCGAGGTCGTTATCCGCCGCTATAACCAGCGCCTTTATCGCATAGGCATGTCTGTACTGGGAAGTGATGTTGAGGCGGAGGATGCGATGCAGACTGCGTACATCAACGCTTACGAGCATCTTTCGCGCTTCGAGAAGCGCGCCTCTTTTGCCACCTGGCTCACGCGCATCATGCTCAATCAATGTTACGAACAAAAACGCAGAAACCAACTTATCAAAACTCATCTCCCACAACCTCTTAATCTTGTCAATATGAAAACACCGGCAAATGTTTTAGTGGAGAAAGAGCTTAACAGGTTATTAGAGCAGGCCATTGGCCGGCTGCCCGAGAAGTATCGTTTGGTGTTTGTGATGAGGGAGATTGAGGACATGTCGGTGCGCGACACTTCCGAGGCCCTGGATATCGAGGAGCCGAATGTAAAGGTGCGCCTCAACAGGGCAAAGACAATGTTGCGGGAAGATTTGAACGGGTACATTAAAGACAACGTCTATAATTTCCATCTCACACGCTGCGACAGGATCGTGAACAACGTGATGACGCATCTCGGCATCATGTAAACATTGTATTAGATTTGCGGACGATCATGTATGAGGAAAGTTCAGCATTACATTCATGAAATTGAAAAGGCGCTAAAGGCGGAATTTGCTTCAGACAAAAAAGCGAAATACAAGGATCTTAAGAAATACATCGGCACGCAGTATGATTTTATTGGTCTCTCCGTGCCCACGCAACGAAAGGTTTTCAAAAATGGTTGCAGCATCGAGGCGTTTCCGTTTGATGAACAGCTCAAAATTTGGGATGCCATCTGGAAGGAAAGTAATTTATTCGAGGTGCTGTCGCAATGCCTTTATTTCATCAAAAAACATGTCAGGAAAGCCGATCCAAAAGTGATTTGGAAGATTACTCGGCAATGGGTGCCCAAGGTAGACAACTGGGTGCATTCTGATGAGCTGTCGGATATATTTTCTTTGCTGCTGGAACGCGAGACGGAATTGATTTTTTCACAGTTGCAGAAGTGGAACACGTCTTCGAACCCATGGGAGAGGAGGCAATCGCTGGTAGCGATGGTTGGAAACGGGAGGAAGGGGAAGACGATGCTGCCGGTCGATACTTTGCTGGATATGATAGAGAATGTGTTGGAAGATGAAGATTATTTTGTTCAGAAGGGAGTGGGGTGGCTGCTGCGCGAAACAGGGAATGTATATTCAAAAGAGACATATCGGTTTTTGAAAGAGAACGTTATCGTGCTTCACCCGGTTGCTTTTACTGCTGCAACAGAAAAAATAGCTGCTGCTCAAAAGGATGAATTGAAGTCGCTGCGCAAGTCGCGTTTGAAAAAGAAGGCGGGTTAAAATTTTAGCCCTTTAAGTGGTTACGGTAGTACTCGCTGATGAGGGATGTATATAATTTATTTGTCGGCACATTGAGCCGGAGCTGCGCTGCATTCCGCTGTTGTTCGTTGGCGATAATGGCTTTGGCTGATGCGTTGGCTTTTCTCATCAGTTCGTTCATGTGCTTTTGTTTGTTAGACAGCTTGCGGTTGCTCATGTCGGGGTACGCGCTGATCACTGTTTTGTTGCCATACCGGCGAATGACGATTTGTTTACCCCGGGAATAGCCCAGGATAACCCGAAGATGACCCCAGGATGACCGGAGGATGTTGGTTATTTAGATAGCACGAATTGGTCCGTAATAAATACTGTATTTAAGTAAAATTTCAGGAATATTTTCTGTGATTCCGGAGGTGTTGTTCAGTTAGGTTGTATGTATATATTTTAGTCGGTAGAATTATAGTTGATAATGTTTGAAATTGCCGCCGATTCAACGATACTTTACGGTGAAAAAGCGGTTAGAATTGGTGAAAATACTGTTCGTGCGGATATGTTGCTGCGTAGTTTTGGAGGCAGAAAGTAGCATATGCCGAATAAGTTTGACAGGGTGATACAGGAAAATATCCAGGCGTTGACAAAGTCGCTGGTGCACAGGATCATGAATATCCCGGAAGTGGAGGTGGTCAGGCTTCCCAGGAAAATGCACCGGACGATGGAACGCGAGGTGGATTCGTTGTTGCAGATAAAGAAGGCCGCGGGTGAGGCGGCGTTGCTGAATGTGGAATGGCAGGCGGACAATGATCCGGATATGTGCCTGCGGATGTTGTTATACCATGCACATTCTGCGTTGGCGTATAGGTTGCCTGTTCTGGGCGTTGTGGTTTATATAGGCAGAAACAAAGTAGACATGCCTGTGGTGCTGGATTATGAAAACCTCCGTTATCATTACAGGTTGATTGATTTAACGGAGCTGAGCCCGGAAACTTTTTTGGAGTCGGATGTGCCCGAGGAAATTATTATGGCGGTGTTGGCGGGTAAGACGCGTTATGAGCAAAAAAGGGAAGTGATCAGGAAAATATTAAATAAATTGCGGACGTTATTGCAAAATGACAGCGGGGCACTGAACCGCAAAATCGGGCAATTAGAAATTATTGGCGAATTACGTAATGTTCAAAAAATCATCTTAGAGGAGGAAACAAAAATGGCGCTTACCTATAATATTGAAAGAGATATCCGTTACAACCAGGGCCTCGAGAAAGGGCTTGAGAAGGGAATTGAGAAAGGTCTTGAAAAGGGCATTGAAAAAGCGACGGCTGACAGAAACGCTGCTTTTGTTAAATCGTTATTACAGCATACGGCACATT
>CAMPGT010000349.1 GCA_946885665.1 uncultured Chitinophagaceae bacterium | reverse complement strand
CTGCGTGAACTGAGTGAAGGAAAGCCTGTGGGGTTTAAGATGTGCATCGGCAACAAACAGGAATTCATCAATATCTGTGAAGCCATCTGCACCACGGGCATCACGCCCGATTTTATCACCATCGACGGCGCGGAAGGCGGCACCGGCGCCGCCTTGCTGGAATTCACCGATCACCTCGGCATGCCGTTGTATGATGCACTTGCTTTCGTAAAGCAAACGCTTGACTTTTTCAATCTCACCGGGCAGATAAAAATCATTGCCGCGGGAAAGATCATCACAGGGTTCGACATGCTGAAGGCAATGGCGCTGGGCGCATCGGCGTGTTACAGCTCTCGTGGAATGATGTTTGCGCTGGGTTGCGTGCAGGCGCTGGTGTGCCACACCGATAAATGCCCCACAGGCGTGGCCACGCAAAACCCTTCGCTGTATAAGGGATTGGATCCGGCAGATAAAAGTGTAAGGGTGGCGAATTTTCATTTGAAAACCATCGAAGCCACCAAAGAAATAATGGAGGCCTGCAACTTTCCCGATATTGAAGAAATACCAGCAGCAAGGTTTTTCAGAAAGACCAGTGAACAGGAAACCAAAAGCTTTGAGGAAATATATTTCCCAAAAAATGTTGTAAAAAAATTTGATTCATTTATAAATTAAAATTTATGCCACAAGTAAAAGAACAACTGATATTGTTGAAAAGCGACTACGAGATCATTATGCTGAACTTAAAAAGCGGTGCCGGCAAAACAACCTTTAACCGCCAGGACGCAGAAGAAATGGAATTGGAGCTGAAGAAAGCAAAGGTGGTAGAAAAGGAAGATATGCCCGATGACGTTGTGCGGCTGAATTCGTTCGTGGCTATCCGCGACGAGAAAGACGGAAAGTTGATGCGCCTCACGGTTGTTACGCCTGAAAAAGCAGACATCAAAAAGAGAAAAATATCCATTATGTCGCCGATCGGCACCGCGCTGATAGGATACAGGAAGGGTCAAAAGGTAAGCTGGAACGTGCCATCGGGTACAAAAACGTTTACTATTCTTGAAGTGAGCAACATGCTCGACGGCGTTGTCCATGCTGAAAATACGAACTGATTAATTTCAGTACCCGCCCATCAGGAAAGGGAGCAGCCATAAAGTGGCGCCCCTTTCGATTGATGGGTAATCGATGACCGCTTGCACGAGACTATTCAATTACATCCAGGTAGCGAGCCATCCAGTAAGGCAGCAGGTATTCGTCGCCTGCCAGTTCGCTCATGCCATGGTCACCTCCATCCAGCGTAAATGCATTTGCATTATGACGGTGTACGGGCAATTCCCCCGGGGGCAGCAGCTCTTTCGTGTACTGGTTCCGGAAATTAGGAGGGAGTAATGCAATATCCTTCCGGTGCGAATTTTTGATGTCCCATCTCACAAGGTCTATAGGAAACTCACGCATCGCCCAAAGCGTTGATGCCTTATCGAACACACCTGTCGTGCCGAGTGCAACCAGGTTCCATACGGGATTTTTTTCCGGTTTTTCTATTTCCCAGTGATCGCGTATTGCTGCTGCAAATTTCGATTTCAGGGAATCGTCGAATGCGTAACGGTAAAGCACCCAGTACGTGAGAAACGCCATTTCGTCGTCCGAATGGTTCCACCCTCCATCGCCCAGGTCAACGCCCAGGTGTATCACTCCTTTCGTCGCCCCAATAGTTTTGTAAGGGATTTGTATGTTGTCGAGATAGCCGTATTTATTCATCAACTTATACGCCTCCGACTTGTATTTCTCTTTACCGGTTAACCGGTAGGCCAGTTGCAAACCTGCAATGATCGTGGTGCTGCCCAGTCTTCTGTCGCCCACAGATTTCGGAAACGAATTAATGTATTCGGGGTTCCATCTTCCCCACAACGTGGGTTTTCCGTCGGCATCAATAAAATAATAATTGTTATCAATGATGTGAGTAAGAATTTTATCGATGAATGCGGCCACGCGCGCTTTTTCTTCTTTGGTCCCCGCGGCCATCTCACTCATTACGGCGCCTACCCATATGTATCCCACAAATTCGTCGCTGCTTGTTGTGCCCTTCCACTCCCAACCCGAATCGGGCGAATTGTGCCACCGCGACGGATCCGAATGCCTGAATCCCTTTCTTTCGAACGTTCGGGAAGGAAATCCTTTGAGTCCATTGATCGTTAGCAATCTTTCAAAAGCTTCGAATGCCTCCCAGGCATAGCGCTTTGCCGCCGGGTTTTTTGTCACCGCATAGCGGAAGGCCTGGCTGCCGAGGTAGAACGCCGACCACAAGCCATCGTTATCGGTGTCGGTTAACCGTGCAGTCGAGTGATCGCCGGGTCGGGTAAAGTCAACATTAGAGATAAACCCATACCGTATGTGGCCCTTCCTGATCTTTTCCTGGAAATATTTAGTTTTATCCAGCAACGTTTGCGAAATGAACCTTATCTCGTTGGCGCCACTATCCGTGAGAAAGTAAACACTTCCCTTGCTGTTCGCCGCAATATCTTTTACATCGTCATTGTACAACCATCTTTTCGATGCATAATATCTGTACTTTCCGTTTTCATCCCGCATAAACCCGCCCTGCGGTGTTCCGGCCCAAAGTTTACCACCTGTAGCATGCAGCACATTGATCGTTCTCACCGGAACTTTTGTTTGCAGCGGGAGGATCGTATCGCCGTCATTTGATCTTATTGCGTAATATCCTTCATTGATGGATGCGAAAATGGTGTCATGCAAAAAAGCAATTGAATGGATGGATGAACCGCGATGCACGCGCCGGATCGCGTTGTCACGCACGGTATAGATGCCATCCTTCGCCAACAAATAAAAAGTTCCATTGTGGCAAAACACACTTTTAATGCCTTGCACGCTTCCGCTGACCTCCCGGGTTCCTCCCGGGTCGCAAATCGCCACACTGCTTTCGTTGGCAACAAGCACACGGCCCGACGCACTCACAGCAAGGCGCGTGTATTTCCCCTTCGGTAAAGGGAAATAGGGCTCGCCGGCATAGCCGTTGGTCAGCACATGATCGTCGTACAAATAATACAAGTGACCGGATATTTCCTGTATGGCCACATCGACGGGAACGAGGTTCGCGAGTGGAGTGTATCGTGTATCCCTTACCAGCCTTCCTTCGGATACGCTGAGCAATCCCCTGTCGGAAAGTACATAAACGATGTCGTTGTAATCGGTAACTATCTTTTTTAGTACCGCGCCTTTCAGTGTTGCATCCAGTGGATATTTCACGGATATCGCCTGTGTAAAAGGCTTATCCGGTTCGGGTGCGCCCAATGCGTGGAAGCGGATGAACAACAGTAAGATTGTTGCAGCATGCTGTAAAATACGGATCATTCGATTGATTTAATTAAGGAGATAATAGCTGAGACAACGGGTCCTCCCCCGGTCCCTGCGGGACCACCCCCTCCAAAGGGGGAAAGGCAAAGAAAGTGTCCCCCGCGGGCGGGTTTCACGCCAGGGCGCAAAGACCACGCAAAGTATCCCCCGCTGGCGGGT
>CAMPGT010000348.1 GCA_946885665.1 uncultured Chitinophagaceae bacterium | reverse complement strand
GTTGGTTACATGGGCATGCAGATGCTCGGCGACGAGCAGCCGTGGGTGGAGGAATATGTGAACAGGATGATGCAGGACCGGAAGTTCATTGATGATTCCTACAACCGGCTGATGACGGAAAAGGTGTTCGCGTGGGCCGAGAGCCAGGTGCAGCAAGAGGAAAAGGCGGTTAGCGAGGAAGAGTTCGGCAAGGAGCTGCAGGAGCATGAGCATCATCATTGAGCGGCGAAGAGCAAGGACAAAGGTGAGACGGGAGACGGAAGACGGGAGACGGGAAGAGGTTTTAACTTTTAAGTTTTGCCCGAAGTGCAACTGTGTCCCCCGCTGGCGGGGGTGGCGCGAAGCGCCGGGGGTGGACCGGCAATCAACAATAAAACAAGGATCCGTTTAAAATTACCATCCAGATAAATTAGACGAAAGCAGCTTAAAGCTGCTTTTTTCATTTTTGCGGGGAATCTTCCATCTCACGTTTCCCGCCCCGTCCTGCCGCCCTGTCAGTTATTTGGCCGTTTAAAACTTTGGACGGAGATTTGGAAGGAAAACGGAAATATCAATAGAAAATCAACAATATGGATTATCAGAAGGAATTCGAAAAATACGCGGTAAAGCACAAACGCATCTCGTCTAATACCCTGGACGCCTACACCAGGCATCAAGTCACCAATCTCACCCCAAATATTATTGAAGAAAGACCCATGAACGTGGCCGTTATGGACGTTTACAGCCGCCTCATGATGGACAGGATCATCTTTTTGGGCTACCCCATCAATGATGAGGTGGCCAACATCGTCACCGCTCAGCTCCTTTTCCTGGAAAGCACCGACCGTACCCGCGACATCCAGATGTACATCAACAGCCCAGGTGGCAGTGTTTACTCCGGACTCGGCGTTTATGACACCATGCAATACATCACTCCCGACGTTTCGACCATCTGCATCGGCATGGCCGCCTCTATGGGTGCAGTACTGCTGACCGCCGGCGGACACGGCAAACGCACGGCGCTCAAGCACTCGCGCGTAATGATGCACCAGCCCAGCGGCGCCATCGGCGGACAGGCAAGCGACATCGACATCACCGTGAACGAAATCAAGAAAGTGAAAAAGAACCTGTACGACATACTCGCTTTTCACACCGGCAAAACCCTCAAGCAAATCGAAAAAGACTGCGACCGCGACTACTGGCTCACTGCCGAAGAAGCGAAAGAATACGGGTTGGTGGATGAAGTGCTGATCATGAACCCAAGAAAGGAAAAGAAAGACTAACGTTAATCCTTACAAACAACCAACGAATAACATGAAGCTCAATGCAAAATACCTGACAGGCCACTACAGAATGGATGATGAAGAGGAGGAAGACGAACCAAAAGAAAAGGAAAAGAGTCCCGAAATGGGCATGCTCATGAAAAAGCTCGAAAAGCATTTCTTTGAGACACGCTCCATCTACCTCTGGGGCGCTGTTGACGACAAAACGGCAAAGGAAGTGACAACAAAAATGCTGCTGCTCGAGGCCGATAAGCCCGGCGAGGAGATTAAATTTTATATCAACAGCCCCGGCGGGGTAGTCACGAGCGGCATGGTGATCTATGACACCATGAAAATGCTGAAAAGCCCCGTGAGCACCATTTGTATGGGCCTGGCCGCATCCATGGGCTCCATCCTGCTGAGCGGCGGTGAAAAGGGACGCAGGTTCATTTATCCGCACGGCGAAGTGATGATCCATCAGCCCAGCCTGGGTGGGCACATCCAGGGCGTGAGCGTTGACCTGGAAATAACAGCCAAGCAAACACGTCGCGTAAAAGAAATAGGCGCCCGCATCCTTGCCGAGAACTGCGGAAAGAAGATCGAACAGGTAATGAAAGATTTTGACCGCGACTACTGGATGGATGCCAAGGAGTCGATCGAGTACGGCATTGTGGATAAGTTGATGGACAAGCTATAAGAACGCTTGCCGTTAAGGAAAAAATCGGGAACTTTGTGTTCTTGAACCTTCACGTGAGGATTCCAGAATAAAAAAATTGAAATGGCGAAAACAACATTGCATTGTTCTTTTTGCGGCCGCAGTCGTGATGAAGTAAAGATCCTGATAGCCGGCCAGGAGGGACATATTTGTGAGAATTGCGTGGAACATGCCCGTGAGATTATTGACCAGGAACTGATGGTGAAGAATGAAAATGCGGCCCCTTCCCATTTTAAGCTGAACGTCAAAAAACCTGTCGAAATAAAAAAGTTTCTCGATGAATATGTGATCGGGCAGGATGATGCGAAACGCGTACTTGCAGTGGCTGTATACAACCACTACAAACGCCTCCAGCAAAAACCCGTTGAGAATGACATTGAAATCGAGAAAAGTAATATCGTGATGGTTGGCGAAACCGGTACCGGTAAAACACTTCTTGCCAAAACCATTGCCAAGCTGCTCAACGTTCCTTTTGCCATCGTTGATGCTACGGTGTTTACCGAGGCCGGATACGTGGGCGAAGACGTTGAAAGCATACTCACCCGTTTATTGCAGGTGTGCAACTACGACGTTCCCGCGGCAGAACGCGGAATCGTGTACATCGATGAAATAGACAAGATCGCCCGCAAAGGCGACAATCCCTCTATCACCCGCGACGTAAGCGGGGAAGGTGTGCAGCAGGGGCTTTTAAAACTCCTTGAAGGAACCGATGTGCTGGTACCCCCGCAGGGTGGGAGAAAACATCCGGAACAAAAACTGATTAAGGTTAATACCCATAATATCCTTTTCATTTGCGGTGGTGCATTCGATGGAATCGACAAAGTGATCGCCCGCCGGGTAAACACAAATGCCATTGGCTTCAACGTGAACAAGGAGCTGCAGGAAAACATGAAGAAGAACCTTCTTCAGTATGTGAATGCGCGCGACCTGAAAAGTTTTGGGCTCATCCCCGAGCTGCTGGGCCGTTTACCCGTAGTAACATATTTGAACCCTCTCGATGCATCGACATTGCGTTCCATTCTCACCGAACCCAAAAATGCCATCATCAAGCAATACCGCAAACTGTTCGACCTCGAAAACATCAAGCTCACCATCGAGGACACGGTATTGGATTTCATGGTGGAAAAAGCGCTTGAATACAAGCTGGGCGCAAGAGGTTTGAGAAGCATATGTGAAAGCATCCTGACCGATGCCATGTTCGAGTTACCTTCTTCGAAACAAACATCTCTCCACATCGATCTTGAATATGCTGAGAATAAATTCAGCAAGAGCAAGCTGAGCCTTTTGAAGGTTGCTTAAAAAGATTACACCATGTTAGATCTCGTAGAAAAATTAAAGCTTGCCGTTGGCATTACGGATGAACAGGCATTGAAAGCCATTGAGGTGGTCAAAGATTATACAAAGGAAAAGTTTCCCATGTTTGCAGGTGCGATTGATAATGTTTTTAAGGACGAGGTTTCGGATAAAGATGATTTTTTGAGCTGACGGGACGGGTGATGTGTCCACCTCCCCAACGGGGGATACAGTTGCCTTTCGGGCAAAACTTAAAAGTTAAAACTGAAAAACCTC
>CAMPGT010000347.1 GCA_946885665.1 uncultured Chitinophagaceae bacterium | reverse complement strand
AATAATCACGCCATTAATATTGATGATATAAGATTTATAAAATGAGGCGAATGGTTCATCCCACGGACCTTTTTGAAAAACGTTACCCAACGCGTCGTTTCCAATGTAACCGGAAAAGACTTCGACTCTTCCATCGCCGCCCATCAGGCCGAACATGGATTCTTTTTGTACCTGCGTTAAAAGCAATGCCGGATCGGCAATGTCTTCAGTTGCAATTCGCGGGTTCGTGTTTATCTCTTCAAAATTCTTTGTACACGATCCGAGCAGGCAAACAAACAATGTTACCGCGCAAATATTAAATATGTTGTGTTTCATCCGTGCATTTTTTCTTTTTTCAATGGTCGGATGTAACGCTGCGTATGCATCACCTTGTGCTATATATTTGATTATGCTTCGTTTCATATTTTCTTTTTAAAAGATTTGGTATTTAGAAGGTCACGTTGAGGTTAAGTCCGACACTGCGTAATACCGGCAGGTTACGCGATTCTATACCCTGCGCCGCAGCGGTGGGAGCGAAACTCGATTCAGCAGAAATGCCCATGTCGGCGAATTCTTTGGCGCGGTAAATAAATGCCAGGTTCCTACCCACGAGCGACAGCCTGATTCCCTTGATGCGGTTATTCCAGATGGAGGTGTTCATTCCCCATGAAAGACTCACCTCACGCAAGGCAATAGTGGTGGCGTCAAGAACAAATTCCTCTCCGAAGTTGCCCCATCCCCTGTAAGCAAACATTTCCATTCGCGTGATCTTCTCGGTGTTCTCTTTAAAAGAATGATCGGGCTGCTCAACAACGCCATCCACAATAAAGTCGCCGGGATCTTCCGTGCCAACACCCGTTCCCTTCTGCCACTGATCCTGCTTTGTGCGCGAGTAAACTTTGCCGCCGATCCTTCCGTCAATCAACACTCTTAATTCAAAACCTTTATACGAGAATGTGTTGGTGAAACCGCCAATAACTTTCGGCTGGATATTTCCCAGCACTTTTACACTGTCAGCAATCAGATAATTTCCATCCTGGTCAACCACTATCATCCCTTCCGGGCTTCTTTTGTATGCACTGCCTACAATATTACCGTACGGTTGTCCTTCCTGCACAACGATCGCAGCGCCTGCATCAAAGAGCGTAAACTCCTTGATGTTATCTGTCAGCTTCGTCACTTTCGAAATATTCCGGGACACGTTGAGTGATGCGTCCCATCCAAAAGTTTTTTGCCTTACTATCGAGCCGGACAGCAAAAGCTCAATTCCCCTGTTCCTGATGGCGCCCGCGTTGATCAGCTTTGTAGAATAGCCTGTCGATACCGGTAATATTACCTGCATGATCTGGTTTTTTGTGGTGGCATCGTAGTAGGTTAGATCGATGCCGAGGTTGTTCCACAATTTCAATTCGGTTCCTGCTTCAAACGACGAGGTCAATTCGTTTTTGAGGTCCTGCAACGGAACATTGCTCGCTATGGCCAGCATACGCTGTCCACCTATATAGGGTGTTGCTCCAAGATAATAACCGGAAGTCGTTAAATAAGGATCGGCGTCATTGCCTGCCATTCCGTAAGAGAGGCGCAGCTTACCGTACGAGACGACGCCCGAGCTGAAATCAGGGAGATCAGAAAAAACAAAACTCGAGCTTGCCGAAGGATAGAAGAAAGAATAGTTGTTAACGCCAAGACTCGATGACCAGTCATTTCTGCCTGTAACATCCAGGTAGAGATATTCATTGTAAGCAAGCTGCCCGGCGAAATACAGGGAGTTTACGGTTTTGCGGTTAATGAACTTGTAGTTCTGAACGCTTTTCATGTTCTCGATGATGTACAAGCCTTCGAGATTCCTGTTTGTTCCGATTTGCTGGGCAGACTCATGCCGAAATTGACGATTGTTGCCCCCCACAGAAAACGTTCCGGAAAATTTTGAAGACAGGCTTCCCTGCGCAGACAAAAGAAAATCATTATTGTTTTCGCGCGTCGTGGCTATTTCGTTGCTTACATAACCGTTTTGGTAGTCGCTCACCGGATTTTTGTCGGGAACCACAATATTTCGGTTGTCGGTATAATAATCGATTCCACTTCTTCCCATCAGTTTCAGCCAATCGAGTATTTTGTATTCGAGCGACACAAAACCGATCATCCTGTTACGCGTATCATGCGTGTTCACGTGGTTAACTACCCAATATGGGTTAACCGGTAATGAGCGGAAGTTCCTGATGGTGCCGTCTTCATTGAGATAATTTTTCATAAAGCTGAGCGGAATAAAGACCGGTGTCAACTGAAGGTTGGTGGTTGCGTCGAGAAATGTTCCGCCGATGCTGGGCCTGTTCTTTCCCACCTGGCTGATGTAGTTGGCCTTGGCCGCCAGCGTAAGCTTGTTGTCGATTACCGAACTTATCCGCAGGTCGACTGTTTTTCTCGACAGCTCATCTCTCGGTGTGATGCCGCTGTTTTCCATATCTGCAACAGACACGCGATAAGTTGTTCCGTTGCCACCTCCCGATAAACTGACGGAATTTGTAAACGTTTTTCCGGTGTTGAAAAATTTCAGGAGGTCTTTGTCGCCAATGGCTGTGTAAGGAATCGGTGCTGCGTCCGGTATATTTTGAAAGACGATTGGACGTCCGTCGAGTTTGCCTCCCCAGTTATCGATGAGCCAGTTTGGCCACTCCCATGCCTTTGTGCCGTCGGATAGCGTTTTTTCTGTGAAAGAAGCGTAGTCGTCATCGTAGCCGCCTCCCCACACGCGTTGAAATTTGGGTACGGTATTCGGCTGCTCGAATGTTGCGTTCGAGTTCAGGGTAACCTTCATGCCGCCTGCTTTTCCCTTTTTGGTGGTGATCAGGATTACACCGTTCGCGCCTCTCGAACCATACAGCGATGCGGCGTTTGGTCCTTTTAGCACGGTCATGGATTCAACATCGTCGGGATTGATATTGCTGATGCCGTCGCCGAAATCGAACTGGGAACCACCCTGCTCTTTCACATTGCTCTCGTTGAGAATGGGAACCCCATCCACCACGTAGAGCGGCTGGTTTTTGGCCGAGCTGAATGATTTGGCTCCCCTGATAACGACGTAAGAAGAGCTTGATGCTCCGCCGGCGCCCTGGTTTATGTAAACGCCGGCTACCCTGCCTTTCAATGAATTGATGATATTCGTCTCTCTTGCCTGCGCCAGGGGAGCACCGTTTATCACCGTTGCGGAATACCCCAGCGACTTCTTTTGTCTTTCCAGGCCCATTGCGGTCACGACCACTTCAGAAAGCTGCTGTCCATCATCGGCGCCAAGAGAAATGTCGATGGTTCCGCGGTTATCGATGTTTACTTCCTGGGTGAGGTACCCCGTGTAGGAAAACACGATTTGCTTCGCGGTGGGCAAAACAGCTAAGCGAAATTTTCCGGCCTCGTCTGTAACTGTTCCCCTGTTAGCCCCCTTAATCGTAACGGAAACGCCCGCCAGCGGCTTATTGTCTCCTTCGGTCGTCACCGTGCCGGTGATGGTTCTGCTCTGGCCGAATAAGGTGCCGGCAATGATCAATAGGAT
>CAMPGT010000346.1 GCA_946885665.1 uncultured Chitinophagaceae bacterium | reverse complement strand
ATTTAATAGTCATTCAGCAGATCCTGCGCTGAATTAATTATCGCCGCAGCGCCGGTAGGTTTTATATCGCCAATCTCCAGGAGCGCCAGTTTATCTTTTAATTGTTGAAGTTTTGCGGTTGAGCCATTCTTCGCAAATTCGCCCAACAATATTTTTATTTTTTCGTAGGCCTGTATGCCTTCTATCAGTCGCTCAAAACGCACTGATGCCCTGGGCCCGGGATACACGAAGTAGGTATCGCCCGCAGACCATTTGCCATATCTCGAATCAATGAGCGGTCTTTCGGGCCATGAGTTGTAGGCCCAACGCAGATAACCGTCAAATCCGTTTGCAACAGCATACCATCCCATGAACGCCGACTCTGCCGGTGGAGAAAATGTGAATGTATTGGGATACGCTTCCGGGCAGGCCGTGTAAAAAGTGGTGGTAAACCCTTTCTCCCTGCGCCGCTTCAGCACCTCTTGCGAGAGCACATATTTCGAGGCCACGCAGTAGTCAAATAAATCCGCCTCTATTTCGGGATGATATTCGCCTGCCATCGAAACCCGGAAATTGTCATCTGCCTTTTTTATGATTGCTAATGCGGCCTGCATATCCTGCATGGGACGCTCGTCCATGGCGATTGTGGTCTTTTCGAACCAACCCTTCGCTTTAAGATGTTTCGCAAAATCCGCAAGCATAGCATGCCAGTGATGTTCGTACTCCATCGTACCAGGCTTCGCGACAATGAAAGTGTCTTTTCCGATACTTTCATCGTAGTAGTAAAACTTCAGGTTCCAAGGTATCATGCTGTAACAACTGATCTCTTTGTCAATACCTAAAGACATCATAAAAGAAACCCACTTATCGAAGATGGCATAGTCGTAATTCCAGGAGCCGTCCTTTCTCTTTATCCATTTTACCATTGATTCATAAACGTCGAAGGTTTGGCTGTTCCAGGGATCATAAATGATAGAGGCCGTAATGACCTTTTGTCCCGCAGAGGCGAGCATCTTCATATAGGGCGTTAAAGCCTTCAGATGCTTTTCGGACCAATTCTTGAAGCCATGCACACGCGAAACCGCGAAAGGATTTTGCCACAAATCCAGGTGAAACTTCCATTCCGACGGATCGGGAATTACCCGATCATTTATTTCCAGTGTATATTCAAGCGATTCGGTATAGGAACCTGCACTGCTCACTTTCACAGTTCCGCGATAAACGCCTGCCGGAATATTCCGGGGAACGCGGATGCTCAACCATGCAGGTTGCGTGCTGTTAGCAGAAATATCGAGATCCCTTACCCCATCAATAACATCCTCAACCAACGACGAGTCAAGGCCGGGCTCAATGCCGCATCCCATACCGTCTCGCCCGAGGCTGTCGGTAAGGACGTACCGAATAAAATTCACACTAACATTATCGGCGGGTATGATAGCCCCGCTGTTATTTTTAAGGTTGCTCCACCGAAAGTTGACCCGGTTCAGTGGCCTGGTGGTCCAAATAAGTAGTTTGCCATTAATTTTTTCTCCCTTCCATCCCTTTGCCTTCCACTCTTTCATCACTCTCAACGCAGGAGCTTTCTCCTTCTCGTATCTTATATCTGTAGAAGCGAAGCTGAGGTACACCCCCGGCTTAACTACAGCCCATGACGCCCTGTCAACCGGTTTTGGATTTGGCGCTTCATCATAACTGTTCAAATATGCAGGCTGCGCCGAAGCGAGAAGGGTCGCCAACAAAAATGCTACACAAAATGTTATTCGATGCTTCACAAAACGGTTTTTAGTTGGTTAATATTTTTTATAGTTGCTATTGTTGTGTTTTTTTAAGATAAAGAACTGCATCGCCGATATAAGGCGCTTCAAATACGGCGAAGTAGCCGCCCTTCACCTTTTGGCTTCCCTTCAGGGTTTGATGCTGAGTGGGAATAAACCATTCCACCTCCATATCACCTTTCACGTCTGCAAGATTTACCGTGGCTTTCCCGCCCTCCGGAAAATAAATAAGATACTCCTGGCCGGGATTTGCGAGGCAATAATGAGTGGTTGACAGATCCTGGCGCGGCACCATATTTTTTAAATCCATTCTTTCCGCATAGTCACGGATGTAGCCCAACGTTTTACGCAACGGTTCATAATCGGGATAATAACGCTGGTTCTTGCTAATCTGACCAGTAAAGGCAAAGTCGACCGTTTTCGGATCCATTGCACCCACAAGCGGTTGCCAGCAATCCATGAAAATGGGATTTAATCCGCGGCAGAAGCTTTTCCACGCCCATATATAATTACCGCCCAGTCCCCACAGATGATCCGTGTCGATGATGCAAACCTTTTTGTGATTGTTCGCCGGTGGATCGGAGCCGTAATCCTGTACAAACTGTCCACCAGGCAATGACCACCCAATAGGTTCCCAATCGGGAGAAATATAATCAGCAGGGCTATCCCATAATTCCTGGTTAAGCATTGCCGGAGCAATCCTATTCCCCAGGCCTATCATATGTTGCTTAGGCATCTTTTTTTCAACGGAGCGGATATAGTTAATCATATGATAACACCATTCCTTGGTGCCACCCTCATTGATGGTTTCATAAAGCACGTTGTCGAGGTCGTTGACTGTTTCAATAACCTTCTTTACGTAAGCTTCCTGATACGCAAGTGCCGCTTTATTGCCCAGGCTGTGCAAAGTGGGTTTTCCCTCCTGGTCGGAATTCGTATTGATTACTGCCACTCCATTCACGTTATTAGTCTGATTGAAAGGATGAGACAGGAAGGGATCAGCCTTTGGATCTCCCAGTTTATTCAGGCTCCAACCCTGAAATAACATTACAGACACATAAATGCCGCGATTCCCGGCCTCTATGACGCGGGTGCGCAGGCGTTTGAAGTAATCTTCGTTCCACTTATCGAGATCAAACTTCGGCTTCCCATCGTACGCCAGTTCTTTACCCGACCGCTGGTATGGCATCGGGTCGACAAATGCTTTTTCCTGCGTCCAGGCCTGGCCCTGCGGCTGTTCATACATCCAAAAACGCATAAAGTTCTGGTGATGCCCTTCCATCATATCCAGATATCCCTTCCAATCAAAAATCACATGCTCATCTTCTGTATAGTGTTCCTGAAAATTCGCCCAGGTGTGGGATCCGGTCAACAGAATGGCCCGATTGCTGTTATCGGTAAAATATCTTGCGTTGTCGTGCGACACTTTCAGCGGCCCGTGAAAATGTTTGCTGAACGCAACTGTGGGTTGCTGTAGAAATGCAGTCTTCAACGCGAAGCAAAAGAAAAACAGAAAAGAAAATATTTCTTTCATTGAATGTTCAATTTATTCTTCATTAATTACCGGCCGTCATCGGTATTCTACCGGTCCTACTTCTTCTTTAGATATAACACTGCATCTCCCGAATATGGTGGTTCAACAATAGCAAAGTAGCCGCCTTTTAATGGTCTCGCCCCTTTTACAATGCGGTTGAGTGAAGGGATGAACCATTCAACGTCCAATTCTCCGCTTACTGCGGACAGATCGACAGTTGCTTTACCACTCTCGGGAAAATACACGAGATATTCAGTGCCGGGATTTGCCAGGCAGGCTTGCTCGAGCGCATGCTGCCATCGCCGCAG
>CAMPGT010000345.1 GCA_946885665.1 uncultured Chitinophagaceae bacterium | reverse complement strand
TTTTTGGTCCTGCATATTCAATTCCGTAGGTGATGGTGGGCCAGCCATAATTTTTTCCCGGCTCGATCCTGTTGAGCTCATCTCCGCCTCTCGGTCCAAATTCATGTTCCCATAAATCGCCTGTTCCGGGATGAAATGCAAGTCCCTGCACGTTGCGGTGTCCGTACGAATATATTTCGGGGCGTGCTTCTTTATTGTCGAGGAACGGATTTCCCTCGGCCGGTTTACCATCTTTGGTGATGCGCACAACCTTACCCAATGCAGAGTTAAGTTGTTGCGCCTGGGGGCGCGATTTGATATCAGAGCGTTCGCCCGTACTTACAACGAGGTTCCCTGATTTGTCAATCAAAATTCTGCCGCCATAGTGAAGGTTGCTTTCGAATGCCGGTTCCGCACGATAAATCACCTGCGCGCCTTCTATCTTTTTCTCATCGGCCGAAAGCTTTCCTTTGGCCACCGAGGTTATATTTCCTTTAGGGCGTGATTCTGAAAACACCCAATACACCATTCTATTATTTGAGAAGTCGGGATCGACGTTAATGCCGAGAAGCCCGCCCTGGCTTGCCGGGTTTACTTTCGGGATGCCCGTAATGGGCGCACTAACCGAACCGGTAACGGTTACAATACGCATGGTGCCTTCCTTTTCGGTGATGAGCAATCTTCCATCGGGAAGCACAGCTATTCCCCACGGTCTTTTAAGATCGCTTGTGAGCACTTTAAAGTCGTATGGCGTCTCTGTTTTGGCGCCGGCGATCCTGGTTTGACCGGGAAACGCGGGTTGGTAAGAAGTATTCGGTTCTTTTGTTTCTACAGCGGGCAGGGCAGAATCCGATTGGCTGGTCTGCGCCTGCTGTTCGGAAGGACTTGATCCTCCGCAGGAGGCCAATACGATTGTGGCTGCCACTGCCATTATTCTCATGTGCTTAGTCATAAGTTCTTTTTATAGAGCATTAAATATACGGCATAATCGGTTCTCCTTTTTTAAAGAAATAGAGATGATCATTTTGAAACCATTGCATGCATGAACCTGTTGAGTTACTAAATGCAGTAAATTGCCAAACCCAATCGATTTCATCATTTTATCCCGTCGTCCATGGATACAAGGAGAGAATTCCTCAAAAAAGCAATCTTATTTTCCGGCGCAGCAGGTTTTTCAGGCACATTGCCTGCCTCCATTGCACGTGCCATCGCCATAGACCCGAAGCTGGGCAGCAGCTATTTGGATGCCGAACATGTGGTGATCCTCATGCAGGAAAACCGATCTTTCGATCACTGCTTTGGATCGCTGCGCGGCGTTCGCGGATTCAACGACCCGCGAGCCATCACGCTTCCCGATAAAAATTTGGTTTGGCTGCAAACAAATGAAGCAGGTGAAACGTATGCACCTTTCCGTTTCGACATTCGCGACACAAAGATCACATGGATGGGATCGGTACCGCATTCCCGCGCCAGCCAGGTTGATGCAAATAATTTAGGTAAATACGATCAATGGCTCAACGCAAAGCGATCAGGAAATAAAAAATATGCCGACATGCCGCTTACTTTGGGGCACTACACGCGTGAGGACCTTCCTTTCAACTATGCAATGGCCGATGCCTTTACCGTGTGCGACCAGCATTTCTGCTCTGCCATGACGAGCACATGGCCCAACCGGTTATACCTGTGGGGAGGCACTATAAAAGGCGAAAAAAGCGAGGATGCAAAAGCGTACATAAGAAACGAAATTCCTTACGGCGAGTCACATTGGAAAACATTTCCCGAACGACTCGAAGAAAACGGCGTATCGTGGAGAGTATATCAAAACGATATTTCATCGGGCGGCGGATACCAGGGTGAAGAGAGCGCGTGGCTGTCCAACTTCGGTTGTAATCCTTTAGAATTTCTATCTCCCTACAATGTGCGATTTGCTCCGCGTTATGTTGCCAGCTTAAAACGGCGGCTTGAAACACTGCCCAAAGAAATTACCGGGCTGGAGGCGAAACTGGCGAAAACAACTGCCGCTGATAAGAGCTATGACAAGTTGCAAAAAAGTATCGCTAAGAAAAAAGAAGTTTTAACCGACACCAAAGCACAAATACAAAAGTGGAGCGCTGAAAATTTCGAAAAGCTATCACAGCACCAAAAAAACATTTATCACAAAGCGTTTACAACTAACGCAGCCGATCCGGATTATCATCAGCTTACCACATTGAACTATTCGGACAGCGGCGTGGAGCGTGAACTGAAGATTCCGAAAGGAGACGTGCTTCACCAGTTCAGGAAAGATGTGGATGCAGGTGAACTGCCGACAGTGTCGTGGCTGATTCCCTCACAAAACTTTTCCGACCATCCCAGCGCTCCCTGGTATGGCACGTGGCTCACTTCAGAAATATTGGACATCCTCACCAAAAATCCTGAGGTGTGGAAGAAAACCATTTTCATTCTTACTTACGATGAAAATGATGGTTACTATGATCACGTGCCTCCGTTTGTACCTCCCGACCCCAAGGATCCGCTGACGGGCAAATGTTCTCCCGGTTTAAACACCACCGGCGTTGAGCATGTGCGGCTCGAGAATGAATTAAGAGACGGCATTGCAAAGAAAGGAGCGCGCGGCGGACCGATAGGCCTTGGCTTCAGGGTGCCGATGATTATCGCTTCACCATGGACGCGAGGTGGCAGGGTATGTTCAGAGGTTTTCGATCACACTTCCTCTTTACAATTTCTTGAAGAATTTTTAAATAAGAAATTCAATAAGAATATTAAGGAAACGAATATCAGTGCATGGCGGCGTGCCATCTGCGGAAACCTTACATCCGCGTTTACAACGTACGACAAAGACGAACAGGAAAAACTGCCGTTCCTTTCGAGGGAGCCTTTTCTCGAGTCGATTTACAGTGCAAAGTTCAAGAATGAGCCTGCTAATTTTAAGAAACTTACAAAGGAAGAGATAGAGCAAATTAACCGCGACCCTGCTTCTTCGCCGGTGATGTCCCAGCAGGAAGCAGGCACGAAGCCCGCGAGTCCGTTGCCTTACGAGTTGTATGCCAATGGCAAATTGAGTGCGGATAAGAAGAGCTTTGAGATAACGATGCAGGCGAACAGCGAGGTATTTGGTGATCGGTCGGCCGGATCGCCGTTTATCGTGTATGCGCCGGGAGAATACATTTCGCTTGAGGCGGAAAAGAAAAATCAAAAATCCTTTGAGCCTGTTCGGGTATGGCATTTTGCTGTGGGGGCAGGCAATAGCTTGTCGGAGAACTGGAAGCTCGCTGCGTTTAAGGACAGCAACTATCATCTTCGGTTGTACGGTCCGAATGGCTTTTTCCGCGAATTTGGCGGCAGCGCGAAAGACCCGGACATACAAGTGAGCTGTGAATATGAAACCAACGCACTCAACAAAAATCAATTAACGGGGAATGTTGTTTTGAATGTAACCAACGCGGGTAAGAGAGATTATAATATAGAGATTACGGATAACGCCTACAAGGAGCAGGCTGTGACTAAAAAGATAAATGCTTCGGGGAAAGAGAGAATTGTGTTGGACCTTTCGAAGAGTTTTGGATGGTATGATATATCTGTCCGTGTAGCGAACAACAACGCATTTATAAAACGATACGCCGGCAAAGTTGAAACCGGCAAAGAAACCCACACGGATCCCTACATGGGACGGAGTGTGTAG
>CAMPGT010000344.1 GCA_946885665.1 uncultured Chitinophagaceae bacterium | reverse complement strand
CTCAAAGGCAGCACCGGCGAAGCGGTGGCCTTCAGCGACAAGGATAACGGCGCCGACCTTGTTGAAACATCTTTTCTCCTGCAGGGCCTGCTAACTGCGCGTCAATATTTTAATGGCGCCAGCGCCGATGAAACAACTTTGCGCAACGACATCAACGCTATCTGGAACGGTGTGGAGTGGGATTGGTTCCGAAACAGCGGGCAAGAGGTGTTGTATTGGCACTGGAGCCCCGACTTTGCGTGGCAAATGAATATGCCGATACGCGGATGGAACGAATGTCTCATCACTTACGTGCTGGCCGCATCGTCGAATAGTCACGCGATTCCTAAATCAGTTTATGATAACGGCTGGGCGCAGAATGGCGCCATGGCCAACAATGCTACTTATTATGGTATAAAGCTGCCGCTCGGTCCGGCGTTAGGCGGCCCGCTCTTCTTTTCGCATTATTCTTTTCTCGGCCTCGATCCGCACGATCTGCAGGATGCTTATGCCAACTACTGGACGCAAAACACCGCGCATGCACTCATCAATTACAATTATTGCGTGGACAATCCCCGCAATCACACCGGTTACAGCAGTTCGGTTTGGGGGTTGACGGCGAGCGATAACAATACCGGCTACTCCGCTCACGCACCCGACAACGACCTTGGCGTCATTTCTCCAACGGCGGCGCTGTCGTCTTTTCCTTACACGCCCGATCACTCGATGGCGGCGTTGAAATTCTTCTACTATAAGCTGGGCGATAAAATTTGGAAGGAATATGGCTTTGTAGATGCGTTCAACCTCGATGTACAATGGTTTGCCGATTCGTTCCTGGCAATTGACCAGGGCCCCATCATCGTGATGATCGAAAACTACCGCAGCGGTTTGCTGTGGGATCTTTTTATGAGCTGCCCCGAAGTGAAAACCGGGCTAACAAACCTTGGGTTTCAAAGTCCTCACCTGTAAAAAGCTGATAAAATGAAGAGTATATATTTTCTGTTCGCATTGTTTATCGCGGCAGGCTTTCCCCGTTCGCTGCTTGCGCAAAAAGATAAGAACGCTATACAGCCTGTAATGAAAATTCAGAAAGGCTTGAGTGACGACCAACTGCTCGACCTGGTGCAACGGCAAACGTTCAGGTACTTCTGGGATAACGGCCACCCGGTAAGCGGGCTCGCGCCGGAAAGCACCCTGGCCGACCAAACAGAGAGGGAGATCGTTACCATTGGCGGTAGCGGCTTCGGCATTATGGCGATTGTTGTGGCCACGGAGAGAAAATGGATAACACGGGAGGCAGCAGTGGAACGCATGCTGAAAATTTTACGATTTCTGTTTAAGGCCGATCATTACCACGGCATGTTCCCGCATTGGTTGAATGGGGTTACGGGAAAAACCATTCCCTTCAGCAGGAACGACGATGGCGCCGACATTGTTGAATCGTCCTTTCTGTTCCAGGGATTGCTTGCTGCTAAACAGTATTTCAACGGCGAAAACAGGGAAGAAAGGGAGATAAGGAACCGCATCACCACTTTATGGAACGATGCCGAGTGGGACTGGTTCACGAGGGGCGGCATTAATGTGCTGTATTGGCATTGGAGCCCCAACCAGGGTTGGAAGATGAACCACGAGATAAGGGGATGGAACGAATGCTTCATCACTTACATTCTTGCGGCATCGTCTTCACGGCATGGCATAAGTGCCGATGTTTACCATCGCGGCTGGGCGAATAACAACTACTTCAATAACGGTCGTGATTATTATGGTATTCACCTGCCGCTCGGGTTTGAATACGGCGGGCCGCTGTTCTTCAGTCATTATTCATTTTTGGGCATCGACCCACACGGGTTGAAAGACAGGTATGCCGATTACTGGGAGCAGAACCGCAATCACACGCTCATTAACCGTGAGTATTGTATCCGCAATCCGAAGAAGTTTAAGGGATATGGCGCAAGCTGCTGGGGCCTTACGGCCAGTTATAACCCCGAAGGGTATTCGGCACATTCGCCGACGAACGACCTTGGCGTGATCACGCCGAGTGCGGCGCTTTCGGCTTTTCCTTATACGCCGGAATATTCAATGCAGGTGCTAAGGCATTTTTATGAAGATTTGGGCGATAAGATCTGGAGCGAGTACGGGTTCGTGGATGCGTTTAATGAGTCGGAGAACTGGTATTCGAAATATCATCTCGCCATTGACCAGGGACCGATCGTGGTGATGATAGAAAACTACCGCTCGGGACTTTTATGGAAATTGTTAATGGAAAATGAGGAAATACAGAATGGATTAAGGAAATTAGGTATTGAAAGTCCGTATTTAAAATAAATTGTCCTTTGCAAAACCTGTTATGAGAAGATTTCAGTTTTTTCTTTTCGTTTGCATCGCTGTTGTTGTGCTTTATGCCTGCAGGGATGCGAGTCAGCCTTTTTACAGCGAGATAAAAGCATTCAAAAAAGCCGATGCGCAGCAGCTTCCTCCAAAAGACGCCATACTGTTCATTGGCAGTTCGTCCATCAGGATGTGGGACAGTCTTCCATCTTACTTTCCCGGCTATACGATTGTGCAAAGAGGTTTTGGTGGTTCGGGTTTGAACGATGCGATAAGGTACGCCGACGACATCATCTTTCCCTATCATCCGAAGCAGTTGGTTATTTATTCGGGCGAAAATGATATTGCTGCCGGGGCGAAATCTACCGAGGTGTTGCAGCGGTTCATGGAGCTTTTCAAATTGATCCGGTCCCAACTGCCTTCGGCCGGTGTTGTGTATATTTCGATTAAGCCGAGTCCGAGCAGGGCGCAGTATATGCCGGTTATGGAGGAGGCGAATGCGATGATCAGGCAGTTTTTGTCGGGTTATTCTGAAACAGCGTATGTGGATGTTTATCATCGGATGCTGGACAGCGATGGCAAGCCCCGGGCAGAGTTGTTTCTGGATGATCAGTTGCACATGAACCGGATGGGTTATGAGATTTGGAAGGAAGATATTGCACCGCTTTTGGAGAAGTGAGGGGGTCCACCCCCGGCGCTTCGCGCCGCCCCCCGCCAGCGGGGGAAACAAAAAAATAAAGGAGGCTTACGGGCCTCCTTAAATGATTAGCTATTACGTTTACACACAAAAGTTAATCACTATTTAAAGCTACTGCATTTTTTCAAACAATCTACCAGGGGAGAAATTTTTTAATCGGCGGGGAGAAAGCAAACGGAAGACGGGAGACGGGAGCAGGGTTTTAACTTTTAACTTATAACTCAATTCTCCTTTATCTCCTCAAAATCAATATAATCGCCCACTTTTTCCTTACGCTCCTGCTGCTGCGGCTCCTGCGGAGCAGCCCCGTTCCCCTGAAAAGAGGCATCCTGGTTCATCTTCTCCTGGAACTCCCTCACCTGGGCACGCATCTGGCGGCCGGCCCGCACTACCGGTATCACGAAGTTCACAACGAACCTCACGAGAAAATAGATGACTACCGACCAAAAGATATACTTCAACATGCGCATAAAGTTAAGCCAATGCCATAAAAGAATTTGTTAACGGAACCCCGCCCGATATTAAAGTTTTGGAACCAATAATGGTTTTTGCATACCTTTGCGTTGGTAAAAAGAACAGAAGAAAAGGGAACGGTATCGTTCCCTTCTTTATTTCCCATGACAATTGAAAATCAGGTCAAGGCAGTAGAAGGGATGGTGAATGGCATTTTGGCCGCCGACCCGCAGCATTTTTTGGTGGAAGTCAGGATAAAAC
>CAMPGT010000343.1 GCA_946885665.1 uncultured Chitinophagaceae bacterium | reverse complement strand
GTATCATGAACCCTGCCACGGCAGGTGTTCAAAAAGACCGGTTTTCGTTCGAGCATATCGAAAAATTGCCTTCCGGCCATGTGCCTGGTTTCCGCAGTGAGTGGCACATGAAAGCTCACGACGTCTGCATACCGGCATATCTGCTCGAGGTTGGCCTCGTGCACATGGCCGCTCGCAAAGCCGTTCTTGTATTTATCGTAAGCAAGCACCGTAACATTAAACGATGCGAGCAGGCCGGCAAAGCTGCTCCCGGTGTTGCCATACCCGATAATGCCCACTGTTTTGCCCCAAAGCTCGGCTCCCCTGTTCGCATCCCGGATCCACTTGCCGTGCCGCACCTGCCGCATGCCAGGGCATATTCGGTTCAGAAGGCTCAACAGCATGCCCAACGTATGCTCCGCAACGGCGTTCCTGTTGCCTTCGGGGCTGCTCACACATTGGATCCCCTTGCTTTCGGCATATTCAACGTCGATCAGTTCCATGCCGCTGCCGAGCCTCCCGATCCACTTCAGGTTCGGGGCGTTTTCGAGCATGTTTCTGTCTATCCTCAGGCGCGTGGTGACGATGAGACCCGTTACGCCGGGCATGACCTCGTAAAGCTGGTCGTACGAAATGTGTGTGTCGGTGATCACCTGGTACCCGTTTTTTTCGAGGGTTTCAGTCAGGTATTCATGGGCGCGCGCCGTAATGATTACCTTCGGTCGACCGTTGTCAGGTTGTGTATTTTGAGTCATAATTTCCCTGGTCTTTGATCTTTGGTCTTTTGTCCTTTGTCCACCCCCGGCGCTCCGCGCCACCCCCGCCAGCGGGGATACGTTTGCCCATTGCCATCCCTCTCCCGTCTCCTCTCTCCCGTCTCCTTCAACCCTCCCGCATCCTAAACGTCAGCCGTCCAAACTCCTCCACGCTCAGTTGCTCGGCGCGTTTGTCGAACAGCCCATCCGCCAGCTCTTCTTTCGTAAACAGCGCCTTCACGGCATTTCTCAACGTTTTCCTGCGCTGGCTGAATGCCGTTTTCACCAATACCCGGAACAGTTTTGCGTTCCGCATCTTCACCGGGTTGGCCAGAGGCGTGAGCCTGATCACCGCGCTTTGCACCTTTGGCGGCGGCTCAAAAGCTGTTGCCGGCACCTCGAACAAATACTCCACCCTAAAAAATGCCTGCAGCAGCACACTGGTCACGCCATATATCCTGCTTCCCTCAGCCGATGCCACACGCTGCGCCACTTCCTTCTGAAACATGCCCGTCACGCTTTCCACATCATCCTTCCAGTCGAGCATCCTGAAAAGTATTTCGGTAGAGATATTATAAGGAAAATTACCGACAACAGTGAAAGGCCGGTCGAAAGGTTTGGCCACATTCAGGATATCGGCTTCAATGATTTTTCCCTTCAGCTGCGGGTACACCCTCAGCAGGTATTGCACCTTTTCATGGTCGATCTCAATGCATTTCAGATCGATGCTTTGAAAAGACAGAAGATATTTGGTAAGAGCGCCCCCTCCCGGGCCAATTTCCAGGAGCCTGTCGAATGGCCGTTCCTGCAAAATGCCCGCGATCCGCTTCGACACCTCCTCATCCTTTAGAAAGTGCTGGCCCAGCGATTTTTTGAGTGTTAACATCCGCGGCAAAAATACCCCTATCCGGCCATTCCCTGTTTTATTGTATTTTTATCGCTAATATTTGAAGATGAGCCAAACGCAGCAAAAGCCTGTAATAGGAATTTCGATCGGCGACCTGAATGGAGTGGGGCCGGAGCTGATTATCAAAACCTTTTCCGATCAGCGGATGCTGGACCTGTGCACTCCTGTAATTTTCGGTTCGAACAAGGTCCTCAACTTCTATCGCAAATCGACCCCGGATGCGACTTTCAACTACCAGATCATTAAGGATCTTAACAGGATAGCCTACCGGCAGATCAACGTATTCAACTGCTGGGAAGAGGAAGTGTCCATAACGCCCGGGCAATTGAACCAAACCGGCGGAAAATATGCCGTTCGCTCCCTGGTGGCAGCAGCCCAGGCATTGTTCGACAACAAGATAAACGCCCTCGTTACGGCGCCCATCCACAAACACAATACACAGTCTGAAGAATTCAACTTTACCGGTCACACCCCGTACCTCAAAAATCTTTTCCGGACCAACGACGTGGTAATGCTGATGGCGGCCGAAAATTTCCGTGTGGGACTCGTTACCGAGCATGTGCCGATCAAAGATGTGGCGCAGTACATTACGCGCGAAAACATTTTATCCAAATTGTCGATCATCAACCAGTCGCTGATAAAAGATTTCGGCATCGACCGTCCGAAAATAGCCGTCCTCGGCCTGAACCCTCATGCCGGTGACCAGGGACTGGTAGGGAAAGAAGAAGAAACCATCATAGCACCGGCTATCAAAGAAGCCAGAAATAACTATATTGTTTCGGGACCATTTTCAGCGGATGCGTTCTTTGCACGGGGGCATCACAATAAGTTCGATGCAGTGCTGGCCATGTACCACGACCAGGGACTGATCCCATTCAAGTCGCTGGCCGCCTACGATGGCGTAAATTATACGGCAGGGCTGCCCGGCGTACGAACCTCCCCCGACCATGGAACCGCGTTCGACATCGCCGGCAAGAACGAGGCAAATCATTCTTCTTTCCTCTCGGCAGTGTACAAGAGCCTTGACATCATCGAGAAAAGAAGCTTTTACAGGGACAATCGCAAGAATCCGCTGAAAAAGGTCACGTCCGTCATTCTTGCGAATGCGGTTGACGAAAAGATAGAAGAAACAGGAGAAACCGAACAATAAAGTGAAATCATCCGGCTTATTAATTGCCACCCTTTGCCTCAGCGGCATTGCAGGTGCACAACAATCCGCGGCAGGTAAGGCTGTCACCATAACGATACCCGGGTCAACGGTAACTTTTTCGATGACGTCCGTTCCGGGAGGAACATTTGTGATGGGCAGCGCCACGGCAGAAAAGGGAAAGAATGATGAAGGACCTCAAAAAGAAGTGAAAATATCTCCCTTCAGCATCGGCACTTATGAGGTGACGCACGACGAGTTCCTGCTTTTCATGAATGACGACTCCCTCACCCGCAATTCCGATGTGGACGCAGTAACGCGGCCAACGCCGCAGTACATCGATTTCAGTCTTGGAATGGGCAAACAGGGCGGCTTTCCGGTGAACAGCATGTCACAGCACGCGGCGCTGATGTATTGCCGTTGGTTGTACCAGAAAACGGGAACGTTTTACCGGCTGCCGACAGAGGCCGAATGGGAATACGCCTGCCGCGCCGGCGCATCCACCACCTATCCTTTTGGAAGCGACTCCGGCCAGTTGAAACAATACGCATGGTATGCCGCCAACAGCGACGATAAGTACCACAAAAAGGGAGAGAAGAAACCGAACGCCTGGGGAATCTATGACATGCTCGGAAATGTGGCCGAATGGACACTGGACCAATACAAAGAAAATTACCTGGACGAACTGCCCGCAAACGCCGTTGACCCCATCACCGAACCCACCAGCCGTTATCCCAAAACGCTGAAGGGCGGCGCCTTCGACACGCCCGCAGCAGCAACGAGGCCCGCGGCCCGGTTCAGGTCGGAGATAAGTTGGAACAGGCGCGATCCGCAGATCCCAAAAAGCAAATGGTGGATCACCGAAGCGGCCCAGGTGCGCTTCAGGCTCGTCAGTCCCGCAAAACAACCCACACCCGAAGAAGCTGAAGCGT
>CAMPGT010000342.1 GCA_946885665.1 uncultured Chitinophagaceae bacterium | reverse complement strand
ATATTTGTATAAATAAATGAATGAATAAAAAGGGTCCCATTGTCCTGATCGACGACGATGACGACGATCTGAGTCTCCTGATCGAGATCTTTGCAGAATTCAACCTGCCGAACGAGATCCATCTATTCAAGAACTCCTCCTCAGTGATCGCATTTTTGCAAAAGCCGGACGTTGATCCTTTCCTCATCATCTCCGACATCAACATGCCCGTATTGAACGGTTTTCAATTGCGCGACACGTTCAACCTCGACCCGCTGGTGAATTTCAAAAGGATCCCGTACCTCTTTTTTTCCACTGCACCTTCGCATCCCGACGTGATCAGCGACCCCATCACATCCAACATACAGGGTATCTTTAAGAAACCGGTGAAGCACTCGGAATGGAAAGAAACACTTTCAACAATTGTAAGATACTGGACACTGAGCATGCCCGAAGATGCATAGCAGCTATTGAGGAATCACAAAAACAAAACGCGCGCCCTTGCCTGCTCCCGGAAACGCTTTGATCGAGCCATTATGGTTGTCGATGATGCGCCGGCTGATGGATAACCCCAATCCTGTTCCTTCATACTGCGACCTTGGGTGAATGCGGTTAAATAACTCGAATATCTTTTCCTTCGCCTCCTCCGGAAAACCGATGCCATTATCCTGAACGGTTACTTCCAAATATTTCGGCGCCGTTTTGGGAGGTAAAAATGCGGGCGACGATGTAATAGCGCCGCTGATAACAATTTCGGGTGCTTCGCCATCGCGTGAAAACTTCAGCGAATTAGATACCAGGTTTTGAAACAACTGCCTGATCTGCGGTCGTATCACCCATGCTTCCGGCAGGTTGTTTGCAATGATCCGGGCTTGTTTTTCTTTGATGGTCTCCTCGAGCAGATCTTTTACACTGGCCACAAGAGCGTCGAGATTGACATTTTCTTTTTCCTGTTTGGCCTCGAGTAACGAGAACGAAAGAATATCTTCTATCATCGTGTACAGGTTTCTGCTCGAATGTTGCATTTTCTGCAGTTGCCCCAATGACTTTTCAGAAATCTTTTCTTTCTCGGCATTCATAACGAGCTCCGCGAACATCATGATCTTCCGGAGCGGTTCCTTCATGTCGTGACTGGCAATAAAAGCGAACTGGCGCAAACTCTCGTTCGTCGCCGCCAGTTCATTCGTTTTTTCGACCAGCTCTCTTTCGAGCTTTTTAAAAGTCGAAATATCCTGCACGATACCCACCATCCTGTATGGGTTGCCGTCGATGAATTCCACTTTACCGAGCGACCATATCATTTTTTCTTTCCCGTTCACCAGGTATCGGAATTCACATTCATACTGTCCGGTCGTAAATGAGTTGCGCAGCGCTTCCTCCACCTTTGGCTGGTCGTCGGGATGAACGGAATTCATAAACTCGTCGTAGCGCCGGCTTTTGTCCATTTCGAAAATCCGGTAGAGTTCTTCCGAATTGGTGGATTCGTTGTTGGGTATTATCCACTCGAAGCTGCCGATGTGGGCGATGGACTGCGCTTCGAGCAGTTGCTGCTCTCTTTTTTGCAGGGCCATCGCGATCTCTTTTTCGTGAGTGATCTCAAATGTTTTTGCCAGCATCTCCACCGGGTTGCCTTCCGCATCTTTCTTGAAGATCACTTCATACATGCGCAGCCAGCGGTACATTCCGTCTTTGTGTCGAAACCGGTACTCCACCTGCCGCGTTTCGTTGGTGCCTTCGCGCATCAGCGAATCAATATTATTTTGCAGTAGCTCGCGGTCGTCGGGGTGTGTGAGGCCAACAAGAAAGGCATCGTCCATTCCGAGTATTTCTTCGGGCAGGTACCCGGTTACGTCGTATGCGCTGCCGCTAACAAATAGCTGTTTGTGGTTAACCAGGTCGAACAGGAAGGTTACCGCAGGCGATGCTTTTATCAGTTTAGTGGAGAAGTTACTTTGTTCAAACACTTCGCTCTTCAGGATATCTATATAAATATCCATGGCGCTCGTGATGTTGCCGAGTATCACGAAATCGATCTCCGAATTGATGGCCATGATCGTGCCGGTGTCATTGGTGTAAACAGGAAGAAATTTCTTGAGCGCCTGTCCCCGCAGATGGTTCAGCACCGTAATGTCCCTGCCATCAACGTCCATCTTGTTTACCACTTCCAGTTCATCCCTGCGCCACCTTTCCATTGCCAAAGCCACCTGGCGGCGTGCCTTATTCATGGAAAGAAGCTGAAGATAGTTTTTTGATGTTTCGCGGGAGATGTTGAAAATCTCTTCATCGGTATAACGGGCGGCGAGGCGGTTCATGAGCGGGAGGCCCAGGGTACGGCTCTGCACCAGCATTTCTTTCGAGAATTCGTCGAGATGCTTCTCCATAAGATATTGTGCGTAAGAAGGGAGGAACCTGCAATCATACATTCCTCTGTACGCTTCAAATATTTCCAATTGGCAATTTTTATCAATGAGATTGATAAATATAGGCAAACAAAATTAAACGTATTTGCGGGCCCGCAGCACTGGCAGAAACTGTAATATTGCCTGATATAACAAACACACTTATGTCGAATCTCTCAATGAGCATACCTCACCAACTGGGAAAGGAGGAGGCACTTAACCGGATTCAATCTGTCTTAAAAAATGTGGAAGCAAAATTTGGTAACCAGGTAAGCGACCTGCAACAGGACTGGCAGAGCAATACAGGCAATTTTTCGTTCAGGGTGATGAACATGCCGGTGTCGGGAACACTCATCGTGAATGATAATGATGTGGCGCTGGATAGTAAGCTGCCGGCGGCTGCCGCGATGTTCCAGGGAAAGATCAAATCAATTATTCTTGAGGAGGCCAGGAAGGTTCTCAGTTAGTGTAGCGGGTTGCTGTGGAGTGACCGCCGGTGTGAGCGAGCCCTGCACCCTCTCCCATGCCCTTACATATTGCTGAACGGCCGATTTGCCGGCTTTTATCATATTTCGTGTAAATGACTTGTGTTCAGTTTTCGCGGGTTGTTTATCATGGTCGAGGTTCCTCACGAATTTGGGGGCGCTGCTCAGCACGTATGCCAGGAGAAGAACGATCGCCAAATATCCCGTGTCTGCATGTGTTTGAAGGTGCTGTGCCATGTTGATGCGTTTATAACCCAAAACTAAGTGATAAAATGGTACTATGTATCACATAGTAGTATATTTGTTTAATTAATTGATTGAGATCAATTCAGAGATGGAGGAAGGAAGCGGTTTTCTGTTTTAAGTTTTAAGTTTTACCCTTCGGGCAACAGTATCCCCCACTGGCGGGGTTGGCGCGAAGCGCCGGGGGTGGATACCGTTTTAATCAATACATTTATTCAATGAACAATACCAACACCATCAGCCGGAGAAAAATCATTCAGTTGCTTGGCGCATCGGCGGGCCTGGCCTTTATCCCCTCTTCACTTCGCTCGCAGGCGTCGCGCGAACCGGCCAGCAAAAACTTTATTTATTGCCTGAACACCGCCACCATCAGGGAACATAAGCTCGGAATGGTGAAAGAGCTGGAAGTGATCTCAAAGGCTGGCTTTACCGGTGTTGAAATATGGATGAATACATTGCAGGAGTACATCGACAGAGGCGGCAGCCTCCCCGATCTCAAAAAAAGAATCGCCGATCTCGGTCTTACGGTCGAGAATGCGATTGGCTTTGCCCAATGGATAGTTGACGATGACACCACGCGCAAAAACGCGATAGAGCAGCTTAAGAAAGAAATG
>CAMPGT010000341.1 GCA_946885665.1 uncultured Chitinophagaceae bacterium | reverse complement strand
GTCTTATGCTTCGCAATATTTTGTGAGCTCGTGAATAGATGCGGGCAAAGCACGATGGGATAAATTCCCAACTCCTCACAGTGTATCAGTTTTCAATTTTTTCAAAACTTAAAATAAAAAAAATGGCGCGTTCATTCGCACGCCAAAACCAACAGATTTTTTTGGAGACAGTATCGCGATAGGTAAGCAAAATAGTAAAACAAATTCTGATGCTATCTTGCGAATTTTTACCACACCGCGGTGTGAAAAAACCCCGATGCGCCATCACTCAACAATACAGTGAAACCGCTTGCGGGGCTTTTCCCATTATTTCAACTTACGCCATTTGCGGTTGCTTGGCATCTTCCTCGTCATCGTCTTCCTCTTCATCTTCCAGTTCTTCATACATACGTTTTTGCAGCTGGCTCAAGGTTACTATCAGTGACAGTACCAGCAACAGCATTGAGAAACAAAAGATAAACAAACCCAGTGTCAACGGGTTCATCATTGAACCGGTTTCCAAAACCTTTCCGTTTGGCGTCATCTTCATCGCTGCCATGCCGGTGTAATGCATACCGCATACCGCGATTCCCATCACCACGGAGGCAGCAAGCATCTGCATATTGCCCTCCAGATTAAATGCCAGCCACAGCGCAGCAGTCGCCGCAACCACCGCTATCACTACCGAGGCAACAAATAACGTCGGGTCATATGTAATGTCCGCGGCAACCACCATCGCCTCCATTCCCGAATAGTGCATGCTCGCCACACCCAGTCCGGCGAATATACCCGCGATCAACAAAATGGCTATCGAATCGGGCTTTTTACTGAGGATATAAATTCCCACACCCACCACGATCACGGAGATTGCCAGCGACAGGAATGTCAGACCCGGGGCATACCCCACATTCATCCCTGTTTCATAAGCTATCATGCCAATAAAATGCATGGTCCATATGGCCCCGCCACCCAGCGAACACGCGGCAGCGATAACCCACTTTAGTTTCGCGTTGTTCGCCGCCGTTCGAATACCTCTCATTAGCTGTAAGCTGGTGTATGAGCCAAACACCGCGACAAGAAAAGACAGACCCACGAGTATCCAGTTATGGGATGTTTCCAATTCTGCTATTTGGGTTATATCCATTTATTACCTCCGGAGTAAATTTATTTTAGTGTGATAGCCCGCCGCCGGCGTTTCTTTCCGCCGGTATTTGTAAACCCTACCTATAAACCTTTACCTATAAACCTTAGCTTCACACCGTCCAAAAACAATGTGCGCACGATTTTAGGCGACAATAAAGTGTGAACTACTTAAAAATTTTTAAAAGTCGATATTCTTTCGTGTTTTTGTTTCAACCACGTGAAAAAGGTATAAAAAATTGCTCTTATACGAAGAACAGTGCCAATAAGCTGCTTTAAACGCGACAATTGTCTTTTTTTAGAAATGAATCAGCTAAATTGATGTAAATTTGATTTTTAATATTATGAAAAATGGAAACTGCTGACCAGCGGAAATTATTATACCTATGTTCTACTGTTTTTGCGCCATTGTGATATTCAGAGGCACATCTAAACTGTAATCTTGACGAGGCGAATTTTCTCAGTTCCAACAAGTGTTTAAATAAATTCATTAATGGATATTAAAGAAGTAAGCTGATGACAACAGAAAATGCCGTTAATAAAAGTTCACGACAGGTAAAACGCGTTTTTAAAGTGGGAGTGGTAGGCGCGTCCGCCACCGAATTCAACATTATTTCGCGTATTTTTACCGTTACCCAATACCGGACACGTTGCTATCAACCTGAAGTGCTGGCGTCAGGCCAACATAACAGTGTGGGCGACACTGATTTTGTGCTTATGTGTTCGAGTAATCCGACGATTATACAAGCGTGGGAAAAACGTCAAAAAAATGGCAGAGGAAAAGCGCCGCCATTAATATTTCTTACCCGCGGCCAATCCGCTATTGGCAGTAAATACCGTATTTCGTCCCCCGTCAATCCGGGAAAATTTATCAAGTTGCTGGATCACTATACGATCAAGGAACTTAATTTCTTTCCTGAATTTGAAATCGGCCACGATACTCACGAATTGCAAAGCATTGCAATCTCCGGCTTAAGAATGCTGCGCTCGTCAGACAACAACAATGTCGTCAAACTCGACAAACCAACACGCGCCCTGGTGGTCGACGACAGTCTGGCGGTGCGCAAGCAAATGCAAATTGAGTTCGAACTGCTGCAGGATCAGCTGGATGTTGTGGAAAACGCGGAAAAGGCTATGGAGGTCATCCAGAAAAAGACCTACGACATTATTTTTCTCGACGTGGTCATGCCCGGCATGGACGGTTACAGTGCCTGCAAACAAATAAAGCGCAGCAAGCTGAATAAAAACACACCGGTTATTTTACTGACCAGCCGGTCGTCTTCGTTCGACAAAATTAAGGGTACGCTCGCCGGATGTGACGCTTATCTGGTAAAGCCCATCAATCATAATGAGTTTGAAACCGTGTATAAAAAGCACAGCAATAGGACAAAAGGGGAAATACATGCCAGCAGTTAGAGTATTGGTTGTCGACGACTCACCAGTAGAACTTCAACATCTTAAAACGATTGTTGAAAACGCGGGTTACCAGGTCATCACCGCATCCAACGGAAATGAAGCGCAGGAAAAAGCACGAACGTTCCGGCCGGACGTCATATTAATGGATGTTGTCATGGACGGCGTCGATGGATTTGAAGCCTGCCGCAATATTACCTCAAGTAACGACACATCCAATATCCCGGTGTATTTTGTTACCAGCAAAAACCAGAAGGTGGATCGTGTCTGGGGGGAACTGCAAGGTGGCAAAGGAATGATTTCCAAGCCCTACACGCCTGATCAAATTATCCAGGCAATTGCGAAAGCTTAAAGGGGGATGTAATGGGCAACCCCTCTACGGAAGGCTCTTCAGCGCTCGAAGATAGAATATCGCTGACCAATACCCTGGCCAGCGCGTTGGCTGCCGGGTCCGAACAGGCGGCGGACAAGGAAATACAATATCGCGTCCGCTGCTACGGGTTTTCGATAGACAAGCTCAATCTTCTGGCACCACAGGGTTTGTACTGTGAACTGTTGACCGGCAACGCAATATCCCCGTTGCCGAACTCTCCCAATCACTTTCTCGGCCTGACCAATGTTCGTGGCAACCTGGTGCCGGTTTACCAACTCGAGCCATTACTCGAACTGGCGCCACTCAAGTCTTTCTATACGCTGATCTTCGGCCATCCGGCAAACGCCGCCGGATTGGTTATCAGAAAAAAGCCGCAACCCGTGGATGTAACAGACTTGGAAGGAAAAACCACATCGGATGCTCTGCCGGACGTTCTCAATAAAGTTATTACCCGTTCTTATCACATTAATGAGCAGGAATGGCATGTCATCAATCACGTTGTATTGTTCAAACAGCTGTCAAGCGCTGCATATTAGAACATGAGGAAACCCCAATGAATTTTTTATTTAATATGCGCATTTCCCACAAAATCAGCGCATTGATGGTCGGGCTGGTACTCGGCTTTATCCTGATCGGTGTAACCTATTATTTGCAGATTGGCATGAACGATCGAAGCCGGATGCAGGAACGGGAGGCATTCAGTTATCAAAACACGTTGGTGGAGATTGGCTTCCTGCAGGGCAAGATGCAAACCGCCGCCAGCCAGTTTTTCGCCAGCAAAAACCCAGTTTATGCCGAGCAGTACGAGCAACAATTCGC
>CAMPGT010000340.1 GCA_946885665.1 uncultured Chitinophagaceae bacterium | reverse complement strand
TTTTTCAACAGGCTTATTCGGAAAACAACTCCCTTGATCTCATTCAGGTGGGCGGGCGGAAACGGCCAGCTGGGCGATAAGTGCGTGGTTTGGCTGCTAACGGGTGGCAGCACGCGGTTCAGCAGGCATTGCAGCGCTTCATTTCGTTCACTATCATTCGACAGTTCTTCATAAATGCCCCATGCAATCACCGTTTGCCAGTTGGCCATGTCGGTAAACGACTCCACTTCAAAACAAACATTGGGATTTTGTCTCATCATTTGCACTTTCATACCGTCGCGGGTATGGCAATAGATGTAGTTGCCGTCGTATGCATAGCTGATGGGTACAACGTAGGTAACATGATCATGGTGGCACCCCAGTCTGCCCAATACCTGTGCGAACAGCAATGTCTCAATTTCCTGCTCTGTTAATTTACCAATCATAAAACATCTTATTTGTGGGCGATAAAAATGGGAACCGCTATGTTTTTCAATAGAACATCTGCCATGCTTTTTTTCAGCCAGCGCGACACGGCGCCGCGTTCATATGCACCCAGCACTACCAGCGGCTGTTTTACTTTACGTTTCAGATGGCTCACGATCTCCTGCCTGGCATCGCCCTCAAGAAGCTTGTATTTCACCACAGCATAGTGCTGTTGCATCCATTCTTTCATTATTGGCGAGTCGGGCACGGTCCTCTCCGCATCTTTTCGAACGACTGTAATCACTTCCATCGGTTTGTTCTCATGCCCAAACAAATAACTGAACTGTTTAATCGCAAAGACGGATGACGGTTCACCGTCAAAAAAAAAACAGATCTGTTCCGGCTTTTTGTATTGATCCGGCACAAGCAATACGGGACATTCAACCTTTTCGAGCAGTGCAACGATGAAATTTGTGGGCACGGGTTGCTTATAAAGAGAGAAGGATTCATTATTCTGGATGATGAGGAGATCCGCGTAGAGCGATTCGTTTAACAGGTCCCGTATGGCCACATTGAGATTGCGGTGAATGATGTATTCAAGTCCCGCATTTTCACATGCTTCCTGAAAGCGTTTAACAGAATTATCGCGTATTTCTTCGTCTGCTTTTTTGAGCCTGACTGCCCTCATCTTATTTGACCCGTTGTCGGCCACAAGGTCCAGTATGCCGAAGCTGTGATAAGTAAAATCTTCGAGAAAAACACCAACGAGGGTTGTCTTATATCTTTTCGCGATCGCCATGGCATGTGCGGCTACGCTTTCCGAGTATTTTAATCCGTCGAATGCCGCAATTATCTTTTCCATTTCATGTGTTTGAAAGTGAAGGGTACGGCAGGGTAATGAACCCTGTTTGACGGGCCTGTGTGTGCAGACAAATATCTAACAGAAAGGGAAGTGGAAATATGAGATTTGTCAGTTGCGCGGATGATAAATCTCCGCCAGGTATTTTCCGCCGTCAGGCGTTTCGGCCATTTGCCGGATAATTTCATTTCTTTTCTTCAGAAACCGCTTTAAATACCTCGTAAGAATAATATAATTAAACAACCGGCCGCAAACGCCGAATGGCGATTGAAATTGGAAAACATCTTTCATCACTGTTTCATCGCCAGACTCTTTAAAATAATGGTCGTGCCTTATCATTGTAAAGATGCCTTTGACCATTTCATCTCTAAAATGACGCGGGTAGTCATAGGCTGTTATCCTGGATGTGAGGCATTGGGTCACGCCAAAATGCCTGGCTCTCCACGTTACTTGTTCATCCTCGCCAATTAGCCCCGAGGTTACGCCCGCAATGGCTTCTTCATGAGTTCCGGCAGTCGATAATTTATGCAAGTCGATACTTCTTGCGAGATCAAAGCAAACCGTTACAGGCGCTTTTATTGTTGTTGTTAATTCAATGACTGGCATCTGTAAATTCATTAATAAAAAAAGGTGTGCATGGCGTTGGCGCAGCGCCAATTAACCAGGCAAATTCCGTGGGTTCGGCCATGTTATTATCAAACAATAATTGATACTGCTGTGCATTTATCACTTTTGGCAATAGGAGAGCGATCACATATTTTACTAAAAGATCAAAAACAATTCTCGGAACCTCCACAATGCGAAAAGACTTATCCCGGCTCCGGAACATGATTTCAATAAGCTGTCGATAAGAAATCGGTTCAGGGCCGGCGGCATTAACGACTTTCGGTAATTCCTCTAACGAACACAAAACGCTAACAAGAGCCGCAAGATCATTCGCCATCACCGGCTGTATCCTGTTTGTTAAGAAGCCTTTGGGAACAAAAACAACGCGGTTGGTATATTTTGATATCCTGAAAAGGATCAAAAGTTTTTTGATAATTGTCGTGCGATGAGTACAGACGATAGATGGTCTCACAACAACAGTATTGGATTGCGTAAGCAGGTAATCATCTGCCAGACCTTTCGTTCTCAAAAAATCAACACTGTGACCTGCAGATGCGCCCAGGGCAGACACCTGGATAATCCTGGGATTGCCCATGAGCTCCCGGTTTTTAGCGATAAGCCGGGTAAGCCCGAGGTGTATTTCTTCGAAACTATGGTCCGTAGTATCGATCTGCCCAACACAATTCACAAGTACATCAATTTTGCCGAGCACCAACCAGTCATCAACAAAGGGATCAAATTGAAGTAATTCCCCGCTTTGTTTACGCGAAGTACCCCTCACGACGTAACGCTGCTGTAAAGCATCGTAAACAACGGATCCAACCTGACCTGTGGCGCCAAGCACAACTACCTTCATGGCAAGATAGATTTAGGAGGTAGCCAGTCGTAATAAATCACTTCGAAAACCCGGAAAGCGCCCTCAAGCTTTGCGGTCTCAAAAAAAGTATTTTCAAATCCTGTACAATTCACCTGCTGGATGGGCCACTTCTCCCGCTGAATCTCTGTAACCCTGACGGTGTCGCCAAGTATCGAATAAGCCCTGTCCAAAGCGCCGACTGTCTCCTTCAACGCTCCATTTGCATCGCAAATCTTGTTGTCTATGCAATACCGGACGTGATCTTTATCTTGTGAAATCATCACTTCGTTGTTTTTCTCTTCGATATTCGCAAGACTGAGACGATAGTCGGTAAGCAGTTTGCCTCCTGCAACAATGATAGGGCGGTTAGTAAAAGCTTTATAGAAAAAGATGCCTTTGGGGAAGCCGCTATTGTAGATGTTGTCGTCAACCAGTAATCTAAAGGCGATATGTCTGTAATTGAAGTGAAGAAGCGAAGGGAGGAAGGTGGGATGCATGTGTTTCAACTTTACATCCACCATTGAGATCATCGCCCTGTTATTAAAATTTCGCACCTTTATTTTTGCAGGAACATTATCTTTTATTTCATCAAGGTCAACAGAAAAATTAATCAGCCTCACGTCGTGCAGTTCACCCTTGTAATGGATCGGTATTCGTTTGAGGAGGTTCATAATACGTTTTTTAAATAGAAAATATATAGCCAGAGAAGGGCAGTGCTTTGAAGGAGCAGAAACCAACTGACGGTCCACACTTGCGACAACCCGAGAAACTTCACCCTTTTGACATGGAGGTACAGCATGCAGGCGCTGCTGATACAAACACTTGCCAGGGGAATGTAGAAAATCAGTATTCCGCTGATAAAATAAAACAGCATCCAGGGAACGAGTACCAGCAGTCCCGCCACCATGATATTGCCCAGGTGGCCGACATAGTCCAATGCTTTTTCCTTCATTAGAACAGCAGCGATTAGTATTTGAATGACCCAGCCGGTTCCCGCGATC
>CAMPGT010000339.1 GCA_946885665.1 uncultured Chitinophagaceae bacterium | reverse complement strand
GGATGTTCAAGAGTTACTTTTTTATACCATCCAAATAAGCTGTAAACCAGTTTAACAGCCCTGTAGTGCCGTCTATTCAACGAGTCGTTCGGTCCAGAGATGCAAATGCGCACCTGCCAACCTTGCGGGAGGAGATAAACCCGCTGCCTTCAAGCTTTCAGGTGTTTAAGAAAACGGGTAAACCAAAGGAAGGATTCCGCCAGTTCCTTAACCATCGCCTTGCCTTCTGTAGCAACTATCCCAACAGCACACATCGGGACGAAGTGCAAATATTCAGGCGATTTTCACCCAACAAAAACGGTTATATACAAGAATACATGTTATTTCTTTTTTATCAATCCGATAGAGGTTTTAGCCTTTTTCATCTAGAAAAGATTGCCTGACCAAGTCGAAAGCGCTACAGTCGAATCCCTGCGACAAAAGAGAATAGTGTAAGAATAGTGCAGGTAATTTGCGACTTTATATTTATAAAAATTTAATACAATAACAACAGTTCAAACGATTGTTTTAGAAGGTGGTATGTGTCCAGGCTTGCTGTACAAAAAAGTCTGATGGGCCAGTATGTTCGAAAGAACGTCTCTGCGTTACTTGTGAGTCCCCGGTTTAGCTTGCTGCTTACTCTGGGCAGTTTGCTGTTTATCTTTTTCTATGTCTTTGCCCTCTCCCCTTACGAGAATTTCCTGTACAACGACATGCTGGATTTTTGGCGTCGCGCGATTACGCGCCTGACGGAAAATCCCTTCAAGGAAACCCAGTTTCTTGCCTGGCCGCCCGGTTACCATATTGTGATTGCCGAAGTGTTGCGCTTGTTGCAAGCCGTGGGATTCGAAAACCCTTTTCGTTTTGAAATCTTCCTCGGTATAAACATCATTGTTTATGCGTTATCTGTGTTTGCGTTTCATCGCATGGCGATCAAGTGGTTCAATGGCGATACACGTTTCAGCCTGGCTGCCGCGCTGCTCTACGGTTTTGGCTTTCCGGCCTGGTATTTCAATGCCTTTCTGCTTTCGGACAACCTTGCCGCGCCGCTGGTGCTGATTGCCTGCTCGCTGGTTTATCTCAAGAGTGAGATTCGTTATCTGATTGTTGCCGCCCTGCTGTTGGCCTTTGCTTCCTTTGTGCGCCCCTCGGTCGCGCCCTATGGCCTGGCCTTTGTGCTTATGATGCTGGCTGTTCACCGCATCAGCGTTCAATTTATTATACGTGCCGGGGTATTTTCAGCGATATTTTTCGCGGCGGTATTTTTGGGTATGGCGGAGATCTCGCGCATTTCCAAGGGTAAGGTGAGCGGACTATCCGCGAATGGCGGTCTGGATTTTTTTATCGCCAACTCGCGTATTCATCGTATTGATTTGAATTACGACGGCTGGCATAACTTTGTAATTGTGCCCGCCCTGTCGTGGAAGCCGGAGAACGGCTTCTATAAAACCAATGTACCTTATTACCAGCAGGATCATTATTACCAGCTTGGCTGGGAGTTTATAAAGCGCAACCCGGAACGGCTTGTGATGAATGTTGAACACGTAAAAGACCTGTTCTTTGCGTCCATGCTGCCGAGCCGGGCGGATGCGCCCGGTTTCACTTTCTTTCGCCCGGTATGGGACGTGCTCAAGTTTATCTGTTTCCTTACGGCTTTCTTTTTTATCTGGTTTTGGCGCGACCTTGCCGAGCACGAGAGAAAATTGGCGGCCTTTATGCTCAGTGTCATCGGCATCACGTTTATCGTGAGCTACATCTATACCGGTGAACCGCGCTACACCTACTCGGTTATGTTTGTATTCTATTTACTTGCGCTGAAAGTGCTGCAATCCTTTTGGACTATGCGGGAACGCGCCCGGTATGCATTGCCGCGAGTGGCGGTACTGCTGATGGGTTTGTGGCTAAGTGGCAAAGCGTTGGCGTATATCGTTACGCCGTCCTATCCGGATCACGTCCAGGCGCATTTTACGGAAGAAGCCAGCAAAAATGCGCGATCCCTTCAACTAGAGCAGCTTTATTTTCCGCACACAAAGAAAAAGCCGTTGACGTCCATCGACAAAAACATGAAATTGGTTTCTCCCGGCGAGCTAAGGCTTACGACAGATTTACATTTAGCCGGAGAAGCACGAAATATCAAACTGGACATCCAAAGTTCCTGGCCGATTACCATTAAGGTAGATGAGCGGATTTACTTCCGCACCACCGTACCGAATTTTTTCAGCGAAACACCCGCAATAGTGCCGCTCGAACCGGGAAAACATCGTGTGGAAATCATTGTTAACTATCGGCCAGGCCAGGGCGGTCTGTCAGTGAGTTACAACTACATGGAAAAGGATGGCTGGGTGTATCGCGATTTTATGGGCGTCGACAACGGCCCTATCAGTTTTTCTCTACCGAAAGAGCATTGACATGAGTACAACCATAAACAAGCCCGACCTCAGCATCATATTGCCGACCTACAATGAGAGCGAAAATATTCTATTGGTGATCGCGGCAATAGAGCAGACGCTTGAGCTTCCCTACGAAATCATTGTGGTTGATGACAACTCACCGGACCTCACGTGGAAAATCGTTGCAGAATATGCGCAAATACACGCGCAGGTAAAACTGGTGCATCGCATTGATGAGCGTGGACTCACCAGCGCACTCAACGCGGGAATCAAACACGCGTCGGGAAAGTATATCCTGTGGATGGATGTTGATATGTCGATGCCGCCCGATCGTATTCCCGCCTTACTGGCGGCGATAGAAAGCGGCGCGGACGTGGCGGTAGGTTCACGTTATGTGAAAGGCGGGGGTGATGCGCGCGCGGTAAACTTTCTTCTCACGGTACAACTGATGCTGAGCAAGTTACTGAGCATTCTCGGCGGCTGGTTTCTCGGTTGCCGTTTTCGCGATTGGTCCAGCGGATTCATTGTTGTGAAACGCGAGTTTCTGGAAGACTATGCGCTGCTTGGCGACTACGGTGAATATTTTATTGCCCTGATTTACCACCTGATCAAACGCCGACGCGCGATTGTTGTGGAAGTACCCTACGTTCTCACACCCCGTGAACGCGGTGAAAGTAAAACCGCGACCAATCTTTGGGGTTTTGTAAAACGCGGGCATAAATATTTGCGTATTATGGTGCGACAGCGTTTTGATTTTGCTTAATGAGGTGTAACACATGCAAAGCATGGTTTTAATTCTGGTCTCCTGCTTTCTCACTGCAATTGGACAAGTTGCATTTAAATACGGCATGAATATCGTGTCTCCAAAAATGGAAACCGCGGAGAACCTGCTTTTTACGCTTTATATCGTGTTGTTTAATCCGGTGATTATCCTGGGCTTTGTTAGTTTCGGTGCCGGAGCGGTGGTCTGGTTATTCGCCTTGGCAAAACTGGAGCTGAGTTACGCGGTACCTTTGTCCGCGCTTACCTACGTGTTGGTACTGGCGGCCGGTGTATTTTTATTCAAGGAACCGTTTACCTTGATAAAAGTGTTCGGCACCATCCTGGTTGCCGTGGGTATCGGCATATTGTCTCTGGGAGAATTCTCGCGCTAGCAGCGCTGTTAGAAAACGCTGTTTTTCACCAGGCTGCTATTAGCCCGATAGACAAATAAACCCCTGATCTATTTGTCCATCGCCAGCGAAATGCTGGCGCGGATGTGTGAATCCGCTGCCATTTCGCTGGCTCGCGCCGACCGAATCGTCGACGGCAGTGCCTCCTTGCACTGCTATTTAGCCATTCCCCAGAATTCGGTCTGTA
>CAMPGT010000338.1 GCA_946885665.1 uncultured Chitinophagaceae bacterium | reverse complement strand
GTGATGTTGCCCTGCTTGTTTTCGGCGCCAATAAATTGCAGCCAGTCATACACGTTGCCATAAGGCAACTGCGACATGAACTCTCTCCATTCGGTTATGAAATCGGTGCTAACCGGTTTGTCGCCTGCTTTTTTCGGAATGACGGGATAAGTAAAATGAATATCGGGGTGAACGAGGTCGCGTGCCTTTAAACAAGCATTGCAAACGCCGCACGCGTCGGCCAACGTATTGGCATGAGAAGGCGACTCGCCAAAGAGCGACGCGCCGGTTTGTGTGCGGTGATTAACTTTTTCGCAAACAACATACTGGGCAAATGCGACAGCTAGAGGAAGGGCTCCTGCACCTTCTTTTCCTGTAAACAGCAGAGCATGGCTCAGCCTGTTCTGGCTCACCATTTCGGCCAGGTGCGTTTTAATAGGCTGCTGGCCGATAACATCCTGGAACCGCATGTCAGTTCAAATACTTCGTTATCTCCTCACTCATCGGTTTCACCTTGCTTTCGAAAACGGCCACAAGTTTGCCTTTTTCATCCACAAGAAACTTCGTGAAGTTCCATTTGATCGGATCATGCACACCAAGTTTTTCCGACTCGGATACGAGATATTTGAAAACGGGATGAATGTCATCGCCCTTAACCGACACCTTCTCGGCCATCGGAAAGGTTACGCCATAATTTTTTTCACAGAACGTTTTGATCTCGCTGTTTGATCCCGGTTCCTGCCCGCCAAAATTGTTGGCCGGAAAACCAACGATCACCAGTTTGTCGCTGTATTTCTTATACAGTTCCTGGAGTTCTGCATATTGTGGTGTGAACCCACACTCTGATGCGGTATTTACGATCAAAATCTTTTTGCCCTTATATGCCGAAAAATCAATCGACCCTCCATCGAGAGAGGGCACCTTAAAGTCATAGATAGTAACTGCCATAGCGAATATGCCTGATAAAATTAAAAGCTTAAGCATGATGATATATTTATAAAGTTGTTATAACGAAAGGTTTACAAAGATCAACTAAAAGGACGTCTCATACGCTCCGATATCCGGAATATTTTGACGCTCATTCTCTTCAAGATCTGTCGCAACGCCAGCATTAACCCCTGCATCAATAGCCGGCGAACCATCGCCAGGATGGAAATCATACTGGTTCTTAGCGGTTTCAATCTCCTGAAAGAGCGGATCATCACTGCTGATCATTCCGGACGCGTTAACGTCTGAAGGAACATTGACCAGCTTCCAGAGACAATTAGTGAAAGTTACGTCGAAATTGTCATTGCCCTCTCTGGCTGTCACCACTTCATCGTCCACCGTTCCGTTGTTTCCCCAGAAAATGCAGTTGACAAATGCCGCTTTTGTCGCCGCAGTCACTAACACGTCTCCCTCTTTAATATAATCGGTAATGGCGAGCACCGGTTGCTTGTGCGCTATATAATTGTTTGAAACGGCTACGTCTGTGCAATGCGTAAAACGGTAGTTTCCCCCACCTGCCAGGAACACATTTTTGCCGCAATTGCTGATGAGGCAATTGACGGCTTCAATGCTGGCGTTGACGGCAAGTATGCCCGCGTCGTAGCAATTGTCGATGATGCACTGTTCCATTTTTAATGCTGTGCCTGCATCGCCAGCAGGCGATTGGATAACTATTCCCTGGTAAGCATTCTTGATGACCACATGCTTCAGGCTGTTGTTCATTGTGGTTTCCCGGAAGTACACTCCTGGCCAGGCTCCGGGATAATCCCTGTAGTATTGGTCAAGTCTGTCACCCTGGAAAATGATTTTAGTGCTGTCATATTTTTCGCCATGTGCGATGAGCGTACCGTCCACCACGAAAGGAGCGTCGGCATGTAAAAACACTCTGGTGCCTTTTTGAATGGTAAGCGTCGCCCCCTCAGCAACCAACAGCGGTCCGGTAATGACAACGGGTTTCTGGTTTGTCCAGGTAGTGTCCCCGGCAATCACGCTGTTTTTCATAAAGACGGCGTTTTGTCCCCAGGCAGACAACGGCACCCATTTGTCGTTGCCGTTGTAGGATATTTGAATGCTGTCTTCAATGATGAAAGGAAGATCGGCCTGCGATGGATCTATTTGAACGGTTACAAATACATAAATGCTGTCATCTGCTTCCACGTCGAGATTGCTGACGACGGGTCCCTCCATGCCATCGGCATTCAGTCTGAAAAAAGACGAGCTTCCTTTTTTCAAAGCAATCTGGCTGATCCTGAGCTTTTGATTATTGTTGTTGAATATTTTAAAATAGTGGGTGGTGGAACCGGTGGTAGTGAAAAGCGTATCGAACGCAAGGCTGTCGTCCGACAGGTTTAGCACCGCCGATGATGAGGTAATAAATGTATCCTTTTTACAGGAACCGGCAACAATGGCCAGCAGCAGTGCACTTATAAATAAAATCAGCTTCATAATGTTGTATAGGCCAGGGTCGCAATGCTTATTCTCGTATTTTTCGCTTTCAGCAATTCGGCTCCGCACGCTTCGAGCGTAGCACCCGTTGTGATCACATCATCAACCAGCAACACATGCATGTCGCTGATGCCCGAATGACTGGTCAGTTCAAACTTACCTTGTATGTTGGTCCACCGTTCGGCCCTGCTCTTGTGTGTTTGTGTATCCGTTTTCGTTCTTCTCATCATTGCATTCTTCAGTACCGGTTTGTTCATTATTTCGGCCATGCCATCGCATATCACGGCGGCCTGGTTGTATCCTCTTTTCTTTTCCCGGTCATAAAACAACGGCAAGGGCACCAAAGCATCAACGTCTTTAAACCGTTCTGATTGTTCCAGTTTCTCACCCATCATCCTGCCAAGGAGCCGGCCGACTTCTATGTTTCCCCTGTACTTCAATTCGTGCAGCAGGTTTTGTATGATCGACCGCTTGGTAAAGTATAGCATCGACGCAGCCGCTTCGATGCGCAGCCTTCCCCAAAAAATTTTTTCGACAGGGTTGCCGGCATGCAACCAAAAATTGGTAAGCGGCAAACCAGTGCTGCAATCAAGGCAAATCGGTTGGTCGCCGGTCACCATATCTGATCCGCAGCCCGCACAAAGGGTTGGATACAGCAGCCGAAAGAGACCATCAAAACAAATACTTGTACAATTCATCCACTCTTCCCATTTCGATGATCTCGATTTTATACTCTTTGGTATTCAGCTTCGATTTTCCCTTTCGCCCACCGCCCAGGTTGTACCTGGAAACGATGATCTTTTCAAAACCCAGCTTCTCTGCTTCTGCAATGCGTTGTTCGATCCTGTTAACTGCCCTGATCTCTCCGCTCAACCCCACTTCGCCCGCGAAACAAATAAGTGGAGGCAGCGGCACATCTTCGAACGAACTGAGCAATGCGGAAAGTACGGCCAGGTCGATGGAGGGATCTTCTACTTTTAAACCTCCGGCGATATTCAGGAAAACATCTTTCATCCCAAAATGAAATCCGCCCCGCTTCTCCAAAACCGCGAGCAGTAATTGCAGCCTTCGAAGATCGAAACCTGATACGGTACGTTGCGGCGTACCATAAACAGATTGCGTAACGAGCGCCTGCACTTCTATCAGCAACGGACGCATTCCTTCCATCGAGGCCGCTATCGCAATGCCGCTGAGTTGATCTTCTTTCTGGTTGATAAGTATCTCGCTTGGATTGCTGACGCCGCGCATACCATCAGATGTCATTTCATAAATGCCGAGCTCGGATGCACTCCCAAACCTGTTCTTGATGGTTCTTAGAATGCGGTATGCATAATGCCGGTCACCCTCAAACTGCAGCACGGTGTCCACCTTATGCTCGAGTATCTTGGGGCCCGCAC
>CAMPGT010000337.1 GCA_946885665.1 uncultured Chitinophagaceae bacterium | reverse complement strand
CTATCTTTCCCCTAAAACCAGCAATGGTTGCCGCGCTCTTTGCCTTTACACTTCCCGAAGCACAAGCCGAGGTACCCAAACTCAGCAGCTATACCACCGCCAGGGCCACCGTGTTCCTCGACTTCGACGGACACGTAGTAAGAGGCACAGGATGGAACTGGGACAGCACCATTCGTGCGGCATCCTCAGGTCTCTCATCTGCAAAGGTCACCGAAATATTCAACCGCGTTTCCGAAGATTACCGCATCTTCAACATCAACATCACCACCGATCCTAACGTTTATGCCAAAGCGCCGCTCGATAAAAGAGTGCGCATCATTTTAACGCCAACATACGAATGGTACGGTCCGGCGGGCGGCGTGGCCTTCATCAATTCATTTGTGTGGGGCGACGAAACACCTGCATGGGTGTTCACCTCACTGCTCAACAACGATCCGAAATATATTGGAGAAGCAGCTTCTCATGAAATCGGTCACACACTCGGCCTCAATCACCAGAGCACCTACACAAAAACATGCGGCCTCACCACGGAGTATGCCGAAGGCAGGGGCACCGGCGAAATAGGCTGGGCGCCGATCATGGGTGTGGGCTATTATAAAAATTTCACCACGTGGACGTACGGCAGCAGCATAGAAGGCTGCAAGCACATGCAAAATGATATTTACATCATCAGCAAAGGCGTAAGTAATATCGGCATGCGCACAGATGATCATGCCAACGTTCGCACGTCGTCAACTGTACTCACCGTCAGCAGCAGCAAATTTGCCGCTTCGGGAATCATCAACAGCGCCACCGACAAAGATTTTTTCAAGATAACCCTCAGCAGGAAGTCTCGATTGAAGGTTACCGCCTCTCCTTACAGTGTGGCCGCGGGTGCATCGGGCGCGAATGTTGACGTGCTCATGACGCTCATCAAAAGCACAGGCGACACCCTCATCAAAGCGAATCCAAAAACGTTGTTAAGTGCTGCGTTCGACACGTTATTGTCGGCCGGCACCTACTACATCGGCATTGACGGCATCAGCAATCAAAACGTTTCCGACTATGGGAGCGTGGGCACGTATTCACTATCGGGAACCATCACTGCCACAACAACGACCGTTGCGAAGCCCATACAAATAAACGGCAACGTGAAACAGAATTTGCACCTGCTCAATTGGGAAAGCACCAGCTCGCAAACGGTGGCCAGGGGTTATCTTGAAGCCTCTTTCGACGGTATTCATTTTGTTGAAATGACGCCATTGCCTGAGCATACGTCAACCTATTCGTACGAGCCATCTACCCGCCGCAACATATACTATCGCGTACGGTTGAAGCTCCCGGATGATTCTTATTATTACTCCAACACCATTATACTCGGCCAAAATACCGGCATTTTGGTGGGCGGCAATGTTATCAGGAACGAGATCCGCCTTAACCTGGCCGGCGATTATCAGTACCAGTTAGTGGATGCCGCGGGCCGGTTGATCCAGCAGGGAAAGCTGACGCGCGGACTTAACACCGTGCCGGTAACGCACACCACGAGGGGGTTGTTAATGCTGAAGGTATTCAGTGCGCAGCAGCAGTTTGTGTTCAGGCTAATAAGGCAATAATTCCCTCACTTTTTGCAATGCGTGTGTTTTTCGGTAAATTCGGAAAACATACACTCATATGAAATGGAGAAAATTTAATGGTGACCCTATTGAATTACCGATCAAAGAGGCTGTTGAAACTGCGATAAAAAGAGAGACTGCTAACGGCTACCATTTAAAAGTTTGCATTGGCACCGACTCGCAGGTAAAGGGTGCCGAAACCGAATTTGCCACCGTAATTGTTTTTTTACGCGAGGGGCACGGGGGATTTATGTTCATACATAATGAGAAGACTCGCCAGGTGTATAGTATTAAGGAGCGGATGTTGGTGGAGGTGGCGAAGAGCATCGAGATCGCTTATGAACTGTGCAACCTGTTTACGTTGTATGATGTAGACATGGAGGTGCATGCAGACATCAATACCAACCCGCACTTCAAGAGCAATGATGCTTTGAAGGAAGCGATGGGATATATTTTGGGGATGGGCTTTGCGTTCAAGGCCAAGCCCGAAGCCTTCGCCAGCAGCAGTTGCGCGAATAAGGTGGTGAATTAGGAGACGGGAGACGGTATAGGGTTTTAACTTTTAACTTTTAACTTTTACCAACCCACTGCATATATCGTTCACAATTCCGGGTCCCTTGTAAATAAAACCCGTCCATACCTGCACCAGCGAAGCGCCGGCATTAAATTTTTCAATAGCGTCATCGGCAGTAAATATTCCCCCGCTCGCGATGATCGGGATCCGACCATCAGTTCGCTCATGAATATATTTCACAATTGCCGTTGATCTTTCTCTCAGCGGAGCGCCGCTCAACCCACCGGCGCCGATATTATCAATCACTTCCCGCGAAACGTTCGTCAGTTCATCTCTGCTGATGGTTGTATTCGCCACCACCAATCCGTCGAGCTTTATATCCAGAGAAAGTTCAAGCACGTCATCGATTTGCTCCGTATTCAGATCCGGCGCAATTTTAAGCAGTATCGGCTTCGGCGACGGCTGCAGTTTATTGAATGTTTGAAGATGCGATAATATCTTGCTCAATGAATCTTTATCCTGCAAAGCACGCAACCCCGGTGTGTTCGGCGAGCTCACGTTCACCACAAAATAATCAACACAGTCGAACAGCTTCCGGAAACATATTTCATAATCTTTCCATGCCTCTTCATTAGGTGTTTGTTTGTTCTTGCCAATATTGCCACCAATGATCAGTTTAGTCTTTTCATTTTTGCCGGCTCTCCACAACTGTAATCGTTTGGCAACAGCATCCACACCATCGTTATTAAATCCCATTCTGTTGATGATGGCGCAATGCTCAGGCACGCGAAACAGCCGGGGCTTGTCATTTCCCGCCTGCGGCAACGGGGTTACCGTGCCAATTTCAACGGAGCCGAATCCCAGCATTTCGAGTTCGTCGAGATAAAGAGCATTTTTATCGAAGCCGGCGGCCAAACCCACAGGGTTGATGAATGACAGGCCGAATAATTCTTTTTTTAAGGCGGTGTTGTTCGTGTATTTCGACTTAAAAAGAGAATTTATGCCGGGGATTTTTCTTACCACCGATAGTGCATCCATGGAGAAGTGATGAACATTTTCGGGAGGAAACCAGAACAGAATCTTTCTTATAGTTTGGTACATACAGTGTGCGAAGATAAGAACTACTAAAAATGATGGTTATTTTCTTATTGAAAGTTGTGTGAAATACGTTTTTATGCTCTGTAAGATGTTTCAGTTTCGCTGTAAAAACAAAATGCAGAAAAGCAATAGCGTTCGTATGAAATATTCAAATAGCGATTACAATAAAAGCTTGCAAAAAAATGCAAATGATCTCCGTAAAAATGCCGTGAAAAGTGAGGCGTGTTTATGGAAATATGTTCTTAATAAAAGAAGGATGAGAGGATATAGTTTTAGAAGGCAGCGTCCTGTTCTGGGGTATATTGTTGATTTTGTTTGTCTGCGATTAAAATTAGTGATTGAAGTGGATGGGATAACGCATCATGATGATGGTCGGGCGCGGTATGATAAAATAAGGGATATGGCTTTAGAAAAGGCTGGATACAGTGTGATGCGGTTTAGTGCTACCGATGTTTTGAATGAGATTAGGTCTGTGACGAATGCTATTGAGGTATGGATTGAGGAGTGGGAGGAAAAGAATTTATAGTTTGGGGGGGTTGTGGTCCACCCCCGGCGCTTCGCGCCACCCCCGCCAGCGGGGGAAACTCCCGACCTTTCCCCCTCTGGAGGGGGTGGTC
>CAMPGT010000336.1 GCA_946885665.1 uncultured Chitinophagaceae bacterium | reverse complement strand
GGGTTCGATTCAATGACAACAAAATATAATTTTATATACAAAATAGTTTCAGACAAAAGTACTTTTCTCCCACTCGCGGTGATTCAAAACAATGACGCGAACACTGATTTTATTAAAACGACCTTCACCAACATTCAAACAAATCCTGATCCTCCTTCCGAATCGTCGTGGTATTATTCAACATACATGAATGCGTATACAATAGCAGGCGATGCACTCGCACGACAATTGTTACCAAATGGTTCTACAGCTCCTGATTGGCAATTAACGGTTTATGGCGAAAACAAAACGCTTGGGCTCGATGAATTAAAAGGCAACGTAGTTTTGTTGGATTTTTGGATAAAGAACTGCGGACCTTGCATACAGAGCGTACCGCACTTAAATGAATTGAGAAATACATTTAAAGACGAAAAATTAAAAATAATAAGCATCAATTCTTATGACGCCAAAGAAGACGTTAAGCGGTTCTATGACAAACATAAAATTAAATACACTGTTTTGATGAACGGTAAAGACGTTGCAACAAGCTATGGAGTGAGCGGTTTCCCGGCATTTTTTATACTGGACAAGACTGGAAAAATAATATTCTCACATACGGGATACGATGCTTCCGTTCAAGCAGCAATAGAAGCGGTCATTAAAAAATCATTATAATTTGCATGTCTGAACACTCACCACCCGCCGACAAAAGTTTTAGGGTCGCTGCAAATGCAGTTTGATTTTCCATGAGCTGACTCCATTTTGAAGGTAATAAACCAATCAAACCGAAGATTGTACGTTTGATTCTCGTTAAGTATTGACTGAGTATGCATCATAGTATGAGCAACATGTTATATTTGAGTACCCTAAACAACATTGTTCAAGTAAATCGCAGAAGTGCTGTACTTTTTTTTCCTGGGCCTGTTTCAGTCACTGTTGGCTGCTGTTCTTTTGGTACGAAAGCCAAACAGACGACCGGGAGACGTGTTTCTCCTGCTGCTGGTCGTCTGTTTTGCCGTGCATTTTTTAGCAAGCTTCCTGCTCTATGAATATATTAGCAACCCATATTTCCGCAAAGGGTTCATGAGCTTTACGCTATTGGCATATGGTCCGCTCGTACTCATGTACGCCCAAAAGAACAAAGTCAACCTGAACACCGCACCAACGCAATTGTGGCTTTTAGCCCCTATGCTGATCTGGGGAATTTTCTATTTTATTATCCTCGGCTATTGGTTATCGGGTTCTGTCCTGGATGTAAACTATTTACGGATCTATAACCTCTCACTCATCGCGGCGATGGTTCCCCTGAACATGGCATGTTTTATTGCAGCCATGCGGATCAGCCGCACTTATCCGGCCGGGCAAATAGCTATTAAAAATCTCATCAAAATTATTTCTGTCGCGGGCGTAGCCGGCATACTGTTTTGCCTGGCTTTGTCAGTCTACGTTATCGTCAATAATGTCACCTTTGGATTGCTGCAACAGGTTGTTCGATCGATAGGCGCCCTGACTTTGCTGACCATTTGCCTGGTCGTCGCCCGGTATGCCCTGCTCGGCGACCGCTCAAGAGTACTTGCTTTCCCCTACTCGCCAACTAAGCCGCGGCCCGCGCAAATGACCAGGGAACGACAGAAGGAAATCTACGACAGCCTGGTAGAAAAGGTTAACCAGGAACGCCTGTACCTTGATCCGGATCTCAATATGGAAAAGGTAACGGCTGCCACCGGGTATTCGCGACACCAGGTTTCCGAGGTGTTGAACCAGTACGCCGACACTTCTTTTTATCCGTTTGTGAACCGGTTCCGGGTGGAGCAGGTATGCACGCAGATGAAAAAGGCAGCAGCAAAAGACAGTATTTCTTCGCTCAATATGCTCGAGCTTTCCTACGCCTGCGGTTTCAAGTCGAAGTCTTCTTTCAATGAATATTTCCGCCGATTTACGGGCGAAACGCCTTCTCAATACTGGGGTAATCTGCACATGAAGGGGAAAAAAGTCTAAATTTTTTTCCATCGCAACATGCTGGCAATCAATCCTGGCTAGTGTTTTTCGGCCGCTTAGGCCGGGGATATTGTCCGTATCGGCCGCGCTGTCGATCGTCCTTAGACTTCCGTCGTTTACCTAATGGTAAACCCTTATTAACCCACAGAAAACCCTTATAAATCCGTAACTGTTTATGCTATCACTACCCTATGCAAGGACCATCTGCATGCTTATGGCGATCGCCGGTCAAATGGCCACGTCACTGAAAGCCCAGACTTACGTGTACAACACGGTAAATGATGGAAACTGGACGTCGAATAGCACCTGGCAAGGCGGCGCTTCTGGTAAACCCCCGGTTTCCGGAACCTGTAATTGCACGATTTATGTTAACCCCGGGGATCGTCTCACCATCAATCAGGATATCAACATTGCTAATACGCAAATCGTTTTACTGGGCGTTGGCAGCGAGTTGAGATTCTCTTCCCCGGTTTTGTTCGCGCCTACGCTGCAGCTTAGCGGCGCTTCCGGGATCGAGCTTAGAAATTCGGGCGCCAATATAGAAAGCACAGGTAACTTTTTGGGCTATAATGGCAATTCCATTTCCATTAATGGCACGGCGGTGTTCCAGGGATATTCGACGAAAGTGAACTCGACGTTGCGGGGAGTAGTTAACGGACCGGTAATGGTGAATGCTGGTATGTCGCCGCTTGTATTTATTGACATGATCCTGCCTGTCAAATTGATGGGATTTAGCGCACGCCAGGTAAAGGACGAGGTAGTGTTGGAATGGCGAACCGCCGGGGAGGAAAACTTCGACCATTTTGAGATAGAAAGGAGCAGGAATAGCAGCGACTGGTCGAAAATCGCAACGGTGGATGGTCGCGCAAATGGAGGTACCGGCGTGGCTTATTTGTTCACTGACCGATGGCCGGCAGCCGGTGTAAATTACTACCGGCTGAAGATGGTAGATAAGGATGGGCAGTTCGGATACAGCAGTATTGTTGTCGTCAATAGGGCATCGCAGGCGGAGCAGATCAAAGTTTACCCGAATCCCGCGGTGTCAACGCTGTATATTTCAAATACTCATCCAGGGAGTAGACAACAAATTGAACTCATTAACTCGTCGGGGCAGGTCGTTTTAAGCCGGCAGTTTCAGTCTGCCGGGAATATCGTTTCATTGAATGTTGGCGGGCTTGGGAAGGGTTTATATCATCTGAAGGTCGCGGATGCCTCAGGATTTTCACAGACGTGTGAGGTTATCATTAAATGAGAGCACTGATTTAAAATATTTTGGACGCGATTTAAGGCGGTTTACCACCCGCTTCCAGCGATCGAACGAAATGACCTTGTGGCAACTGCGAGTGTCGGCAGGCAAGGCGCCAACCCACTTAAGAACGCTCTGTTTTAATTCTTCTCGGGACCTTACCTGTTGGAAGTTCAGCTTTTGACGCCAAATAAGACAGCAAGCAGGACAATCGCGGATACGGTTCCTATTAGTCCCACACCCAAAAGCGTATCGGCAAATGCGCGATCAGTGATCCTGGCCCATGCCCCGATGATAACAGTCAGTGTTGCTATCAATAGCAGTGCAATGGATGCTCGTGTAAATAAGCGCTTGTTCATTGGAGGCGGTTTTTACTAAGTTATGAAATTCCGAGCGTGTGGGCGTTGATTAGCGCCGCTAAACGTCGAGGAAATAAGTAACCATCGTACATTGCAGTATGGCATTGAGACAGCTAACAAAAGGAGAAGAAACACTCTTATCGTTCCTGGTAAGTCGATCAACAATTAAGATTGCGCCGGACTGGAAAGCGAATCTGCTGGTCTCTCCGATGGATGACGGTGGCATGGGCAGCCTGTTATTATTTCCCGAGGGGAAACAGCGCGACCATCGGCAATATGGCGCCGGAA
>CAMPGT010000335.1 GCA_946885665.1 uncultured Chitinophagaceae bacterium | reverse complement strand
AGGTAAGACCGCAAAAATATACACATCTGCCGTTCCGCAGTCACAAGTCTATGGAATATTCCCTTCCCATAGCTTACGGTTGCCGAAACACAGCGAAGGCTCCCCGTCGGCAAACTGCTGCCGAACTTCGTTGACGGTCAAATACTCGAGTTGCTCCAGCGTCTCGGCAGAAAGGATGTGCAGCAAATCATTATAGTAACTTTCCCTGACCACCCCATAATGTTTGTCGGAGTTTGCTTCAAAGCATACAAGGCAGAAATTATCGTCATGCAACTTCTGTTGAAGGTTAACGATTTCATTATGGGGGATGCGAACGCAAAAATATACCATGCGGCGAATAGGGTTAAGATGCTCTGACTATTAAATAGAAACAAGCCTCAGTGAGGAAAAGGGGTAAACGGATGGTTCTTCATATAGAGGTTGATCATTGGCCGTCAATTATAGCACCAAATTGGGAATTTAGCCTCAGACGCATCGTCAATATGCCCAATACGGGAAAAATGTTGACAATTATCAAGCGCTTAGTGACGGTCATACCTAACCGCCCACTGCTTCAGTTTGCGGCTAATGCCCACCGTAAGCTGGTCGCTTTGCAGTCTCCATGACCAATTGCCCTCCGCCGAAGCAGGCATATTCATGCGGGCGGAGCCGTCGAGACCCAACGCATCCTGTATTGGCAGTATCGCCAGTTCGGCAACACTCATGTATGCCATCCTGCACAAAACGTCGCTTATGTTTTTGTCGGTTAACCGCGTGCCGGTGTATTTCGCGAGGTTCTTTTTTGTTGCCGGATCCAATTGCTGAAACCAGCCAACGGCGGTATCATTATCATGTGTGCCCGTGTACACCACCGAACGGCGCAGGTGGTGGTGGGGAATGTAAGGGCTCTGCGCCATGTTGCCGGAAAACGCAAACTGCAGCACATTCATACCCGGCAATCCTGCAGCGTCGCGTAAAATGTAAACAGGCTCATCAATTTCGCCCAGGTCCTCGGCAATAAAGGGGAGCCCTCCCAGGGCATCCCGGAAATGATGGAAGATGTCGATCCCGGGTCCTTCTATCCACTGCCCGTTTTTCGCAGTGGGTGAACCAGCCGGTACCGACCAGTAAGAAGAGAAGCCGCGAAAATGATCGAGCCGCAGGCGGTCGAACCAAGCCAGGTTCTTTCTTATCCGGTTCGTCCACCAATCGTACCCCCTTTCTTTTATAAGCTCCCAATTATAAAGAGGCATACCCCATAGCTGCCCGTCATCATTAAAAAGATCAGGTGGTACCCCTGCAACGGCTGTAAGTGAACCGTTTGCGTCAACGGTAAACAGTTCGCGGTGGCTCCAAACATCGGCAGAATCGTGCGCCACGTAAATGGGTACATCGCCGATGAGTTCAATATTGAGGGATGTGCAGTGGTGCTTTAGCTGGTGCCACTGCCAATCAAAGATCATCTGCTGCCACTTCACGCGCGTAGTTTCTTCAGCGAAACGCTGCCTGAGTTCATCCAGTGCTGCAGGGTCGCGGTGCTTGATGTTATCGGGCCATTCGTACCACGGTAAATTATTATGGTTCCTTTTGACGACGGTGTACAGCGCAAAGTCGTCCAGCCATCCGGCCTCATCCGTGCAAAATTGCTGAAAGGCGGTTTTGGCCTGTTCATCTGCTTTGCTCTGCCATGTGGCGTAGGCTTTTTCCAGCAGAGAAGTTTTGTAAGTCACCGCTTCATCATACGCGGTGTGGTCGCCGTCGCTGGCTTCCTGCAATAGGTCGCCGGGATCCAGCCACCCATCTCTCACCAAGTATTCCGGACTGATTAACAGTACGTTGCCGGCCATAGCTGAAGAAGAACTGTAGGGCGAGTACCCCTGATTGTCTTCGATGGGCTGAAGCGGAAGGAGTTGCCATACCGACTGCCCCGCCTCATGCAGAAAGTCGGCAAACGCATGGGCAGAAGGACCGATGTCGCCGATAAAAGGTGGTCCGGGGAGAGAGGTGATGTGCATTAAAATTCCTGCCTTGCGATCGTACTTTTCTTTTTCGGCCTCCATAATTTTGTCTTAGCCTGATAAGCAGGCAATAAATGAGCCATGGCAAGGGCGGCATTTCGCTGCTGTACTTATGGAAAAGATTTCCTTATTTTTTCGTTAAGCGCCAGTTCGTAGACATACATCCAGTTGCTGTTGTTGGTGCCGTTGGCCAGGTGACCGTGGTGGTTCTGGTCGGGCACATAGTCCGGCGGGTTATGAAGGATCCTGGTTTTTGTGAACGCTTCTTCGAAGTTTTTCCTGATGGTGGCGAAATGATCAACGAGTGTTCTCACATTTTCAGCGGCGCGCTTCTGCTGCGCCGCGTTAGTGGCCCGGTCATATTTTTCAAGACGCAATAACAGGTGTGCCGGGTAAACGCCGAGTTCATTGATCTGTCCAAACATCTGCAATGCATAATCATTTCTTTTGGCAAGGCGCCTCGCGTTCCCGATTTTCTTTTTAATAGATTCATACCTCGCCACTTCGTTTCTTGCCGCGTGCAATTTTTCTGCATGGTCGCTGCTCCATATGCCCGGGCTCCCGGCATCAGGCAAAATGAGCGTATCTATTGTTTTCGGGTAGTTATAACGGTCGCCTTTGTTGATCAAGGCCGTTTCCCAGAATTCGAGAGCGGCCTCTAGTGAGTCCTGGAAGGCGAATTGTGCGCCGCCAAGCCTGGGGCCATAAAACCTTTTCCTGAACAGTGAATGTGCGTCTTCCCTGTTTATATCGGTGAAGTTCCAGGTAAACAATGCGAAATCGTGGATGCCACGCCAATACGTTTCAAAGTGAGGTGATGTATCGTCCCATAGAGTCAGTAAGATACCGTCGAGATGTTTTTGCGTAGTGATCCCTGAAAAATCCTTTATCGGCTGAAAGTTCGAACTTGCCCTCGGCATTAGCGGCCAGATCTGTTGTCCCGCGGTGGCGGCCATCACGTGCAGCCCATGCCGGTTGTACCAGTCGATCGCCTTCTCGTTGCCGGGTAACTCGGGGTGATCATAGTTCCAGCGCATATACATGCAGTTTTTCGGGAACAGGTGAATATTTTCATTGAGGATCTTTTCGTTTTCGGTCCACCGCTTATTCACTTCTTCTATTGGAACAGAAGGATCGTATGTGGTTTCATAGAGGCCGGATAATTTGAATACCATGTCATCCCAGAATATTGGAATACGTCCATGCTCTTCCGCAAATGCGCATACTTTTTTGAGCCAGTGCATTTGCAGCTGCATCGGTGTCATGCCCGATTGTTTGGCGTTGGCCGACATGCCCAGTTTGCCTACTTCGTCGCCGCCAACATGCAGATACCTGCCGTGCGGGGTGGCTTCCATCGCGTCTTTATAGAGGGCGAACTGCAGTTCGTATGTTTTTGGGTTCAGCGGGTCAAACGACCAGTCGGATGTGCTGTCGTCCCTTAATTCTTTGTATTCCGGGTGTTTCAGGATGAAGGATGCGTGGCCCAGGCCCTGTACCAACGGACTGATTTCAATGTGCCTCTCCCTGGCATAGTTGCTGAGTTTGGTGAAGTCTTCTATCGCGATGGCATGCGGTGCGCCCACGAGCGGCGCGCTTTTATACCGCAGTTTGTCTTCGAATTCTACGATGACGGCGTTGATCTTGAGTGCTGCAAGGCGGTCCATCAGGTCGTAGTAATAGCTCAGCGAGTCGAGATGGTGTTTCAGGTCGAGGTGAACTGCCCTGTAAGCTACGTCCGGGTAATCGGTGATGCGGCTTGCGGGTATGGGAATTTGCTGGTCGGTGGCATCCCGGATGAGCTGGTTCAGCGTTTGTGTGCCGTAAAAGATACCGGCATCATCGCTGGCGGTGATGGTGGCGCCGCCGCTGGTGATA
>CAMPGT010000334.1 GCA_946885665.1 uncultured Chitinophagaceae bacterium | reverse complement strand
TAATAAAACCGGCTACAATAGCGGTGAACAGGCCCTTTTCGGGTGATACGCCCGATGCGATGGCGAAAGCAATGGCAAGCGGCAGCGCAACAATGCCTACGATAATGCCTGCTACAATGTCTTTGGTAAGCTGGGGTTTCGGGTAATGCTTAAGCGTGTCAATAATTTTCGGGCGAAACATGGTTATACTTTCATCCAAAACTTTAGCGTGTCGTTCAAATGTGTTTTGACGGTGTAGTAATCCCGGGGCAGTTCGCCTTCAAGGCTGTGAAACGTGACTATCCTCGTGCCTTTCGGCTTTTCCTCGAGCTGTTTATAGAGGTAACGGTTGTAATAGTTATACAACGATAGTGAGTATTCCAGCTTATCATCGATCTTGTCGGCGCCCTCCAGGTTTTCATAAAAAGAATTATAAAAATAAAAATGATCGAACTGCCTGAAATCGAGCATGGTGAAGTTGCCATGAATAAAGCTCACGTTGTGCAGAGTCAGCACCTCATTATAGTTCACCGCAACGTCATACAGGTCCTTTCTTTGCTCCACGCCGTAAAATTTGGCGTCGGGATAACGATGAGCAGCCGCCAGGCAAAATTTACCTACACCACTGCCGATGTCGAGCACATGAACATCTTTATCGGTAGCCAAAAACTCCGCAGCACGCACGGCTACCTGTAGCGTTGACCAATGCCGGGCAGATTTTTTCCTTACTTCGGGAGAATAATATTCATCAAACGCCTGATCGCTTGTAAAAACATCGCTTAAACGGCGGGACGAATCGTGAGGCAAATTTGCGAAAGCTGAATTGGGCATGCTGGCAAAGGTAATTCGGGACGCCACCGCCAGCGGTAATCATTTTCACCCTCGGGCGTGATAAAAATCACTTTTGAATGAGGATGACTAAATTTGGCGCATGATCAAGGGTATGTTTCCCATCGAAAAATGGAACTTCGAAACCGGCTCCATACTAACGGGCCTGCCGCCGGAGGAGTTGCAACAACTTACCGCAAACGTCAGCGAAGAAAAGTATGCAAAGGGCCAGGTAATTTTTCGGGAGGGCGCCTACCCCACAGGAATTTTTTTCCTTCGCGAAGGCAAAGTAAAAAAGTTCAAAACCGATAAGCAGGGAAAGGAGCATATTATTTATGTAGCCAACTCGGGCGAGATGATCGGCTACCATGCGTTACTTGCCGAAGAGCGCTATCCCGATGCTGCGGCTACACTCGAAGAGAGCCTGATCTCATTTATTCCCCGCCAAGATTTTCTGAGCGTTTTAAGTACATCGAAGGTCCTTTCACAACGCCTCCTGAAAACATTGAGCCATGAATTCTCGGTATTTGTCAATAGTGTTGCCTCGTTCGCGCAACGAAGCGTGAGGGAACGGTTCGCCATGCAGTTGATATTACTCAGGGAAAAATACAAAAAGGATTTTACGCCGGGCATGGAGGTAGAGATCGATATGTCGCGCGACGATCTCGCCAGTCTCGTAGGTACGGCGCGGGAAAATATAGTAAGAATATTAAAAGAATTTAAAGAAGACGAAATCCTCGAAACAAGGGGAAGAAAAATCCTCATTAAGAACGTCGATAAATTATTGAAAATCTCCAACCACTAATCGAAGGAAGCGCTTTTACAGGCCTCCCAGGCGATCATCGCATTTTTTCGCGTGGTTCCCCAATGGTACTGCCCAAAATCGCCACTTGCCCGGATCACCCTGTGACAGGGAATCAGGAAGGCCACAGGGTTGCCCGCTACCGCGGAACCGACCGCCCTGCTCGCCTTCGGACTATTTAATTCACCGGCAATGCCGGCGTAGGTAGTAAGCTTTCCCATGGGAATTTTCAACAGCGCTTCCCACACCCTTAGCTGAAATGGCGTACCCTTCAAATGCAGCCTGATCTCACCCAGCCGGCTCCAATCCTGGCTAAAAATGAACAGCGCATTTTGCTGGATCGTATCGGACAACTGTTCGTAATGCGCATTGGGAAACAGTTTCTTTAATTCATTGAAGGCCGCCTCGCGCTCCTCATCGGCAAATGCCATGTAACAGATACCCTTATGGGTGGAAGCAATCAATATGTTCCCGAACGGGCTTTCTGCAAAGCTGTAATGAATGGTGAGCCGTTCACCGCCATTTTTGTATTCGCCGGGCGTCATCCCTTCAACTTTCATGAACAAGTCGTGCAGCCGGCTGGTGCCGGAAAGGCCCGCGTCGAAGGCCGCATCGAACAACGTGGCGTTCGTGTCGTTTTTCAATATTCTTTTGGCGTGGCCAATGGTGAGGTATTGCAGAAATTGCTTCGGTGTTACGCCCGCCCATTCCTTAAACATCCGTTGAAAATGAAAAGGGCTCAAATGAACATGCTCGGCCACCTTTTCAAGCGAAGGCTGATCCCTGTAATTATCGCGGTAAAAACTGATGGCCTGCGCTACCCGGTTATAATTGATCTCTTGTTGTTTTTCCATGACTTCTTAATTAAAACACAAATTTCCCAAACCTGGCTCATCGTGAAACCCGATTCTTGCTTACATTCCTGAAAGCGCATAAATTAACAGTAGCAAATTATCCACGAATATTCGCGAACTTACTGTAAACTTTATTTTATGGGCTTCAACAGGATGAACAACCTGGGCGGATGGGTCGCTTTCTCCATCGCATTTTTCGTTTACCTGGTAACCATGGAGCCGACGGTCAGCCTTTGGGACTGCGGCGAATTCATTTCCAGCGCGTTCAAGCTGCAGGTACCCCATCCTCCCGGTGCGCCGCTATTTGTACTCGTGGCGCGTTTTTTCATCATCATGCTCGGCGATGATCCGGCAGTGGCGGCAAAAGCGGTCAACGGCATGAGCGCCCTGGCAAGCGCACTCACCATTCTTTTCCTGTTCTGGACCATCACCTGGTTCGCGCGAAGAATAGTGCAAAAACAACCCGGCGAACCCAGCCGTGCGCAGACCTTCGTCATCCTCTCGGCCGGCATCACCGGCGCTTTGGCTTACACGTTTTCCGATTCATTCTGGTTCAGTGCCGTCGAGGGAGAAGTGTATGCGCTGTCGTCATTTTTCACTGCGCTCGTGTTTTGGGCCATCCTCAAATGGGAACGCCGCGCCGATACTCCGCTCGCCAACCGGTGGCTGGTGTTTATCTTTTTTATGATGGGCCTTTCCATCGGCGTGCATTTGCTTAACCTGCTCGCTATCCCTGCGATCGTGATGGTGTATTATTTCCGCAAATACAAGCCTACCCGCAAAGGCACATTCTTCGCCTTTCTCGCGGGATGCCTCATTACCGGCTTCATCCAGGTGTTCGTTATTCAATACACCGTTAAGGGCGCGGGATGGATGGACATCTATTTCGTAAACGAACTGGGCCTTCCCTTCTTTTCAGGTTTCACCGCGTTCTTCGTGCTCCTTGGCCTCGCCCTGTTCCTTGTTCTCCGTTATGCCGTCCGTAAAAAATATTCGCTGCTCGTCACCGCCACATGGGGCGTTTTCTTCATGCTCATCGGCTATTCAACCTATCTCACCACGATGATCCGGTCGAATGCAAATACTGCGGTGGATATGTTCAACGTGGATAATCCCATCAACCTGGCAGGATACCTCGGCAGGGAGCAATACCAGGACTGGCCGCTTTTGATCGGTCCCGACTTTACCGAACGTGCGCCCTACAAGGTTGATCACGAGCAATACGTAAAAGGTGAAAATAAATATGAAGTGGCGGGCCAGGCGATCTCCAACCAGTGGGCCAAGGCGCCAAATGCTCACTTCTTTCCGAGGATGTGGGACAACAGCAACGACCGGCAGCAGGAACTTTGTTACCGCACGTTCGCAAATATGGAAGAAGGGGAACCCCCAACAATGGGCGACAATCTCAAATACTTTGTCAACTACCAGGC
>CAMPGT010000333.1 GCA_946885665.1 uncultured Chitinophagaceae bacterium | reverse complement strand
GATTCGCATAACGTAAGGCTGAAGACAATTTGCGACGCCGATGAACAGTTTTTTCCCGAGAGATCAAAGATCGTCGTCGATAAAACGGGCACCCGTCCACTAACGGAATGGGACATGCGAAAAGTGTTCGATGACAAGGAAATCGATGCCGTGTCGTTCGCGATACCGAACCACTGGCACGCGCTGGCCACCATTTGGGCATGCCAGGCAGGCAAACATGTATATGTAGAGAAACCTGCGTCGCACAACCTGTTCGAGGGCCGCAAAATGATCGAGGCGGCAAAAAAATATAAGGTGAGGGTGCAGGTAGGTTTTCAGAACCGTTCGTTCCCGAACGTTATGGAAGCGATGGATTTTCTGCACAAGGGAGGCATCGGCGACGTTTTCATGGCGAGAGGGTTGTGCGTCAAGCCGCGTGATTCGTTCGGCATCGCGCCCGACAGCCAGCCGCCGTCTACCTTGCATTACGACCGGTGGCTCGGGCCCGCCCCAAAGCGCCCGTACAACGAAAAAAAGGGTCATTACAACTGGCATTGGTTCTGGGCAACAGGCAATGGCGACACCGGCAACCAGGGGCCGCACCAGTTCGACATCGCCAGGTGGGGCATGAACAAGCACGAGCACCCCGTAACGGTGTCTTCGAACGGCGGTTACTACGGAATCGATCCGAAGGATTGTGCCCAGGAAACTCCCAATACACAATGTTCGGTTCTCAAATATGCTGATGGAAAAATGATAGAATTCGAAACACGCGGCAGATATTCGAATGCAGAATCGGGCCTGGGTATAAAAATCGGCAATATATTTTATGGTTCCGAAGGTTATCTCGAACTTGATGGCGAAACCTGGAAGGCATACCGCCATCGTGAAGAAGAGCCTTTTGCCGGTTCAGAGAAAAATAAAACCCAGAGCAACGATCCCGGTTCACACGTTGCCACAAATGGCGTTGTGCATTGGATCAACTTTATCGAAGCAGTACGTGCCAACGACGACAGCAAACTGCACAGTCATATCAGCGAAGGATTTTTGTCGACCGCGCTGCCATTATTGTCGAACATTTCATACAGGCTGGGCCGTACGCTTACCTTCAACGGCGAAACAGAAAAATTTGTGAACGACAGGGAAGCCGATAAAATGACCACAAGGGACTATCGTGAACCGTACGTGGTACCCAACAAGGTGTAGCGATGCCGGTGAACGGGTGAGGATGATCTATTTGGATGAAATACATTAAGCTGATGAAACTGGATACTGTTTTATTTTTCGGAACACTGATGTTCCTCGGGTGCTCATCACCGAAGCAGGCTGTAAATGCCGGTGAAGTAACCATTGAAAGGCACGAGGCAGAAAAAAGGATCGACGTTATGATGAATGGCAGCCTCTTTACTTCTTACATGTGGCCCGACGCTGTTTTCAAGCCGGTGCTGTATCCGATTGTGACGGCGGCAGGCACGGAGATCACCCGAGGATTTCCCATGAAGCCGAGGGCGGGCGAACGTGCAGATCATCCTCACCACGTTGGCATGTGGCTGAATTATGGTAATGTGAATGGCATTGACTTCTGGGGAAATTCATACGACATTCCCGAAGAAACCAGGAAAAAGACAGGCGGAACCATCAAATTCGTGAAGGTGGATGATATACGGGAAGGTCCCGGCACCGCTTCCATGACCACTTACGCGAGCTGGAAAGATCCTTCGGGAAAAGAGTTGCTCGCCGAAAAAACACAGTTCGATTTTATGGATCGCGATTCATTGCGCATCATTGACCGCATCACCACGCTTACCGCCACTTCGGGCAACGTGAACATGCCCGACACCAAAGAGGGCATGTTCGCTATCAGGGTGGCACGGCAACTGGAGCTGCCATCCAGCGAGGAACTGGTACTCACGGATGCAACCGGTAAACCCACAACGGTCAAAAAAATGTCGAATGAAGGGGTGTCGGGCAATTACAGGAGCAGCGCAGGCGTTACGGGTGAAAAGGTGTGGGGCACACGTGCCGTGTGGATGGACCTGTTTGGAAAGATCGGCAGTGAAGACATTTCCGTGGTGATCTGCGACCATCCGGACAATCCAGGCTATCCTACGTGGTGGCACGCGAGGGGCTATGGATTATTTGCAGCGAACCCCCTGGGAGCAAAAGATTTTACGGAAGGGAAAGAAGCCGTTAATTTCGTTATTGAAAGCGGCGCGACGGCTAGCTTCCGTTACAGGGTCATCATCAGCTCCGGCAAGCATCTTTCGGATAAAGAAATAAATAGTTTAGCAGATGATTTCGCCAAAAAATATTAAGCCGCTGAATGTCATCATCAGCGAAAATGCCCACGCCCTGGGCCAGCTTGCGGGCCGCAAGGCGGCTGAATGTATTAACTATGCGATAGCGCTTAGGGGCCAGGCAAACGTCGTGCTGGCAACGGGCGCCAGCCAGTTTGAGACCATCAAAACGCTCGTGGGCCAGGATATCGACTGGAGCAGGGTGGTAATGTTCCATCTCGATGAATACATCGGTCTCCCCGCATCATCTCCCGCCAGTTTCCGCAAATATTTAAAAGAAAGGTTCATCGACAAAGTGGGCGACCTTAAAGCCGTTCACCTGATCGATGGCGAAAACGACGCCATAGAAGAATGCCGGCGGCTTTCAGCCATCATCCGTGAACATCCGATCGACCTTGCACTGGTGGGAATAGGGGAGAATGCACACCTTGCCTTCAATGACCCGCCGGCCGACTTTGAAACCGGCGATCCGTTCATTGTTGTTGACCTCGATGAAGAGTGCCGCCGCCAACAATTGAATGAAGGATGGTTCGCATCGCTTGATGACGTGCCGCAGCAGGCCATTAGCATGTCTGTTAAGCAGATTTGCGATGCGAAGCAGATCATCTGCTCGGTGCCCGATAGCAGGAAGGCGCAGGCGGTAAAAAACTGTTTGGAGAATCCGGTTACCAACGAGGTGCCTGCAAGCATTTTGCAACTGCATCCCGAATGCGCCTACTACCTCGACCGGGCTTCGGCGGCTTTGCTCGAAGACGCTGTTCTGTAATCAGCTTTTCAACCATTTATCGAACCACTGGAACGCTTCCTGCTGCATGCCGGCGTCAAACTTGTGCGGCCCGGGGTAAAAACTTCCCTTATAACGGTCAGGCGCACCTGCTTTTGCATATATTTTTTTCAGGAGCTCATCCGATGCTTTCATCTCGGGCATCGTAAACAAAAAATCATCTTTGTCAAAAAGTACGAGCGACGGCAGCGGAGCGCGCAGCCCTAGTATTTCAGGGTAATCCAGTTCGTTGGGCAGCAGGGGAACATAGGTCATCCATGTATGCGTGTAAGATTTATTCAGCAAAAAATCTTTCCAGGTGGACATAAATCCCACGGTTACAGAACATTTGATTCGTGGGTCGAGGCCGGCCATGTAGTCGGTTCTTATTCCTCCCCCGGAGAGGCCGCCGCAGCCTACCTTGTCTTTGTCAACATCGTTACGGGCGCATAAAATATCCAGCGCTATCCTGTCTTCTGCAAAGAAAACGGCGGGCCATGTGGTGCCGGCGCAGAACAACGATTTTGCCATCACGTGCTCGTGGTCGAATGCCCATTTGTTATAGGCGTCGATGTTTGCAGGGTTTTCGGGGTTTTCGTCGGTCAGGCCCTTGCGCAGCTCTTCGGGCACGTCCTGCATCATTACGCGCCTGCTCGCGAAGGTGAATGCGTCGGGAACGAGTACCACATAGCCTTTTTTGGCAATTTCGTTTGCCCATGCCTTCCCGCTGTAATAATCCGTTTGGTGTTGAGCCATCATCGGATGCTGGTCTTCAGAAGTTTTGGTGATCTTTCTCGTGCCGAAATATTTGTCACCGCTGTGATCATGAAACGCAAGAATACCCGGCAGACGGCCGGTTGCATTTTCAGGTTTTAAGAGAATGGCATTTGTGGCCCGTCCGTAGGGCAG
>CAMPGT010000332.1 GCA_946885665.1 uncultured Chitinophagaceae bacterium | reverse complement strand
CTCAAGCTCCGGCAGAGCTCACCCTTCGCGCCGCTCTGGCTGTACCGCCGGGAGACCCATCTAACGCGCGCGGCGAAGCCGATCCGCGATCTTGCTCGCTCCCTCGACGGCGCGGAGCCGCTGGCGCGCCTGCATGCGCTGATGGATGAACTGAAGCGGCGGTAATGTTTTTTCCTCGCTTTCTTCCTCGTGAATTGTCCGTATTTTATCGGTATGAAATATTCGCGGGTGCTGCTCCTCATGTTTTTCAGGATCTTCTCCGCTGTCTTGGCGAATGCGCAGCCCGGCGTCCGGAAACCTTTCACGAAGCGGATGAGATATGTCTAATATTCTCGTCATCATAACGAGTTTACCTAATAGTGTTTGTGCTTACTTGCTATTCAAAAAATGATCTGCGCCCAGTACGAGCAAAATATAGTCTGTGGCCCCGAAACCCACGATATACTCGGTTTGCTGCCAAAGGAATGGCCAGGTTAGCAGTTCGGGAAAATCTGGTCTTATGAGCGCCGTGCCCGAACCGGTGCCTCCCGGGATGTAAGACCAGTCGGCCCTGTTGAACCCGTATGCAACGGTCAAAGATTTTGCTCCCACACCTGAAACAAACGATGTGGTGTTGGCACCAGGATGCCGGCCGAGTATGAATTCCAAAGCGCGAAGCATGTAAGTATCCGGGAAAATATCCGGGAAATATTTATTAAGAAAGTATTGCTGCATTCCAAAATTCTGAATCGACCATCCGGCGCCCCAAATGTTCCATCCCGGATCCATGGTGTTGGGCTTGTATGGAATGCCGTATGGATTTAACTTGCTTTTCTGATCCAGTGTATCTTTCAATCGCTGAAGGGCTCGTCGAATGGAGGATGCGTATTTTTTATCTTTTACCAGTTCAAGCGACGGTCCAATGAAGTAACCGGTGCTGTCAATTTTTTCACAGATCTTATCTGTCATCTCAACGAGGAAATCAGCGTATTTGTTGTCATGCGTGTTGACCAGCATTTAAACTGCCAGGCGAACACGATGCAGAGGATACGTTGTGTTTGTATTTTTCCATACGGTGTTCGCGATGTTGAAGCAATGATTGGCAAGCGTGTCATTGAACCCTTTCAATACGCGGTATGTGCCGGCGAGATCCGCCGCTACGCCCAGCTCTCTTTCCGGATTATTTTCGGTAAACACCCACCGGTCGTCGGGCGAATGGCGCAGGCCAACAGGGGTATCTTTCAATTCGGCTGAATTGAAGCTCCTGTTATCCGTGATGTTTACCGGGTCGCCGATCAAAGTGTATTGACGCTGCGTCGGTTCTATAACGCCTCTAAACAACCGGCCCAGCGACAAATAGCCGCCTACCACAAACAGCGCTCCATGCTCGATTTGCTGAAGCGCATCCGGTTTGCCGTCGGGCGTGTTGATTTCTACGACATGATCGATTTGGTCAATTGTGGTATTATCGTAGTCGATTTTAAAATTTTCGTACGCCTGTGCCAAGCCATATATTGTGCCTGATTGTGACTCAATACGCATGTCATAGTCTCCGGCGTCATGCCAACCGCCCTTGTCCAATCCGGGTACCTGTTCGCCCGGTTTGTAGTTGCATAAAGTGGCAGGTCCCTGAAAGTAACCATCGAGATGATTGTGATTAAGCGGTGCCATCCGGGCATCATCTCTGTGACAGTCACCGTGCCAAACCCTGTCGCGATCGTTTACCCGCATATGGCACATTTGCGCCGGCAAAAAATAATTTAAGGTAGGCTGCCATACATGCCGGCTATATATCGACGGATGAATCCGGAATGCTTCGGTTTCATATTTATCGTATTTGATTTTATAGATGCCGGCTCTTTTTACATCAGTGAAGTCGAATTGCAGAGAGTGATAGCGCAGAAAATCACCCCAATCGGCAGCGATAGCTTCTTTAATTTTTTCGAGGCCGCCGTTTTCTTATACCCTGTACAACGTAACGGGCAATCTTCGGTTATCGTTGCGATCCTGTTCGATGACAGCAATCTTCTGTTGATCGGGATGATATCCTACCTGGCTTATCTGAACAACCGGGCTGTATTTCCATCCGGGAATGACATTTGGCGTAACGAGCCATTCAACGGCGTTTTTTGTTGCACCTGCTTTTACAAGCGATCGTACCACGTACCAGCCGTTGTAATGATGTGCACGACCATCCAGTAGCTGCACGTCCCCTCCATTAATAGACTCAATAGTCATACGCTGACTTGCTTTTTCCGGGGCGATCGTGAGTTTTTTACCGGATGCGAGCGGCACCACCTGAAAATCGCCCTGTCTATCTTTAACCTGCGGCCCATTGAGGTGTTGTGTAAAGATGCCGCTCTGCCGATCGAGATACCACGATTTTCCGAACAGGTTCCCGGGAAAAAGCTCCATGTTGAATCCAACCCTGCCGATCCAATCCTGGGGCAGGGGTTTGTCGAGATGAACGACTATCCGGAAAGCCTTCCCCTGAGGTTTTACAATAACGGTATAGCTAAAATTTAAATCGGGATAATTGATAGCGTTTAAACCTTTGCCGTCTCTGGCCGGATCCGGATACGACATCCTGACGCTTATCGTCTGGTTGGCCTTGTCGAGCTTCCTTTCTCCTACCTTCGGAATCGGCTGCCAGTATCCTGGCGTAGGATCCAGACGGACGTCGCCATTAGTAGCTACTCGCGATCCGTTCTGGATGATGCTGACCCCGCCCTGGTGACCCTCCGGGTAAAAATCGCTTGCCACCATTACGTTGAGGCCAGGCATTTCAAAGTATTCCTTGTCATTGAGCTTCAACTGCGCACTTTGCGCATACGATGAATCGCCCAATAAACACAGCATTGCCGTTACTAAAATGATATTCTGTATGAATTGACTGCTCAGCTTTGAACGGCCATTGCTACAAGTACTAAAAGTCATATTTTGATTTAAAGCGTGAATGTGTAGTTTGGTTACAATGCGTGCCCGGCTAATTGAACGACCGCCTGAAGGTTAGCGGCGACGATTTCGTTTTTGACTTAAACATTTTACTAAACGATTGAGGATGTTCAAATCCAAGCCCAAAGGCAACTTCAGACACCGTCAATTGAGTCGTGGAGAGCAACTCCTTGGCTTTTTCGATTAGCTTGTTGTGTATGTGCTGTTGTGCATTTTGACCGGTCAACGAACGAAGCATATCACTCAAATAGCTGGGAGAAACATTAAGTTGTTGTGAAAGATATTGGACCGTCGGTATCCCCTCGCACAATGGTTTTTGTGCGCTGAAATATTCGTCTAACAGGTCTTCCAGGCTTTGCAGCAAATCGTTGCTGACTGCTTTTCGGGTGAGAAATTGGCGCTTGTAAAACCTGTTGGCATAATTGAGGAGCAATTCAATTTGAGCGATAATTACGTCCTGCGTAAAATCATCTATCCTGCTGTTTAATTCATTTTCAATAATTTGAAAAACTGAATTGACGATTTCCTTTTCCTTATCTGAGAGATGTAATGCTTCATTGGCTGAATAGGAAAAAAAGCCGTACTTCTTTATCCTGGCTGCGAGGGGATAATTTCGAAGAAAGTCGGGATGTATCATCAAAACATATCCAGAGTGATCTCCGCCATGGTTGTGCGTGCCAATGATTTGATTGGGACTGGCGAACAATATGCCACCTTCGTTGAAGTCGTAATGTCCCTGGCCGTATCTGATTTTTCCACTCAGTTTCGTCTTGTACGATATCACATAGTAGGTAAGAATATAATATTGAGGAAGCCTGTTTACATCAACATCTTTCACGTCATTCACTATTAAACTGACCAGCGGATGTTGCGGATTAGGCAAGCCCAGTGCGCGATGTAATTCGGACAAAGATTCGAATTTGTGCGGTGTGTTTTCTTCCTCTCTCATTGCAAACGTTGTTAAACTAATGGTAGTCATGTTAAAGATCGGGTGCCAAAAGTGTCTCCTCCAAAATACTCAAA
>CAMPGT010000331.1 GCA_946885665.1 uncultured Chitinophagaceae bacterium | reverse complement strand
TATTCGCGACGACATAGAAAAAACGATCCCGGGTTTTGAAAATTACAACCAACGTGTGCGCGAGCCCGGCGGCTTTTATCTCCCTAATTGCAATAGGATGGGATCTTTTAACACCTTTTCGGGTAAGGCACAGTTCAATGTGGCATCCGTTGAAAATATTACGTTGAAAGAGGATGAGCTGATGATGATGACCATTCGCAGCCACGACCAGTTCAATACAACCGTTTACGGACTGAACGACCGGTACCGCGGAATCTATAATGAGAGAAGGGTGCTGCTGATGAACGAAGCCGACATCGCGCGCCTCCATTTTAAGGATGGCGATGCTGTGGATATTTTCAACCGCCATGGCGGTGTTGAACGTGTCGCCAGGAATTTCATCATCGTTGCTTACCCCATTCCCGGAGGTTGTACCGCAAGCTATTTTCCCGAAACAAACGTGCTGGTACCTATCAACAGCGTTGCCGAAAAAAGCAATACGCCCACGTCGAAGATGGTGGTTATCCAATTGGGGCGCGCAAAAAAGCGCGAAAAACTTTTTTAAATAATATTCAAAAGTATATATTTATGGGCGCAATTGGTGCGTATTAATACTGTAAAGGATTATTATGCTTGCTGTGTGGAGATATTAAAGGAATATATTAAAGTTCTTCCCCCGATGCCATCTAAACAATGCCGGCTGCTTGCTTTATTAATATACATCGCCGCCACGCTGCAGGGATGTGGCGAACGTGATACGGCTGTACAGCCATTGACGGGTCCGTCCATCTTCCGTGTCAACCTCGATAACATGCCGCGAATACTGGTCTGTGCGTTAGACGACGAGTTATGGGCAGCGTATGATGTGGAGCATTCAAGGTTGTACAAAACCTGGAAGGGCGGCATCAACTTTAACGGTCCCATGTATGATGACAGGCACAATGTGCAGCCGTCTACCCAAGGCGTGGCCTACTCCGTTGATACCAGCCGTCGATCTCCCTGGCAACTGTATCTCGACGGTCAGCAATTACCCGCAAAAGTAGAATATCTCGGCTACAGCATTAAAGGCAACAGGGCCACCATTGCGTATAAAGTTCCTTTGAAGGACCGCGACGATATTATCATCAGTGAAACACCTGTGTTCTCGCAAACCGAAGATCGCACACCTGTGCTCACCAGAATTTTCGAAACGTCGGGAATACCCGACGGTGTGCGTCTGATGCTTCATACCACGCAAGGTGCGCTTGCTGCCGCCGACGGATTGGTTGTGAGCGGGGGCAGTTTTAAAAAAATATCAACAAAAAAGAATTTAGGTAACGGATACGATATTGAAGGCGACATCACCTTAATAAACAACGGCGAAACAAGGGTAACTGCGCGTTACGTACGGTTATCCATGAACGAAGAAGCGGGGCCTGTTGGCTCCAACAAGGTATCAGATAATGAATCCCAATCTGCAGCAACAATAGAGGACGGTAAGCGACTGATTGGACTAAATGATTGTGCTGCTTGTCACAGCATGGCCAAGAAAGGAATCGGTCCATCCTTTGAAATGATTGCCGCGAAGTATCGATTAACAGACGATATCATACAAACGCTCAGCGCCAAAATAATTAAAGGCGGCAGCGGAGTATGGGGAAGACAGGTGATGACACCACATCCCGGTCTTTCAACGGCGCATGCATCAGCAATGGTGGCCTATATCCTGTCGATCGATAGCGCTTCATCGGCAGGCAGTGAAAATTATAGAAACGGTCTTGTCGCCGATTTCTACAAGCCCGGCATTCAGCTTTCAGGCATTCCTGAATTCATACCCGGACAAAAGCCTAATCTTTCGGTAGTGGTGCCCGATATCGAATTTGTTGGTGTTGATATGTCCATTAACCGGGTGAGAAATGATTTTTTCGGTTTCGACGATCAATTCGTGATGTATTTGTCCGGATTTTTGAATGTTGATAAAGCCGGTATGTACCAGCTGCGATTAAAAGCCAATGCGGGTGCTAAACTGTTTTTAAATGATGAGAAGATTGCGGATGTCAATTATTCCAATTACGATTACCATGAACAGGAAGTTTCAGCGCATTTAAACAAAGGGCCCAATAGGATCCGGGTATCGTATTATGAAGACATCTATTCGAGCAATCTTAGTTTACGCTGGCGCCAACCGGGTCAAAAGAAATTTGAGAAGATCCCTGCAAATCTTTTCACACATGATCCATCGATGATCAAGGCAACGGCCGACGGCATCAAGGAAGTGTACGAGGTGAACGCGCCCGGGTTTGGAAGCCCGGTAGATGGCGTTCATCCGTCGTTCGACGTAGCAACAGTTAGACCTGAAGATTTTAATATGCGGCTCAGTGACCTGGAATTTTTGCCAGACGGCTCGCTGGCTGTGGCCACCTGGGATTCTACAGGGAGCATTTACATTCTTGAAGGTGTGCAGGGCAGCGACCGTTCCAAAATCAAAGCGCGACTTTTTGCGAAAGGATTGTATGAGGTGATGGGTCTCGAATATGTTGACGGATCACTGTATGCCTTGCAGAAATGGGAACTCACCGAATTGAATGACACCGATGGCGACGGTGTTGCAGATGTTTATAGCGCAGTGCTCGATGATTGGACTGCCACTGCCAATTTTCATGAGTGGGCCTTCGGTCTCCTTTATAGGGACGGCTTCTTTTATTTCAATACGGGCATTGGCCTGGGAGGTAATGGCATTGTTACCGATACGGGGATCAACTATATTCCACGGGTGCAAACCAGGGATCGCGGCAAGACCATTAAAGTGAACAAGAATAACTGGACTTTCGAAGCAATTGCTCACGGCTACAAAGCGCCTAACGGCATTGGGTTTGGCGTTGACGGCGAAATTTTTACTACCGATAATGAAGGGCACATGGTGCCTACTAACAAGTTGATGCACGTTCCGCCAACCGGCTACCCGTTTTTCGGAAATGATGAAGTGCTTCAGCAGCTTTCGTTGCCGGTGCCGCCGATGAAGCCGCCGGTTTTATGGATGCCGGAAACAGAACTCTCCAATTCGCCTTCCCAACCTATTTATTTTGATAAGGGCCCTTATAACGAAGGACAGATGGTTTTCGGTGACGTGCATCATGGCGGATTGCACAGGGTGTATGTTGAAAAAGTGAACGATGAATACCAGGGAGCCATATTCAGGTTCACACAAGGTTTGGAGGCGGGAATCAATCGCCTGGCGTGGGGGCCGGATTCGAGTTTATATATGGCGGGACTGGGAGCTGGCGGCGACTTTGGGCACCATGGCCAGTGTTGTGGATTGCAGCGCCTCATGTACAATGGCAAATCAACACTGGATATTTTGAAGGTAAGCGCCAGGGCCAATGGGATGGAAATAGAGTTTACTGAACCGCTGCGTATTGGAGACGGCGTGCTTGCTTCCGATTACTCCGTGCAGCAGTTTTGGTATGAAACCGCAGACGACGTGCCGGAAGGCGGTGTAAAAAATGATATTGAAAATCTTCGGATAACATCCGTTGTGCAGTCGGGCGACAGAAAAAAAGTATTTATCGGCCTCGACGGCATGAAGAAGGAGCATGTAATTTATATAAAAATGAATAAGCCCTTCATTAGCGATGCGGGCAACAGGCTTTGGACAGGCGAAGCATGGTACACGCTGAATAATTTTCCTAAGCAAACCGGACGCGAAGGAGTAACAAAAGTAAAACGTGACAATCAGTTGCTGGAAGAAGAGACCGAGGTGGGCTGGGAATTACTGTTTGATGGAAAATCAATGGATAGTTGGCAGGTGACGGGCGACTGCAAAGTGCGAAGCGGCGCCATTCATCTTAAAGACAAAGGCAGCATGTTGGTTTCTGACAAATCCTATAAAAATTTTGAGTGGGAATTTGAATGGAAGTCGGAGCAACGAGGTGATGCAGGCGTTTACTTTCACTTGCCCGACACGATCTCATTTTCCCACCTTTCGGCCGGATACCCCGAAAT
>CAMPGT010000330.1 GCA_946885665.1 uncultured Chitinophagaceae bacterium | reverse complement strand
CTGTGCGAGACTCGCAGGCATTGCCCTGTGCCCTTTGCCCATTGCCCATTGCCGCTTGCCCTTTACCCATTGCCCTTTGCCCATTGCCGCTTGCCCTTTGCCGCTTGCCGCTTGCCCATTGCCCATTGCCCATTACCCTTAACCAAATAAATCATCAGTAAACTACAACCTTCTCCCCCTCATGTTTCTCCAGATATTTTTTGACTTAGCCGGAAGACTGCATCCTGCCCTCGTTCATCTACCCATCGGCATACTCTTACTCGCTTGCTGCTTCGAGTTGCTGGCCGGTGGAAAAAAATTCTCTTTCCTGCAACCTGCCATCCGGCCGATGATGTTCTGGGGCATGGTGGCCGCGGTGCTGTCGGTGCTCTCGGGACTGGCACTCGCCGCCGAGGATGATTACACCGACGATATCGTCAACACCCATCAATGGGTGGGCATTTCACTCGCCGTGATAGCCATCATTCTCTATATCCTGTACCGGCGCAGCGTAAACCGGAAACTCGTTAAAACTTTCTCCCTGATCACCCTGTGCCTGGTGTTCGTGACCGGCCACCTGGGCGGCTCGATAACACATGGCGAGGGCTTTATTACAGCGGCATTCGACGGCTCAGAAGAAGCCACACCCATTAAACCAATACCCGACATTCAAAATGTCATGGCATATAACGGAGTGGTGCAACCGATATTTGAAGCGCGATGCTACCGATGTCACAGCGAAAGCAAACAGAAAGGCAAGCTGCGGCTCGACAACCAGGAGTTCATCCTGAAAGGCGGCAAAAGCAAAAAAACGATCGTAGCGGGCAAGCCCGAAGAAAGTGAGCTGATACAACGCCTGCTGCTGCCGCTCGAAGACGACGATCACATGCCCCCGAAAGGAAAACCGCAATTGTCGAAAGAACAGATACAATACCTGCAATGGTGGGTCGGCACGGGCGTGGATTTTCAGAAAAAGGTGGGCGACCTGCCTCAAACAGAAGCCATCAAACCGGCACTGCTTGCCCTGGAAGCAGGAAGTGCAACGCCCGAAGAACAAATGGCGGGCATTCCCGATGAACCGGTTGTTGCAGCCGACACAGCAATCATCGCAAAACTCAGCCGCGCCGGTGTCGCCCTGCTGCCGGTGGCAAGGGAAAGTAACTATCTCTCCGCCAACTTTGTGACCGCGGGAAAGAAGGCAGAAACGCTGATCGATGAATTGATACCCCTGAAAAAACAACTGGTGTCGCTAAAACTCGACGGAGCAAACGTGCACGACAGCACGCTGAAAAAAATCGCACAGCTAAGCGCCCTTCGGAACCTGCAGATCAGTCATACACCGGTTACAGACGAAGGCATCAGATACCTGGCGCAACTTCAGGAACTGCGATCGCTTAACCTGGTAAACACGGAAATTACCGCACTTGGACTGGAAAAACTGCGGGGCAACAAGGAAATAAAAAATATCTACCTGTACCAAACAGGCGTCAAAGAAGCCGATATGGCGCGCCTGAAAACCATCTTTCCAAAGTCGCAGCTTGAGTTCGGCAACTACACCCTCCCGATGCTCGCCACCGACACGACAGAAGTGAAATTTTAGTCTGCCGCTAGTCTTGTTTCGCTATCACGGACTTCCACTGCTCCTGCATCATCTTCAGGTCCAGCCATATCTTCTTCAATCCCGAAAACTGTACTCCCTCATCCAACGCCTTTTCAAATTTGTGCTGTAAATCGTGAATCTGTTTCTCCAGCTCAGCCTGTTTAGACGGTTCCATCGTGCGAATTTTTTGTTAGTTTATTTCGCCTGTTCAATCGTTGTGCCGGGGCCTATTTTGCTGAAAAAAAGTCTGGTCCCGGCGCAGCGTTGCAAAAAATAAATGAAAAAATTTCAGTTGGCGATATTCATTTTAAATTCGGAGAATGGGCGGCAATGACACAATAGCAACAAGGCGACTGGAAATAGTAAAAATCATCAGCGAGGCGCCGGAAACAAGATCGTTCGTGTTCAGGGAAGGCCACGACAAAATCAAATACAGGGCCGGTCAGTTCCTAACGTTCCTCTTCCGCGGGCGCCACGGGAGGGAAGTGCGAAGAAGCTATTCTATTTCTTCCTGCCCCGATCTGAACGAACCCTTAGCGGTAACAGTCAGGCGAATTCCAAACGGTGAGATATCACGTGTATTAATGGAGAGAACAAGGGCGGGCGACTTCCTCACTACCATCGGCCCATCGGGATTCTTCATTCTTCCAGAAAACATGAGCGGCGTGCGCAGGATCGTTTTCGTGGCGGCGGGAAGCGGCATCACCCCGGTTTTCTCTTTACTCAAATCAGTACTGCATTCTCACCCCGCCGTCGGGGTTCTTTTGCTGTACAGCAACCGGAACGTCAAAAACACCATCTTCCACCGGCAACTGCACGAGCTGCACGAGGTGTTCAAAGAACGGTTCGCAATAGAATACCTGTTCAGCAGCTCGCACGACCTGTCCAGGTCGAGGCTGACGCCCGAGGCGCTCCGGGGGATGCTGAATACCTACCGGATCGACAACTTCAGCGACACGCTTTTCTACGTGTGCGGCCCCGGCGATTACATGAGGATGGTGAGCATAGCGCTCGTTAGTTTCGGGGTGCCGCAAAAAAACATTAAGAAAGAGGTTTTTCACATACAGCGCCCCGCCCTCGTTCCGGCTCCCCCCGATACAGAGGAACACACGGTGCACCTCAAAATGGGGGGCGAAGCGTTCGCATTTGGGGTACGCTACCCCGTTACCATTTTGCAGGCGGCCAGGCTGCAGCAGGTGCCCATACCCTACAGTTGCGAAAACGGCCAGTGCGGCACCTGCGTGGCCAAATGTTTGCAAGGACAGGTATGGATGTCGCGCAACGATGTGTTGCTCGATGAAGAGATTGCTGATGGACTGGTGCTGACCTGTACCGGGTTCCCGGTTTCAGGTGACGTTGTACTTAAAATATAATCTTCCAATATGAGAAGTTCCATTCAGATCAAGGGGCACCCGTTGCATCCCATCCTGGTTTGTTTCCCGATTGCCTTTTACACCGCTACGCTGCTGTTCGACATTCTTGCGGTAACAAGCGACCCTTCTTTTTTGCATACTGCATTTTACATGAACCTGCTGGGGATCGTTACGGCGGTGCTGGCGGCTATACCGGGGTTCATCGATTACCTGAAAACTGTGCCTCCCAAAAGCAGTGGCAGGAAAAGAGCTGCAAAGCACGGCATCCTGAATTCATCGGCGCTTCTTCTTTTTATCGTTGCGTTTATCATCAGGCTATCGTATGATGTTCCCGAACCTGCCATTGTTATACCCCTGGATATTATAGGCTTTGTTCTCACCCTTATTGCAGGATGGCTCGGCGGCACGCTGGTATACCGCAACCAGATCGGGGTTGACATTCGCTACGCAGATGCCGGCAAGTGGAAAGAAGAACACATCCATGGAACAGACGGAGAAATTGAAGTGGGCGCAACGGGCGACCTGGAAACGAACCAGATGAAGCTGCTGCATATTGCGGGGAGAAGGATAGTGCTCGGCAAAACAGACAATGGATACGTTGCGTTCCACGACTCCTGTACGCACAGAGGGGGATCGCTTGCGGCTGGATCGATGATCTGCGAAACGGTCCAATGCCCCTGGCACGGCTCGCAGTTCAGCGTAAAGGACGGCACCGTAAAAGCCGGGCCGGCAAAAATGCCGATTTCAGTTTACCCCGTCAGTGAAAGAAACGGCAGGATCTACGTTTTGCTGTAACGCAATAGTTCCGGCATCTCAATAAGCCTCGCAAATTTACATTGGGATGCAAACGATCCGTCACCTACTTTTGTATGAACCACCCCTACGCAAAACAATGAATAAATCAGGTCCAATTGTTATTATTGACGATGACACGGATGATCAGGAATTATTGCGGGAGCTCTTTTCAGACCTTAAGCTGAACAACGAAGTCTGCATCTTCCCTGACGGGGAATCTGCCATTG
>CAMPGT010000329.1 GCA_946885665.1 uncultured Chitinophagaceae bacterium | reverse complement strand
GCGGCTTCTTACTTGGTGCCGTCAGATTGCGCTACGGCAGATTTGGCTACTTAGGAGAAACCATTGGTATGGTCATAGTAGGGGTCCATGAACAGCAAAAAGTTATCGTTCTTGCCGAAAACAAAGTCGCGCCGCAGCGACTCTACATAATAACGGCCGGGGAGCAGGTGATAACACTCGGCAAGCAGGTAGAGGTTTTCATCATCGTAAGACATCCGCACATCGGTGCGCACGCGGGCAGCGCCGGTATCCATCGGCAGCACCATGAAAAAGTTTGTGGCGATTTCGGCGTTGGCCCAGCCGGGATCGTTGGTCTCGCCATCAATCACCATCCTGGTAGCGGATTTTTTTATGTGTATCTGAAAATTTTCATTCTTTTTTTGACCGAATAAATTGACGGTCAGCACCGTAAAGAATAAAAACATTGCAGCCTGTTGGGCCCGGACTAACTTGCAGTTGTTTGGAAACATACCCCGTTCTTGTTCAATAAAAATGGCAAATAAACCACTTATTGAGCAAGAAGGGGCGTTTTTGTTTATTAAAAGTGATTAGAAGCGATTCCCAACTAGGGAAGCGTGCTGAATTCGGATATCACGGTTTTCCCGCTCCAACTGGCTGAAACTTTCAATGCAGTGTCACTGAATTCCAGCAACCGGTAATTCAAATCCTGGTATTCATGTCCCACAAACTGGAACGCAACGCCATTCGCATCGGGCTTTACAGAGTAATGCCTGGTGATGGTAGCATTTGAATCTGAGGGAATTTTCAATAAATTCTGTTCGATGGTGACGTCTCCATTCGAATTGAAAACGTATGTGTCGTCATGGAGCCATGGACTCACATACTTCCACAGGTCGGTTTCTTCTCTTACCACCTGGTCTGTATCGATGTAATCGATAGGGGTTTCGGAATAATACTTTGTAAGATGGAACTTACCGCTTTCGAGCAGTTGTGTAACCTGCTCTGCCTTGGCCTTGTTTTCGGGGGTGATTCCGTCATCTGTTGACTCTGAATCTTTTTTGTTACATGAAAAAATAATTACGAGGGTCAGACTTACCATTAATGGACGTATCATATTGCATCAAATTTTCCAGACTAATGCAATTATCAAGCCTTAATTATCGTCCACATTGTCATCGTTTTGGGGGGTGTTATCTACTAAAAGCATCGTATTTTCGGCCGGAAGCGCCTCAACATTTTTTAATTTCCTCTCTATCACCCTTGTACGCAGTTTTGCATTTTCCATAACATTGCTGGCCTCCTGGAGTTTTTTCTGTGTTTTGTCGAGAATGGAACCGAAAAGTGAGAATTCCGTTTTCACTGCTCCGAGCAGTTCCCATACTTCTCCCGATCTCTTTTCTATGGCCAGGGTTCGGAATCCCATTTGCAGACTGCTGAGGAAAGCCGACAATGTAGTTGGCCCCGCAATGTTGATCTTACATTCCTTTTGGATGGATTCAAACAGGCCGGGTGTGCGCAGCACTTCGGCGTACAAACTTTCGAACGGCAAAAACAGGATGGCAAAATCGGTGGTGTTGGGCGGGTCGATGTATTTGCCGCAGATGTCCAATGCGCATTTACGTATGCCCTTCACAAAGGCTTTCCTTCTTTCTTCAATCGTTTCGGCACTGCCATTGTCGTATGCCTCCATCAGCAACTCAAAATCTTCCTTCGGGAACTTGGAATCAATCGGCAGCCACAAGGGCTTGTCGTTGCGGCCGGGAAGCTTAATGGCAAACTCCACCATGCCCTGCGAACCTTCTTTCGTTTTTACGTTCCTGGAATACTGATCGGGAGTAAATAGCTGTTCGATTAAATTTTGCAATTGGTATTCGCCGAGCACGCCCCTGCTCTTAACGTTGGTGAGCACTTTTTTCAGATCACCAACGCCGGTGGCCAGTTGCTGCATGTCGCCCAGACCCTTGTGAACTGCTTCGAGGCGTTCGCTCACCTGGCGGAAAGACTCTGTGAGCCTGGTTTCCAGCGTTTTCTGCAGCTTCTCATCAACCGTAGCGCGCATTTCCTCCAGCTTTTTTTCATTTCCCTGTTGCAATTCGTTCACCTTTCTTTCGATGGTGTCGCGCATCTGGTCCATCTTCAGCGTGGTGCTGCCATTGAGGTTCTCGATTTTCTGATCCAGCAGACGGGTAAGCTTGTCGAGGTTGGCAGAAAAAGTTTCGAGCTGGTTTTTTTGCAGCTCTCCCGAACTGTTCATGGATCTCGAAATCAATTCGCCGAACGAACGGAGAGAGTTGGTCATTTCTTCACGGGCATGCCTGGCTCCCCTCCCCGACTCCTCACGGTTGAGGGATATTTCCGACTTAACGGAAGCCTCTATTCTTTCCATATTCGAACGGAGCTGATCGAGCCGGAAATAGAGCGCGATCACAATTAAAATCAGTACGACGATCGAAACTATATAGATGGTAGCCATGACAGTTAAATTAGATGCCTGTAAATTACACATTGAATTGTTTGCATCATTAAACTACACCATGTCTCCATGAAACATATGAAGTACTTACTATTTATTGCTTTTTGTTCGTTCACGCTGACCACGACAGCGCAGGGCTATACGCCAACACAAGCCAACCTGGAAGCAAGAAAGCTGTTCCAGGACATGAAATTCGGAATGTTCATCCATTGGGGCGCCTTCAGCGTACTTGGTGATGGCGAATGGGTGATGAACAACCGCAACATTAAGGTACCTGAATATCACCGGCTGCTGCACATCTTCAACCCGCAGGATTATGATCCAAAGAAATGGGTGGACGCTGCAAAAAGCGCCGGCATGAAGTACATCACCTTCATCACCCGTCACCATGACGGTTTCAGCAATTGGGACACGAAGCAATCCGACTGGAAAATCACCAACACGCCGTATGGCAAGGATGCGCTGAAAATGCTTGCCGACGAGTGCCACAAGCAGGGCATCAAACTGTTTTTATATTATTCGCTGCTCGACTGGTCGCGTTCGGATTACCAATATGAAACGGGAAGGACAGGACAAGGAACCGGGCGCACGAAAAAGAGCGACTGGAACAGCTACATCAATTTCATGAAGGGGCAACTTCGTGAGCTGCTGACCAATTACGGGGAGATCTCCGGCATTTGGTTCGATGGCCATTGGGACCAGTTGAAGAACGACAAGGATAAAGCGTTACAGTCGAATGTAGATTGGCACTATCCTGAAATATACGGGCTCATCCACTCGCTGCAGCCGCAGTGCCTCATTGGTAACAACCACCATTTATCGCCCATTGAGGGAGAGGATTTCCAGATGTTTGAAAAAGATCTTCCGGGTGAAAACACCACAGGTTTTGGCGGAAGCGCGGTTTCGCAACTGCCCCTCGAAACCTGCGAAACGATGAACAACGCATGGGGATTTAATATTACAGACAGGAACTACAAATCAAAGAAAACGCTCATCCATTATATTGTGAATGCCGCGGGCCGCAATGCCAATTTCCTGTTGAATATCGGGCCGATGCCTAACGGAGAGGTGCAGCCGGAGTTTATTGATACGCTGAAGGTTATCGGAGAATGGATGAAGGAGAATGGTGAGTCTTATTACGGTACGCGCGGGAATATTATCAAGCCACAGGATTGGGGTGTGGTGACGGGGAAAGAGAAAACGCTGTATGTTCATATTTTGAAGCCAGTGAAAGATAAATATATTTTCCTGCCGGAGCTGAAAGAGAAGGTCGTTAAGGCGGTGCGGTTGAGGGGTGGCGGCAATGTGAAATTCACGCAGCAAAAAGAGGGGGTGTTTATTTATCTGGATGGGGTGGAGCAGGATGAGGTGGATACGATTGTTAAGTTAGCGGTTAAGTGAAGGGGAATGGGGAGATTACTTTTGCTCTCACTGATAGAAAGGGCAAGGGGTGGATTTAAAACGACCGATGTTGAAGTATAACACCCGGTTTTTATGGTCCACCCCCGGCGCTTCGCACCACCCCCGCCAGCGGGGGATACAATTGCGCTTCGC
>CAMPGT010000328.1 GCA_946885665.1 uncultured Chitinophagaceae bacterium | reverse complement strand
TGTGAGAGTCCACGGTAAGCTGGCTGATGAAGAGCTTTTCTGCGATCTGGTTATTGGTGAGTCCTTCCGCAATGAGGCCTAAAATCTCTTTTTCTCTCTTCGTGAGCACCGCGAGATTACCGGGTGCGGTAACCGACAATGGCCGCAGCACGTGTTCCATCGAAACGCTTACATACATCTTGCCGTTCAGCACGGTTTCGATCGCTTCGGCAATTTGCCCGGCCGATGCGCTTTTCATCAGGTAACCTGCCGCACCGTTCTCTATCATTCGTGAAATATAGCTGCGGTCGCTGAAGGTGCTGATCCCCAAAATTTTTATTTCCGGAAAATCTTTGCGAATTTTCCTGCAAAGATCGATGCCACTAACATCAGGCAGGTTTATATCCAGCAAGATAACATCAACTGCATGAGCCTTCAAAAAAGAAATAGCCTCGAAGGCGTTCGATGCAGCACCGGCAACTTCAATATTTTCCAGTTGGCCCAGGAGTGATTGCAATCCCGCCACCACCACCGGGTGATCATCAACAATAAAAACGCGCGTAGCCATGCCCATTACAATTTAAAACGCTGTAAAATAAATTCATGCACAACTTCCTTCAATGTGAACAGAAGTGCCTTCGCCTTTTGCAGAAACCACATCCATGGTGCCGTTCAGGTAATCAACCCTCGCTTTAATATTCGCCAGGCCGGCACCATGTCGTTCTTCGCTAACGTTGAAGCCCTTTCCATCATCTTCGACCGTAAGGTTGAAGCGGTCGTCCTGTCGCGCCAGTTGTATTAAAACCGTGTCCGCTTCTGCATGCTTGATAACGTTGTTGAGAAGTTCCTGTATAATGCGGTAAATCACAATTTCAGCGCTTTGCTCCATGCGTGCATCCATGCCATAAGTTTGCAATTGTACTTTTATTTTACCCGACATGTTCAGGTTTTCGCAATAATTTTCTACAGCTTCCTTAAGGCCATACTTGATCAGCGCCTCGGGCATCATGTTGTGCGACACGCGCCGGAGTTCGGCAATAGACTGATCCAATTGCACAATGACATTTTCAAATGACCGTGCATTGTCATCTGATAAAAAGACGTTCCCTTTCATGGTTGACATACTTAGTTTTACGCCTGATAATAAACCGCCCACACCGTCGTGAAGATCCCGCGCAAGCCGGCTTCTTTCCTCTTCCTGACCCTTTAAAAGCGATTGTGCCGCCAATAATTTCTTCTCCTTTTCCAGGCGGTTGATTTGCTGTGCATGCAATTCTTCCTTTTGGCGGAACAGGCGGTTCTTGTTTTTGAAATTCGTATAAAGCAGCACCGATACCAGGACCAGCAGGCCGCATCCCACAATGAGTGCCAGGTTCACTGTGGCCTTTTGTTCCAACTGAGCTCTCTGCAACGCGTTGCCCTTTTGCAAAGCCAATATCGAATCCTGTTTCTTTTCCGACTGATACTTGTTCTCTATCTCATTTATTTTACGTTTTGTTTCATCTGCGTTAAGGCTGTCGCTTAGGTGGATGTAGTCCTGGTAGTATTGAATTGATCTTTCACGATCACCCAATTCAGCGTGCACCAGTCCAAGGTTCTTCAGTAATTCGGCTTCCAATAGTTTATTTTCCAGCTTCCTGGTTTGCAATAGCGCTTGCTGCATATGCACCGCGCTTTGCGAATAATTTTTCATGTCGCGGTAAATAAATCCGAGCATCCTGTTGCAATTCATCTCCCGGAAAAGGCTTTTGCTTTTTTTTGCATAGCTCGCCGCTTTTTGATAGGCTGTCACCGCTTCGGGATATTCACCTGTTTTTTGGTAGTACGCGCCCCACGCATCATAGACCCTGTACGAAAGATCGTTCGAGTGCAAGTCGGCCGCGAGTTGCTCAGCCTTTACAATATGCGCTTTGGCATCGGGCAATTTGTTCAGGTTCTTGTAGTCGCCGGCTACATACAATTCGGCGATGACGATGTACGAAGGATCGTTGTTTGGCCGCCGGTAAGCGTCGAGCGCTTTAAGATCGTATTCGAGCACTTTTGTAAATTGATTCAGGTCGTAGTAAACGCTTCCGGCATTTGAATACAAAATGGCCAGCGACAGCCACTTATTATTAGTGTTGCTTTGTTCCATGATGCTGATGGCCTCCAGGAAGGTGCTGAGTGCCTTCTCATAATGATTTTTCTCTCTTTCCAGTTCCGCTATGGAGGCTTTGTTCGTTGCCCTGGATTCGATCGAGGTTTGCGAGGGATCGAGCGCATAGAGACTATCCGCCAGCAGGTAAAAATGCATCGCCGTATCGTAGTTGCGGTTCAGTCGCCCCATGCCACTCATTGCCATCGCCTGGTAGTACCAGTCGTGTTGCTTTTTAGCGGTCTCATAAACGGAGAGGTATTTCTCTTTAGCCACCGCCGGACTGTCGGCAGCGTATGCATTGCCGATATTAATGAGCGTTTCCATGCGCGCTGTATCCGGCAGCGTTTGCCGGGACAGCGCATCTTCTAGGCTGTCGATATACCGGTTCTGTGCAAACGAACCGGCCTGGCAGCATATAAACAAAAAGAAGGTGAAACATATTTTATGGGTGGACAAATTCATGGGTTGTTGAAAGGGAAAGCTTCCGGTGTATGACGAATTTCATTAAAAACGGGCAACAATCCAATGCTTTATAAAAATTCCCCCTTTTCCGGTAGATGAAAAAACCCTGTTTTCCGGCGATTGTTTACGGTATCCGCACAAATGATATTTGTGAAGCATTCGAATACCAGCATCAATTCACCTTTCTCAAATTTTTGTTATGAAAACAGCATTTGGTTTCTTGCGGTCGCTTCTCTTCCTGTTAATTTTCTTTTCGATCGAAAACACGCAGGCGCAGCTTTTAAAAAGAATAAAGAACGAAGTAAAGTCGCGGGCAGCGCACAAGGTGGTCAGTAAAGCAGGGCAGGCTACCGACAAAGCTATTGACAAGACAGTAGACGGCATCGGCAAAAAACGCACTGATGACGCTGGAGATACCGGCCCCAACTCATCCGGCGACGAACCGGTTAAAGCCAGGCCGGCATCTCTCAACACTTACAAAAACTACGACTTCGTTGCCGGCGACAAAATCATTTTTGAACCCGACCTGAGCGCCGAGCCAGATGCCGAGTTGCCTGCGCGTTTTGTGGTGAACAACGGCAACGCCGAGATACAGACGTTCAATGGCGAAAAGATCGTACACATGCAGGCAGAGGGAAACGCAACGATTTCGCCTTTAATGACCACTGAGAACTATTTGCCGGAACAGTTTACGCTTGAATTCGATATGATGTATGAAAACGACGACTCGTATTTCAGGTATGTAAACGATTTTGAGGTGCAATTTCGCAAGGCCGGCGATAATAATTATCGAAATACGCCTTTTTTCAGCTTCGTGATCGTGAGTAATTCAAGGGCGGCATTTGCCGAAAGGTCCACAGGAGCCCAAATATTACCAGAGGCGCTTAGCAAGTCGGTGAACACCGGAAATGTGTGGCACCACATCGCGATCTATGTTCGTAAGAATATCGGCAAGGCATACATCGACGAGTATCGCGTGGTGGCGACAAACACTTTGCCGGTTGGCGCGACTAAGGTGAATATCAAATCGGACCGGTATGGCATCAAGATTAAAAACTTTCGTCTCGCTGCGGGCGGTGATGATAAGTACAATAAAATTGTAACCGACGGAAAGTTCATCACTCACGGAATACTATTCGATGTGAACAAATCGACCATCAAGCCTGAGTCGATGGGGGCACTCAATGAAATTGCGAAGCTGATGAAGGCACATAGCGATTTGCGGTTTGAAATTAATGGACACACCGACAGTGACGGAAGTGCTGATGGCAATATGAAGTTATCGCAACAGCGTGCAGAAGCGGTAAAGGCAAAGCTGGTGCAGATGGGGATTGATGAGGCGCGACTTACTGCCAAGGGCTTCGGCGCCACGAAGCCGATCGATAAGAATGATTCAGCCGAAGGAAAGGCCAACAACCGCAGGGTGGAGTTTGTCAAGCTTTAAAA
>CAMPGT010000327.1 GCA_946885665.1 uncultured Chitinophagaceae bacterium | reverse complement strand
CCGTAATGGTATATTCCTGTTTCATATTTACTTTGTAAATAAGTTAAAAGTGAAAACTTAAAAGTTAAAACTGAAGATGTGCACTTTTAACTTTTAAGTTTTAAGTTATTTCAGCCGTATTTCCGCAACACTGCATCCCTGCGGTACCATCGGAAATACATTATTCTCTTTTCCTACCATCACTTCGAGCAAAAACGAGCCCTTTGTGTCCAGCATCTCCTTCAATCCATCCTTTAAATCTTTCCTGTCCGAAACCTTCCTGCCCGGAATTCCATATCCCTTCGCCACCATCACAAAATCGGGGCTGGTGATGTCAACAAACGAATAACGCTTGTCGTGGAACAACTGCTGCCATTGCCTTACCATTCCCAAAAACTCATTATTGAGGATGAGGATCTTTACATCCACCTCGCTCTGCATGATCGTTCCCAACTCCTGGATCGTCATCTGGAAACCACCGTCGCCGATAATCGCCACCACTGTTCTGTCGGGCGCGCCGAATTTGGCGCCTATCGCCGCCGGCAGCGCAAATCCCATCGTACCCAATCCACCGGAGGTAATATTGCTCTTCGACTGTTTGAATTTCGCATACCTGCAGGCCACCATCTGGTGCTGACCCACATCCGTTACAATGATCGCTTCACCGTTGGTGAGCTCATTCAGGTGATTGATCACCTCGCCCATGGTCATCTTTTCCGTCGAAGGGTTCAATTCCTCATTGATGACCAATTCCGTTTCTTCCCTGGTGTATTGTTTGAAACGCGCCAGCCATTTCTCGTGATCCTTCTTCTTCAAAAGCTTCGTGAGCATGGGTAACGTTTCCTTGCAATCACCCCAAACCGGAACGGTGGCCTTCACGTTTTTGTCGATCTCAGCGGGATCGATGTCGAGGTGCACAACCTTCGCCTGCTTGGCATATTTATCCAGCCTGCCCGTTACACGATCGTCGAAACGCATGCCCACCGCTATCAGCACGTCACATTCGTTGGTGAGTACATTCGGACCGTAATTACCATGCATGCCCAGCATCCCCACATTCAGCGGATGATCGGTTGACAATGCACTCAACCCGAGAATCGTCCACGCGGCAGGCAGGCCCGATTTCTCGATAAATTCCCTGAACTCGTTTTCTGCCCTGCCCAGTATTACTCCCTGGCCGAAAATCACGAACGGCTTTTCCGCTGAATTGATCAATTCCGCTGCCTGTTCAATATATTCTTTCCGCACATGCGGCTTCGGGCGGTAGCTGCGGATATGATCGCAACGCGAATAAATGTCGTTATCTATTTTTTGAAGCTGCGCATTTTTTGTAATGTCTATCAACACAGGACCCGGCCTGCCGCTTTTCGCAATGTAAAATGCCTTTGCAAGCACTGAACAAATTTCCGATGCATCGGTTACCTGGTAGTTCCACTTCGTAACCGGCGTGGTAATATTGATCACGTCGGTTTCCTGAAAGGCATCGGTACCCAGCAGGTGTGCGAACACCTGACCGGTGATGCAAACCAACGGCGTACTGTCTATCTGCGCATCTGCCAGACCGGTTACCAAATTTGTTGCACCGGGACCGCTTGTTGCAAACACGACACCGACCTTGCCCGACGACCTGGCGTAACCCTGTGCAGCGTGTATGCCACCCTGCTCGTGGCGGACCAGTATGTGCTTGATTTCTTTACGAAAATCGTAAAGTGCATCATAGATCGGCATGATGGCGCCTCCGGGATAACCGAAAATGGTGTCAACATCTTCTGCCATAAGTGACAGCAACACCGCTTCCGATCCCGTGATCGTTTTTTTCTTCTCTTCTGCCGGCGGCGTTAGTGTTGCCGTGGATTGTTCAGAGCTCATACTATTCTTATTTTAATATTCATTTTAAAAAGTGAAAACTTAAAACTTAAAAGTCGGTTGATATTCAAAGTGCCTGTTGTACATGAAAGCTCACATACACTCACTTATGTTCAATATCAATTACAATCAACTGTATTTATCTTTTTGCTTATAGACTGTCTACAGTTTTAACTTTTAATTTTTAACTTTTAACTTTCATCAGTCACACAGCCGTCGGCCGCGTTCCTAACCTGTTTTGCGTATTTATATAAAACACCTTTTTTCGCTTTCAGTTCGGGTGTTGTCCACCCTTTCTTTCTCGCTGCAATTTCTTCATCGCTAACGTGCAACATTAAACGATGATTAGGAACATCGATAGTGATGCGGTCATTATCCTTTACAAAGGCGATCAACCCGCCTTCGTAAGCCTCAGGGGTAATATGCCCCACCACAAAACCATGCGTTCCGCCACTGAACCGTCCGTCCGTGATCAACGCGACAGATTTACCAAGTCCCGCACCGATAATGGCCGAGGTGGGCTTCAGCATTTCAGGCATGCCGGGCGCGCCCTTCGGACCTACGTTCCTGATCACTACCACATCGCCTTTCTGCACGCGGCCCGAGCTTATTCCTTTGATCAATTCAAATTCACCATCGAAAACTCTTGCGGGACCTTCAAACTTTTCACCTTCCTTGCCCGTGATCTTGGCTACACTTCCGCCTTCCGCAAGGTTGCCATATAATATTTGCAGGTGACCCGTTGCTTTCAGCGGATTTTCCAGCGGATGAATAATATCCTGCTTGCTGAAATCCAGTTCATGTACGTCCTGAAGGTTTTCCGCAATTGTTTTACCGGTAACGGTGAGGCAATCGCCGTGAATAAATCCTTTCGACAATAAATATTTCATCACCGCGGGCACACCGCCATATTGATGAAGGTCCTGCATCAGGTACTTTCCGCTTGGCTTGAAATCGGCCAGCATCGGCACCCTGTCGCTGATCTCCTGGAAGTCATCCTGCGTCAGCTTTATATTCACGCTCCTCGCAATGGCGATAAGGTGCAGCACCGCATTGGTACTGCCGCCCAGTGCCATCACTACGACCACCGCGTTTTCAAAAGCCTTCCTTGTCATGATGTCGGAAGGCCTGATATTTTTTTCCATCAGGTTCCTGATCGCTTTTCCGGCGGCCAGGCATTCCTGTTTCTTTTCTTCACTCAATGCAGGGTTGGAAGAAGAGAAGGGCAAACTCATACCCATCGCTTCAATGGCAGCGGCCATGGTATTGGCCGTGTACATCCCACCGCAGGCCCCTGCGCTCGGGCATGAGCGCATTACGATGTTCTTAAAGTCTTCTTCGTTGAGCTGACCAGCTATTTTTTGTCCCAGCGCCTCAAATGCTGAAATGATGTTGAGATCCTGCCCCTTGTAATGACCGGCAGCAATCGTTCCGCCATACACCATTATCGCCGGCCGGTTGAGCCTTCCCATCGCCATTACCGAACCGGGCATATTCTTGTCGCAACCGGGCAGTGCAATCAGCGCGTCGTAATATTGCGCGCCGCAAACTGTTTCGATGGAGTCGGCGATAATGTCGCGGCTCACCAGGGAATATCTCATTCCCTCGGTTCCATTGCTGATGCCATCGCTTACGCCAATGGTGTTGAAGATGAGACCAACGAGCTCATTGTCCCACACACCCTGCTTCACGATCTTCGCCAGGTCGTTGAGGTGCATGTTGCAGGTGTTGCCATCATAACCCATGCTCACAACGCCAACCTGTGCTTTTTTAAGGTCCTCTTCAGTAAGTCCGATTCCATACAGCATGGCTTGTGCAGCCGGCTGCGTTACATCCTGTGTAATTGTTCTTGAGTACTTGTTGAGTTCGTTAGACATTTAAAATGTAAAGCTTAAAAGTTAATAGTTAAACCATAAAAGAAAACCCGCCTTTTTGGGAGGCGGGTCTGATATACTTAATAAAATTAAAATTACTAGTTACCACCTCCATGCAGTACGGGAAGAATAATGACGACCACCACCACGACAGTGCTGAGGACAGTAATTATTTTATTTATTCCGTAGCTGGACATAAAAGGTTTTAAAACACGAATATACTTCCGCCTTTTTATTTTGCAAAGAACTTTTTTGGTTTTATTGGGTTTGGATCGTTGTTTGGTTGTCCACCCCCGGTCCCTCCTTCGTCGGGACCACCCCCGCCAGCGGGGGATACTT
>CAMPGT010000326.1 GCA_946885665.1 uncultured Chitinophagaceae bacterium | reverse complement strand
GAAGGAGAAGCCTATGCACGCAAGCTGGATGAAGCCGGCGTGCCTGTTACCCTCACCAGGTACGGCGGATTGATTCATGATTACGGTCTATTAAACGCACTCGCAAATGTACAGGCCGTGAAAACAGCGCTTTTGCAGGCAGCAGTGGCGATTAAAAAATCACTTGCAGAGTAATTCAATAAAAATAAAACAACCGAAAAACAGAAATTTTATGAACAGTGCCATCAAAAATGTAGCTGCAGCCGTATTGGTTGCACCTGCAGTGTTAATGTCAACATCCAACGACACACCCGTGCAAACAGCTAAAGGAGTAAAAAACATCGTATTGGTACACGGCGCGTTTGCCGACGGATCCAGTTGGGCCAAAGTGATTCCCATACTCCAGGAAAAGGGCCTTAATGTTATCGCCGTTCAAAACCCTCTTACCTCGTTTGCTGACGACGTTGCCGCCACTAAACGGGTACTTGGTCAACTCGACGGTCCTGTATTGCTGGTAGGCCATTCCTACGGCGGAATGGTGATTTCTGAAGCCGGAAAGGATGAAAAGGTTGCCGGGTTGCTGTATGTGGCCGCGCTGGTTCCTGAAGATGGACAAAATGTTATCGATGTGAATGCGGCGATGCCCACAACAGGCGTTGAGAAGGACTTTCAGATCAGTCCCGAGGGCTTTATATCACTGCCGCTAAAGGCTGTTGAAGAACATTTCGCGCAGGATGTGTTGCCGGAAGAAAGGAAAATAATTTATGCAACACAGGTGACCTGGGCCGCACCGGCAACACAGGTAAAAGTGTACGATCCGGCGTGGCAGACAAAACCTTCCTGGTTTGTTATCGCAGCATTGGATGGAATGATCAATCCCGACCTTCAGCGGCTTAAATCGAAACTGATGAAAGCAACGACGCTCGAGCTCAAATCGAGCCATGTTCCCATGGTGTCGCAGCCCGAAAAAGTTGCTGAATTTATCATCAGCGCAGCAGAAAAACTTTGATGACCTAAAAAAATAAACACTATGTTACCCACAGGCACGATAGCTCCCGATTTTGAACTTTTCTCAACGCCCGATCAGAAACTGAGATTAAGTGAGCTGACAGATAAGAAAGTTATACTGGCATTTTACCCGGCCGACTGGAGCCCGGTATGTGACGACCAGATGACGCTGTATAATGAAATGGGAAAGTACTTTGCTCGGCACAACGCGCAAGTGATCGGCATTTCTGTAGATAGTAAATGGAGCCATTTGGCGTTTACCGAACACCATAAGTTTCACTTTCCGCTGTTGTCAGACTTCGAGCCGAAAGGCGAAGTGGCCAGGCTTTACGAAGTGTACGATGAAAAGACCGGAGAATGCAAGCGGGCATTGTATGTTATGGATGAAAACGGCATTATTCGGTGGAGCTATTTGTCGCCTGTTGGCATTAATCCGGGCGCCGATGGAATACTTACCGCACTGGAACAGTTGGACAGTGCAGAAATAATTAATTAATGAAACTTAGCAAATACAAAACAATGAAACAGTTAGTACCTCCCGTAAACAGCTTTGATCACATCATGCGATATGCCAATGCACCGATTGAATTGGTTGAATATGGCGACTATGAATGTCCTTATTGCGGCCGGGCGTATCCGATCGTAAAAAATATTGTCGAGCTGTTGGGCCGCGACATCAAATTCGTATTTCGCAACTTTCCGTTGTCAACCATCCATCCGCATGCATTTACGGCTGCTGTGGCGACAGAGGCGGCCGGGCTGCAGGGAAAGTTTTGGGAAATGCATGATATTATCTTCGAGAATCAAAGAAACCTGGACATTGCAAACATCATGATCCTTGCTGATGAGATCGGCCTTGATGCTGCCAGGTTTGCGCATGACATTCGGCAGCAGCAGTTGGCTGATAAGGTCGAAGCGGATTTTGAAAGCGGTTTGAGGAGTGGGGTGAACAGGACCCCGACTTTTTTCATCAATGGTGAAAAATTCAATGGAGACTGGAGTGATGGCGGCCTGCTCGAAGCCTTGAAGCAGCGGTTGCTATACCAGGAGGTTTACTGAAGTGACAGGCGGCGACTTAATTAACGCGAGAGGGACTTTTTCTTGATTTGATCTTTGGCGGATGCCAAACCTATCAAACCATTGCGGCGGTGGGGATGCGTCTTTAAATCTGCTTCGTAAGCGGCAACCGCTTCATCAGCTTTATTCATCGCCAGCAGCATATCACCCAACATCTCGCGCGCCGGCAGCACCTCACCAGGGGTAACAGGATGCTTTTGCGTGTTGTCCTCCCTATCAGCCGCTTCCTGCATAAGCTTCAGCGCCTCATCATTCTCTCCCTTTTTAAACAATATCCAGGCCTTCGCCGATTGCATTTGAATAAGAACCTGATCGGCTTTATAAACATCCCCCTGTGCAATCAATGTATCATACAAAATTTTCATGCTGTGTACCTCATTTTCCGCAGCCGGAATATTTCCTACATGAACATTCCCAATACTTCTGCCGAAATGAAGAATGGCTTTTTGCCAGGGATAGCGTTCCCATGGAAAATTATCAGGATGGAATTTCAGCTTGGCAGCAGCGTTCCACTGCCTGTTTTCAAGTACATATCTTACCGGAACGGCCGCATATGCATAAGCCACCTTGAAATTCTCAGGCTCTGCCTTCTTAATGGTGTCTAAATAGTCCACATAAACCTTCGCCTCCGCGGAATCCCCTTTCTGCAAATAAGCGTAAACAAGGTAATCGAGGCCGTGCAGTTCTTCGTCCCAATGACCATCTATGCCATTATTCTTAGCGTAACATTTCGCCGATGCCACCGAAGCAAGATTGGACGTTATGTCTTCATCCCACAATCCAAGGCGCGTAAATACATGGGAGGGCATATGTTGCGCGTGTGCCGACGAAGGCGCTATAAAAGCGTATTTTCGCGCAGCCTCGAGTGCGGCACCTGCCAGTTCAGGATAATCATAACTGTGAATGATATAATGCACAACGCCAGGATGTATTGGATTTGTTGCAAATAAACTATCGAGAATTTTCCCGGCCTTCTTTTGTTTAAAAAATGATTTGTCTTTTGGATCCGCAGCGGCATTTAAGGCGAGAGAATAAAAAATAGCCGCTTCGATGTTCTGTGAATACCTGGCATACAATTTTTCCATTGCTCTTTCCAGGGCTGCGGTTCGCGATGCGTGATCCGCAGACGCCCGGTTTCTGTAAAATTCAGCGGTGGCATCAATAAATGCCGTCTCCATCGCGGATTTATCCTTTACACTTTGTGCTATTTCAATAGCGGCCGCTCCCTTCTCCAGTTCAGCAGGTGTCGGAGGCGCCCATAATGAATGATTGTTACTCATGGCAACACCCCAATAGGCCATGGCGCATTTGGAGTCCTGGTCAATGATTTTCGCAAAAACTTTTTCGGCATCGTCGTACTCGAAAGAATGAAGTAGGGACAACCCGAGGTTAAACTGTTTTTGGATGGTATCCGAAGCGGTAATATCAAAGTTCACGCTTCCGTATTGTGGTTCGGCAGGACCGCAGGATACAATATCGCCGCGCTTTAAATTCAGCGAGATCAAAGCCGGCGCAGACTCCCTGTTTTCACTCCCACATGAAATGGCCAGCAATGTAATCATTGAAAGGCCTTTGAGCCCCGGTCGCATATCAATGAATTGTAATTATCTCTAAAATTATGAAACGAAATAAGCTAATTCCAAATATAGTTTTAGGCCGGGCAGCCGCCCTCTGATCTTATACGTAAAAAGTGAGAATAAAACCATCAAAGCGTTGCCATGTCAATTACAAACCGGTACCTGACATCACCTTTAATCAAACGTTCATAACATTGATTGACATCTTTCATATCAATCATTTCCACATCGGCTGTTATATTTTTTTCGGCACAATAATCAAGCATTTCCTGTGTTTCCGGCAATCCTCCTATCAACGATCCCGCCAGTGTTCTACCAAAGAAAATAACGCCGAGTGGAGAGGCCTGGATATTAGTGGTTGGAATGCCGACACAAACCATTGTGCCCCTGCTTCTAAGCATGCCCAGATACAGGTTATAGTCGT
>CAMPGT010000325.1 GCA_946885665.1 uncultured Chitinophagaceae bacterium | reverse complement strand
GATGGTAAACGACACATCCACCTTCTTCAAAAAACCGTATATCTTTTCCTGGAAAAGAATTTCCATTGTCTGATCTGCCTTGCGCACCTGATCGTAATATCCATATTTCCATAAAATGCCAATGCCCACCATATTTTGTCTCAGACGATACGCACTTCGCACATGGGATCCTGCCAAAAACCCCAAACCGCCTGCGTACAACTTCAAAGACTGGTGAATGGCGTACTCCATGCAGAAATAGGCAACTTTCCTGGAGTAGACCGGGTCAATATCGTAAGGATGTGAAAAACCATCTTTTGAGAAAACCGGCAGATCGTTCATGTCCCGAAAATATCGATAGCCCCGCCGCGTCCACCTGACCATAAGACGTAAGCAAGGCAATTCCTGTCAGCCGTTTGGATGATCCCGATCATCTTTTTATGAGGCGACCCAGGGTATTTTCGTTACTGCTGAATGCATGGAAATGATCAGGAGAAGTTTTAAAGAAGAACATATTCAATTCGAACGCGAATGCTGGCGCCGGACACTGGACTTTATCTCCCTGGAATGCGTTCATTGTAAAAACCATCTGGCATCACTGGTGAGCCACAGTGACGGCGAGGATCGTATCCTTAACCTTTCAGAAAATTACCTCAGCAGGCTCCTTCAGACCGAAGCTTCGATTCGTTGGCTTCGTCAAGTGATTGCCAACGACGACCGGCCGGCTGTGGCTTCGACAGGGGAAGCCGTCCCGCCGATGACGAACAAAGGAGCCATCCATGCTCAACTGTTGCGTGTGCAACAAGACTTTTACGACACACGCGCCGCCTTGTTCAGCCATCTTTCTGAAAGCAGGTAAACGCTGGCTCGCCTTTGCATCACGCCGATAAAAAGGTATAATCAAAAGCTATTGATCGGGATCATGGATACCGCTGACGGGTATCATCGTGTCCAGCCTTTTTGTGCCACTAATTTGCATGACCATTCAAAACACCAGCACTACCTTATATGAAAAAACTGCAACTGCTGTTTATTGCAATGACCTCAATGGCTTCGTCAATGATGTCTTATGCGCAAGAAAAAGGCGACACCGTTTCGTTGCCAACGGTTACCGTCACCTCCGTACGACATGTTGATTCCCGGCTTAACCGGGCGTTCCGTCGCGCGTTTCCTCATGCGCAAGACCTGCAGTGGTACCGACAGGATAAAGATTATCTCGCGAAATTTATCAAAGATGATCTCCGACATCAGGCATTGTTTAAGAAGAACGGCTATATACAATATGATATTGGATACGGCCTGGCGCATCATCTGACACAAGATATGGGATATCGCGTAACGGAACTGTATAAGGGCTATGTCATTACGTATGTGGCGAAGGTCACAAGAAATAGTGAAGTGTTTTGGATCATCAACCTTGAAGGAATTAAAGACTTCGTCATTGTGCGGTTAGAACAGGACAGTCTGCAGGAAGTACGGCGCATTGACAAGGCGGAAAATTAGTTACCCTTTTTGTATCCAGCATATCGAAAGTCAATTGTATGAAATATCTAATCGCCTTTCTGGCGATGCTTATCGCCGGGCTTGCTTCAGGACAAACCTTTATGAGTGGTCCTAAAGTGGTTGTTTCAGAGAGGGTCGATGGCAACCTGTATGTTTCAGGCGGGTATGTTATCGTCAATGCGCCGGTGCGCGGCGATCTGGTTGCGACTGGAGGGGTGGTTGTCGTCAATGATTCGGTTACCCGAGATCTTCTTGTCGCCGGCGCAAAGGTGTACCTGAATGGCGTAGTTAGCGAGGACATACGCTGCGCAGGCGGTTCGCTAAAGATAGCTTCAAACGGTGCCGGCGATGTCATCGTCACAGGCGGAGACGTTCGTTTGCTTTCAAACGGATCGGCCAACGATTTTTTTGTGCTGGGCGGAAACATCGTTGTCGATGGTACGATAAGAAAGACAGCGAATGTTACTTGTCAAAATTTTCAGATGAACGGACAAATACTGGGAGATGCGGAGGTGCGGGGCACCAATCTTATCATCAACGGAAAAATTGATGGCAAGATACAATTGGCTGCCACAGAGTCGATCGTCATTGGCAACCAGGCAAGTTTTTCGCGGGTGGTCCGCTATTGGATGCCCATGAGCCGGCCCATTAAAATGCCGACCTATCTGCACGGCCATCCAGTTGCCTTTGACCCGTTGCTGTCCATCACCTATTCGAAGTGGTACTTTTTAGGAGCCACAAACTTTTTAGGGTTGCTGTGGTACCTGGGCATGATACTCGTCATGATCGGTATTTTTGAATACCTGTTTAGCTCCGCATTCAGCCGGTCGGCTGCTTTGTTTCACGCGCGCCCACTGCGTTGCGGCGTTTTGGGCGCCGCCTTTATCGCAGGTGTACCCATCGCCGCCGTACTGTTGATTGCAACAATCATTGCGATTCCTGTGGGGGTGTTGGTGGGTACATCGTATGTTGCTCTTCTTTTGCTGGCAACAACCATTAGTGCATTGAACCTCGCACATCTTGTACAGAAAGTGGGCCGCGAAAGCTGGCCTTACCGGACAACCGTGTCGGTAGCGTTGTTCGTGTTTATGCTTCTCAAAATCGTGTACTTTACCCCATTTTTCGGCAAGTTGATTTGGATGTGCATCGTTTGCTTATCCTTCGGCTCCATACTGCTGTCAATCAAGTGGGCTCGAAAGAATCAGCCGCCTCACGCTTCTCTCAAAGTCAAAACGGCTTTCCTTTCTACCGATGCCGGAGCCGGAGTTGCGGCTGACGAAAATCATCGATCATATTGACGGCAGCCATCGGCTATCGAAGCGCACGATAAATACTTTTGTTATAAACATAGGATTATGATAACCGCTGTTTCTCCTGAAATATCTGATGTACTTCACGCCGTATATTATAGGCCTTCTTTGAGTTTGACAATACCTTTTGAACCGAAGATGACATCGAAAGGAGACTTGTCGCATATCCTGAAATTGTTTGCTAAGGAAATCGAGAGGAAGCTTGCGGAAAACTATTCCTTTGAAATTGTTGATGTCATGATACGCAAGCTGCATTTGCTGTTTAATGAGCTCAACTATTCGACGCACAAAAAGAGTATCGCTATATTTTTATCACCCATTTTTGAAAAAGTGCTGTACCTGGACATCCAGGTCGAGCAAAAAATAATCATTGACGAAGGATTTAGCATAAGAGACCTTGTTTTTAATCAACAACAACAACAACAACAACAACAACAGTATCTCGTACTGGCGCTGAGCGGCTCGCACAACCAGATTTTTTATCATAACGGCCGCTCATTTGCCAGGATACTGACAGATGCACCGCGTTCTTACCGGGAAGTGGTTACCGAATGGCGGGAAAAAGTCTCCAATTTTACCGATGTTTCCAGCCGCAGGGAGATCATCATGCTCAAATTTTTGCGGCATATCGACACGTCGCTAAGGCTACTTCTCCATGCGTATAAGCTGCCTGTGTTTGCGATGGGGCCTGACCGCCTATTGGGGCACTTTCTGAAACTCACCAAAAATAGGGAGGCCATCATCAATGTTCTTTACTGCGATCCTCCAGCGACGTTATCGGGATTGAGTGACATTATTTCTCCGTATTTAAGGAAGTGGACGAAACTTTTAGACAAGCAGCTTTTGCGAAAGATTGATACAGCAGCCAAAAAGCAGCGCCTGGCAACTGGAATTGATGATGTTGCGGCTGCAGCAAACAAAAACAATATTGAGCACCTGATTGTGGAAAAAAGTTTTCGCGGATCGGCCGGCACTTCCCAACATGTGATTCCTATCCGTTCCTCATTGTATGATAGGCACGTTCAAATGAAAGACGTTGTCGATGACATTATTGGAAAGGTACTGGATCGCAGCGGCGAAATCTCGTTTGTGGAAAATGATGTCTTGTCTGCCTACGACCATATTGCTGCTATCAGGCGATATGAGTGAGGGCCTTTTCCAAATCAAAACACAAATGCAACCAAAAACGATTTTATTCTTTACCATGAGTCTGACGGCGCTTGTGGTTATTTCCGGCGTGGCAGGAATCGCTACGCCCTCGATGTATGAAGCAGCCACC
>CAMPGT010000324.1 GCA_946885665.1 uncultured Chitinophagaceae bacterium | reverse complement strand
TATCCCCCGCTGGCGCGGATGTACAGAGCAAAGGGCAACGGTATCCCCCGCTGGCGGGGGTGGCGCGAAGCGCCGGGGGTGGACACTGGTCTTTTACCGTCTCACGGCTCCCGCCTCACGTCTGCCAGCATACTCCTCTCCGCCCAACGCATGTGATAGGCGTTTTTGGCAGTGCGGCCCAGCTTCTTCACCAGTTGGTAGTTGGCCACGGCGCCAACAGGTGCGCCGATGACAGGTACGAGTTGCGCCATTTTAGCGATATCTATATAATCCCTGTATTCCTGCTGAAAGCTTCGCCAGTCGAATTGGTTAATGTCTTCCGGCAGTTCGTGTATCCGGCTGTCCCACTTCTCCATGGCAACGAAAATATTTCTGCGATGCTGCTGGCTGGAAAAGGCGAGTTGAAAGATGTGTAGGATGAACAGACGTTCCCTGTAATCATGTGTAGAATAACCATATATCGCAGCTATTTCAAATAACAGTTTAATTTTCAGGGCTAGCAAAATCGGGAAATCGGCGAGGCCCAGCAGGATGCCGCCCGCACCGGTTATCGCACCTTCGGTGGCCGCCGTTCCCTGGTAGAAGCTGATCTTTTGGTCGGCGGCGATGTCGCGCGCTACCATCGAAACAAACTGGTTCTTTCCTTTCGTCGTCCACTTGGCCCCAAAAAGAACAGCCTTAACCATGTTCCTGATGGTTGCGGTAATGCCCTTGTGTACTTTTTCGGGTATAAGGGAATTGAGTTTATTCTGTACGCTTTTAGACAGCTTGTTCAGCATTGTTGGCCGGCGCAGCATCTGTTTCCGCCATACGCGCAATTCATGTATGATCCTCTCTTCGTAAGTCATGCCCCAATTTTTTACAGAAAGCCGGTTGTGTTATCCCGACGTAAATTTAAGAAATATACTGCCGGTTCGCAGTTTAATCATCAGCCGTTGCTATTAATTGATTTGTACCTTTAGTGCGATCACAATTAATGATAATGTTATGAACAGAAAAAAGTTTATTAAGCATTCCATTGCGATTTCCGGGGGCATGCTCATATTTCGGGACCTGCTGGCGAAGAACGATTCGCCGGTTTATGGGCACAATGGTTTAACCTACCGGATGGATACAAAATGGAGCAAATTGTCGCCATCACAATATCCTGTGAACGATTGCCATGAAATGATACAGGATAGTAAAGGGCGGATCATCCTGCTCACCAACGAAACGAAGAACAACATCCTTATCTACGATAAATCGGGTAAACTGCTGAAAAACTGGGGTCACCAGTTCCCCGGTGGTCACGGTCTCACTTTGCACCGGGCCGGCGGAGAGGATTACCTCTTCATCACCGATATAGAAAAACACGAGGTGTATAAAACCACGATAGATGGAAAAGTGCTGCTCACGGTGACCTATCCAAAAGAGATCGCCGCATATACAAAAAGCGAACAGTTTGTGCCCACCGAAACAACGGTGCTCGACAATGGAGAATTTTATATTGCCGATGGCTATGGTTTGCAATATGTGATGCACTATAACGCCAATGGGAAGCTGCTTAATTATTTTGGCGGCAGGGGAGAAGGAGATGAGCATCTCGACAATGCCCACGGCATTACGGTCGACACCCGGAAACCGGATCCGGACCTTATCGTTACCGACAGGTCGAGGAATTGTTTTAAAAGATTTTCGATGGATGGCAAATTGAAGGAAGTGATCAGGCTTCCGGGGGCGTGCGTTTGCCGGCCGGTGATCGATGGCGATCATCTATATGCTGCGGTGCTGCGTTCTCCCGACCTCAACGCCGAAAGGACCGGTTTTGTAACGATCCTGGATAAAGACAACCGCGTGGTTTCTAACATCGGCGGTTCGAAACCGGCGTACGAAAATGGTCAACTGAAGCCTATGTCGCAGGCCGAAAAGATTTTCGCCCATCCGCACGACGTGTGCGTGGATGATGAGGGCAACCTGTATGTGGCACAGTGGAACTCAGATAAGGTGTATCCTTATAAGTTTACCAGGACGTAATGCCGTTACCGGGGGCGGGCCCTCTGCATTGGTATTTTCGGCGCTGCGTTGTGTTAAATGCTGTTTCGTTCCGGATGTACCCATGGTTCGCGGTAGCTGCGTTTAAGCAGCGCCGTTGCCTCGGCATCGTTCACCACCTCTATTTTTTGGGGATCGTAAACGAGGGGCCTTCCTGTTTTCATGGATAAATTAGCGAGTATGCAGCTTGCCGTCGAAATGTGACCCTGCTCAATGTCGGCGACGGGTCGCTTGCTGTCGTCGATGGCGGCGAGGAAATTCAGCATATGGCCCCTGGTGGCAGGAGCGGCGTGCAGCTCTATATTTTTTTCTTTGAGGTCCTCCGGATATTTTTCCCTTTCGTACACCACGTCTTTGTGTATCTTTTTGTGCTTGTCATCGGCGGGAATAAAATCATACTGCATGGTGCTCATCTTGATGGTCCCTTTATCGCCGTAGATGAATAACGCCCATGGATAATCGGGATCGGCGGGCGTTCCCCAGCTTCGCTGCTGCCATACGCAGGCGAGGTTGTCGTATTCGAAGATGGCCGTTTGCGTGTCCGCAATATTCGACTTGCCTGTTTTATCAACATAAATTCCTCCCGTTGAGCTGATTTTTTTGGGCCATCCCAATCCGAGCAGCCATCGGGCCGCATCAAACATGTGAACGCACATGTCGCCCATAATGCCGTTGCCGTATTCCATGAATGCTCTCCACCAGCGTACGTGTGGTATTCCGTCGTAGGGCCTCAGCGGTGCGGGGCCGGTCCACATGTCATAATCGAACCATTCCGGAACGGGCTGCACGGGTGGGTTGCCGTTATTTCTCATGTGGTAATAACAGCACATTTCTACGTGCGACACTTTGCCGAGCAGGCCGGCGTCTATAATATTTTTTTTGGCTTCGATAAAATGCGGTGTGCTTCTCCGTTGCGTGCCCACCTGTACCACGCGGTTGTATTTACGGGCGGCGGCCACCATGGCCTCGCCTTCCATTACGTCAACGCTGATGGGTTTTTGTACGTACACATGCGCGCCGGCTTTCACGGCATCTATCATAGTGAGCGCGTGCCAGTGATCGGGAGTGCCGATAAGGATGATGTCGAACTCGTGGTTGGCAAGCATTTTCCGGTAGTCGCCATATCCCACAGGTTTTTTGCCCGACTTCTGCCGCTGGCTCACGAGTTGTTGCGCTTCGGCAAGCTGGTGTTGATCCACATCGCAAAGGGCCACCACGTCGGTGGGTACTACCTGGATAAGCCTGAAGAGATCGCTTTTGCCGTACCACCCCGTGCCGATCAGGCCCACGCGTACCGGACGCAGCGGGTTGATGATGTCAATGCCACGCGGGCCCAGCGTTGTTAGTGCCAGTGAGGCCGCCGTTCCTTTCAAAAATCCTCTTCTGTTGATGTTGATGTTGTACATGGATACAATTTAGCAAATTTCATTTTGCTGTTAACATTTGTGTTATTTATATGCTAAACAAGTTACATCACAATTCATCCTCTTTTAATTTTTTTAAATTTTGTGAAGTCAACTCACCCGCCATGAAGAAAATCTACACCGTTATTATTTGTTCACTTTTGCTGTGTGCCTGCAGCAAGGATTTTTTGAAACCGTATGACGACCGCATCGTTGGTACCTGGAGGATCAGCGAAGTGAATCGGTTCGGGTTTGGCGGTAACAGGGAGGATATTGCTTTTCGTGAAGGGACTTTTGTTTTCAACAGCGATGGCACCCTCACTTATACTGATGCTGCGGGAAACAAGTTCCAGGGCACATGGGATATCCAGAAACGCAATGTCAATAATGATAATATTCGCACCTTGCAGATCACTGCTGTTGATTTCGATTCGCAGCAGGTGCGTGGAGAGTTTTATGATGAGATGAATTTCAGGTCAACAAATCATTTTGTGGCGAAGATCAATACGACGTTGCGGTCGTTTGTTACACATTTCAGAAGGTAGAGAGTTAAAAGTTAGCGCTCTCTTTGCCGATTGTCGTTTGCGGGTCCACCCCCGGCGCTTCGCGCCACCCCCGCCAGCGGGGGATACCGTCTCACG
>CAMPGT010000323.1 GCA_946885665.1 uncultured Chitinophagaceae bacterium | reverse complement strand
TTCAGGAAAAAGCCACACTGGGGGGGTCATACAACTCCGGTGTAACATCCGACGATCCCGAAGAAAAAGACGAGATCGAAAAAAAGGGATCGCTCGCCAATTTAAAACCTAAAAAAAACACGTCGCAACAGGAAAACCAGGACACCGAAACTAAACAGTGATTTTCAATATCCTGTATAATCATAACCATTCCAGGCAAACCGGAATGGTTATGATTTATACTTTTTTGATATTTCCGGCACTTTGCTGCACGTTATACGCAAACGTTTGATAAGCTATCGAATGTGTAAGTTTGCTATGTTTGGAACTACTATTCATTTCACGTTCAGAATTGATGCTTAGAACCATATTAGCCGCTTACGGATTGCAAGAAAATCAATGCGAAATAATTCCCTTTGGTACGGGCCTGATTAACAACACCTGGAAAATTACAAGCGGCGCAAGCGAATACATTTTGCAACGCATCAACCAGAACGTGTTCAATATTCCCGACGACGTGGCCGATAACTTAAGATCAATCGGCCGGTACCTCAACATTCACTTTCCCGATTACGCTTTCGTTCTGCCCATCGCCACGCAAAGCAATAATGACATGGTATATGAAATGGGAGGGTACTACCGCCTGATGCCGTTCATCAAAAACTCGAAAACATACGTGGTGGCTTCTTCCCCGCAAATCGCACGCGAAGCAGCGCAGCAGTTTGGCCGCTTTACAAAAACACTCGCGGGGTTCGATGCCGGCAGCCTTAAGTTCACCATTCCGCATTTTCACGATCTTATTTTACGATACAAACTATTTGAGGACAGCCTGAAGAATGGCAACCCGGAACGCATACGGCAATGCGGACCGGAAATAGCCTTTATCAGGAACAACAAAGCGATCGTAACCGAATATGAAAAGATCGTTGCGGATCCCAATTTCAAAAAAAGAGTAACGCACCACGACACCAAGATCAGCAATGTGCTGTTCAATGAGCACAACAAAGGCATTTGCGTTATCGACCTCGACACGACCATGTCCGGTTACTTCATCAGCGATGTGGGCGACATGATGCGCACCTACCTTTGCCCGTACAGTGAAGAAGAGAACGAATTTTCGCGTCTTTCAGTGAGGGAAGAATACTTCTCCGCCATTGCGGAGGGCTACCTGGAAGAAATGAGTGATGAGCTTACGTCGAGCGAGGTGGATCATTTCGTTTATTCCGGCGAATTCATGATCTACATGCAGGCTGTGAGGTTTCTTGCCGACCACTTTAACAACGATATTTACTACAGCATTAAATATGAGGGTCATAACCTCATTCGCGCAAAAAACCAGATCGAACTGTTGCGTTGTTACCAGGAAAAATCCCCTATCTTCAAAAAACAGGTACAAGCGCTTGTAGAAAAAAATAAATCTTCCATATGCAAACAATAGCTGCCCCACGGGTTGCCAGGGATTCAAATACTTACGCCATCTTTATCATCGGCGTCCTTTTCTTCGTTTTTGGGTTTGTTACGTGGCTGAACGGTACGCTTATACCTTTCCTGAAACTCGCCTGCCAGTTGAGCAACGACGTGCAGGCGTTCTTCGTAACGTTTGCATTTTACATGGCCTACTTCTTCCTGGCTATACCCTCGTCAAGGATATTGAAGGTAACGGGCTTTAAAAACGGGATGGCGCTCGGCCTGCTCATCATGGCCATCGGCTCGTTGATATTCGTTCCGGCTGCCAATTCAAGAAGCTTCCCCGTGTTCCTTACCGGATTATTTGTGCAGGGCATGGGTCTCGCCCTGCTGCAAACCGCGTCCAACCCTTACATCAGCATTATCGGGCCGATCGAAAGCGCCGCCAAGCGCATCAGCATCATGGGCATCTGCAACAAAGGAGCGGGCATGATCAGCCCGCTGATACTCGCCGCCGTTGTACTGGCAGACGCCACTAATCTTGAAAATGAAATTCTGAGCACCACCGACATCATCCAGAAAAACCGCCTGCTCGACGAGTTGGCTTCCCGGATCATCACCCCGTATATTGTGATTACCGTGATCCTTTGCCTGCTGGCATTCATGATCAAAAAGTCATCCCTCCCGGAAATCGACACCGACAAGGAGGAGCCGGGAACGGCCACCGCAAACAATCCCGCGAGGAGCAGCGTGTTTGCCTACCCTCACCTGATGCTGGGTGTGGTTTGCATCTTCCTGTACGTAGGTGCAGAGGTAATGGCCGGCGATGCCATCGGGATGTACGGTAAAGCCATGGGAATGCCTCTTTCAGAAACGAAATACTTCACCACCTTCACACTCGCCGCCATGCTGGTAGGCTACGTGATTGGGGTACTGACTATCCCGAAGGTTATTTCCCAGCAAACGGGTCTTAAGTTTTCCGCCATTTCGGGCATCATCTTTACCGTTTGCGTTTTCCTTACAGACGGATACACCTCCGTAACATTCATCGCCTTGCTCGGCCTTTCCAACGCCCTCATGTGGCCGGCCATATGGCCGCTGGCTATCGGCGGCCTCGGCAGGTTTACCAAAATAGCTTCGGCGATGCTGGTAATGGGTATCGCCGGTGGCGCCATCCTGCCGCTGCTGTACGGGTACTTTAAGGATAACCTCCATCTCAGCAACGGCCTGTCGTTTTTCCTGTGCGTACTTCCCTGTTATCTGTATATTTTATACTACTCCATTTCCGGTTACAAGGCGGGGAAAAATCAATCGTGAATTTGCGGCAAAAGTATTGTTGATAATTCTCCACAAGCACGCATTTTCTTGCGCGCCATAGTTATGGCAAATTCGTGCAAAGCGCGCCAGTCCTATATTTTAAGCAATTAGAAGTTTACGAAATATTGGCATAGAAATTTGGTAATTCTTGGATGAATTCTATTTTATACGATCACCTTTAAAATTACCTGAATATGCCAGCCGATAAAAAAATAGACAGGGGCAAGCTGCCCGAACCCGAAAAAGAAGATAAGAAACACAAGGCCCAGGATGAATTTGACGACAGGAGTAAAATGGAAAAACAGAAAACGAAACCCAGGAAAGTGAATTATGTAATTAAGGATCTGCCAATATATTAAAATATGTGACGCCTAATTGTGGAATTCAGCGATCCGTAGAACCATGAAACCGGGCCCATCTGAGCCAACGCTCCCATGGGCCTTTTCTATTGATTATATTCCACCAACGCTTTCTCCAGGCAGTCCATCGCATTCCCGATATCTTCTGTATTTAACACGTACGCCAGCCGTACCTCCTGCCTGCCCAGGCCGGGCGTGGCATAAAACCCCGAACCCGGCGCCATCATCACCGTGGCGCCCTCGTAAGAAAATGACTCGAGCAGCCACTGGCAAAAGCGGTCGGCATCGTCCACGGGCAGCCTGGCGATCACATAAAACGCTCCGCCGGGATTAGGACAAACCACTCCCGGCATCGCATTCAGCCTCTTCACCATCAAATCCCGTCTCTTCATGTACTCCTTCTTCGACTTGTCGAAATAGTCGGCCGGCAGGTCAACGGCGGCCTCTGCCAGTATCTGTGCAAATCCCGGAGGGCTCAGCCTTGCCTGCGCAAACTTCATTGCGGCAGCGATCACGTTTTTATTTCGCGTGATGAGCGCGCCAAGGCGGGCGCCGCATGCACTGTATCTTTTCGAAATGGTATCCATCAACACCACGTGATCGTCAACGCCGGTCAGTTGCAACGCACTGAAATGCTCGCCCGAGTAGGTGAACTCGCGGTACGCCTCATCAGAAAAAAGGTAGATGTCGTGCTTGATGACAAGCTGCTTTAGCACTTCCAGCTCGTCCCGGGTATATAAATAACCGGTTGGATTGTTGGGATTGCAGATGATGATAGCCCTCGTTTTGGGGCCGATGGCTTTTTCAATATCGTCGAACGAAGGCAGGGCAAAGCCGGTTTCGATGGTTGACGTCACTGCTTTGACAATCACATTGGCCTCTGCGGCAAATCCCATGTAGTTGGCATAGAAAGGTTCGGTGCTGATCACTTCATCGCCCGCATCGAGGCATCCCATCATGCCAAAGAGGATCGCTTCCGATCCTCCTGTGGTAACAATGATGTCATCGTGGTGAATGTCGATACTGTTCCTTTTATAA
>CAMPGT010000322.1 GCA_946885665.1 uncultured Chitinophagaceae bacterium | reverse complement strand
TCACCCTATACACGATCCTCCCCTCCCCGTCTTCCCACACACTCTCCATTATCGAACACAAATACGTCTTCACCTGCGTGTTGCGCTTCGAAAACGCTTCAAACATCCCATGCTTCTTCACTACCTCCGCAGCCGCCCTCATCGCCCCAATATCCATGGTATACGGAAAGTAATAACCAAACTCACGCACAAACGGATCCTTCTCCCGGTAAACCAAATAACTGTACTCCCGCCACAATGCATCAAACCTGCAATGCGCCCCATCACCCACCTTCACCACCCTCCTCACGGCAATATCCACCGGCAACAACGAATTGATGTTATACACCCAGCGCTGCTCAAACTCATCTTCCAAATCCATATGAAAGTAATTCTGCCGCGCATGCACCCCCGCATCGGTTCGCGACGATCCGGTCAACCCCACCTCCTTCCGGAAAAATACGCCCAGTGCCCGCTCCACCTCGCCCTGCACGGTTACGGCATTGTGCTGCACCTGGAAACCGGCATACTGTGTTCCCTTATAAAAGACCTCGATAAAATACCGGCTCATAAACGGGGCACGATTATCCTGATGGTATCCGTTACCGGACCGGTCCTGTCCAGATACGTGATCCGCTTGCCCTGACTCACATTGATCGTCTCATACCGGATAATGTCCCTGCTGTCCCGCTTCACGGCCTGCTGCTGCGCCCCGCCATTGTCACGCGCAACCGCCGGCAACTCCTGCCGGCCCGCATCGCCCCTGATCACGATCATCGCATCCATCTTCCTCACCGAATCGGGCGCCTTATTGGCCCCCTTCGCCGGAACATTCTCCTTTTCCTCCGCCGTCTCCGCCGCCTGTGGTTCTGCCTTTGCTACCTCCGGAGTATCCGGCCGCGGCGGGGTTACCATCTCCTGCGACTGAACCGGCGCCTGTGCAACCGGCTGCACCGGCGCGGGCGCCTGCGCAACCGAATCAGGTTCCTTCATGGTTGTAGTATATAATACCGATGTATCGTTGACCACCCCCGCCAACAGCATCGAATAAGAATCGGTGCGTTTAACGCCGGTATCCCGGCTGCTGTTCCTCATGGGCTTTATCAATCGCAATGCTTCCAAATCAAATAACTGCCACCCACCGTCAATGTGCTTCAACTCAAATCCCATGTCGCCCTTAACGTCCACCATAAACAATTGCTCGGGATACTTGTTTTTGGGAAACCCAACGTATAAACTGTACGCCGAATCTTTTACCGGCGCCATCACCAAATGCCCGCTGGCCGAAGAACTGAAGCTCTCTTCGCCCACCCTTACATAAAAAGGCTGTTTCGTGGGCTCCTGTATAAAAACAAAATAATCCTGCTGCCCAAATACATGGCCCGAAAAAAATAACATGATAAGTCCGATGAGTCGCCGCATACCAGCCTTTGTTTATTGATCCGTCAAAATTACTTATTTGAGCCGCTATTACGCCACTTATACTTTTTTCGCGCCGAATACAATCGTCCAAACTTATCTTTATCACCTTAAATATTAGAGATGAAGCAACTGTTATTATTGTTCGTTTTGTTTGTGCTGAATGCGCCTGTTTTTTCACAATCACCATCCCCCGATACCGCCTGGCAACAAGATTACCGCGAAACCGCCACACGCATCAACGACCTCGTTCACACCAAGCTGGAGGTGAACTTCGACTATACAAAAGCCTACATGAACGGCAAAGCGTGGATCACCCTTGCCCCGCATTTTTATCCCACCGATTCGCTGACCCTCGATGCGAAAGGCATGGACATTCACTCCGTTTCCATCGTGAAAGGCACAGCGAAAAAGCCGCTGAAATATGATTACGACGGAATGCAGTTGCACATCAAACTGGATAAAAGCTACACGCGCAACGACAAATACACCGTGTACATCGACTACGTTGCCAAACCAAATGAGCTGAAAACAAAAGGCAGCGCAGCCATCACCGACGCTAAAGGACTTTATTTCATCAATCCCACGGGCGCCGACAAAGAAAAGCCCACACAAATATGGACACAGGGTGAAACCGAGGCCACATCGGTGTGGTGCCCCATCATTGACAAGCCCAACCAAAAAACCACCCAGGAAATTGCGATGACGGTGCCCGCGAAATACGTAACCCTCTCAAACGGCAAGCTCGCATCCCAGAAAAAAAATAGCAATGGCACCCGCACCGACACGTGGAAAATGGACATGCCGCACGCCCCTTACCTTTTCTTTATGGGTGTTGGCGACTTTGCCGTGGTAAAAGATAAATACAAAGACAAGGAAGTGAGTTACTACGTTGAAAAAGAATATGCACCGGTAGCCCGCAAAATATTCGGCAACACGCCCGAAATGATGACGTTCTATTCGAAGATCCTCGGAATGGATTATCCCTGGAATAAATATTCGCAAATCGTGGGACGCGATTATGTGAGCGGCGCCATGGAAAATACCACCGCCACCCTCCACCAGGAAAGCGCCCAGCAGGACGCAAGGCAACTTGTTGATGGCAACATCTGGGAGAACACCATCGCCCACGAACTGTTTCATCAATGGTTCGGTGATCTTGTTACAAGCGAAAGCTGGAGCAACCTCACCCTCAATGAATCGTTCGCCAACTACAGCGAATACCTGTGGCTGGAACACAAATACGGCAAGGACGCTGCGGATGAACACAATTACGCCGACATGATGGGCTACATCAACAGCCAAAGCGATCAAAAAAATCTTGTGCGCTACTATTACCAGGATAAAGAAGCAATGTTCGATGCCGTGAGCTATAACAAAGGCGGACGCATCCTCAATATGCTCAGAAATTATGTGGGCGACAGCGCATTCTTCAGGGCGCTGCACGTTTACCTCGCAAAAAATAAATATCAATCTGCAGAGGCGCACCAACTGCGGCTCGCGTTTGAAGAAGTAACCGGCAAAGACATGAACTGGTTCTGGAACCAATGGTATTTCGGCGCCGGCCACCCGTCGTTAAACATTGATTATGTATACGACGATGCTGCGAAAACAGTGAAGGTGATCGTTGAGCAAAAACAGGAAGGAAAAGTATTTCGGTTGCCCGTTGCCGTTGATATTTATAATGGCAGCAAAAAAGTGAGGCACAACGTGTGGTTAAGCAACCGCACCGATACGCTTACGTTCTCCTATGCAACGCACCCCGACCTGGTTAATGTGGATGCCGATAAAATGCTGCTGGCAGAAAAGAAAGACAACAAGACACTGGAGAATTACGTTCATCAATACACTTATGCAGGTAATTATTTGGACAGAAGAGAAGCGATCGACTTTGCCGCCGAATCACAGGATCCGCAGGCCTTTGAACTGCTGAAAAAAGCTGCGCACGACAAATATTACGGACTGCGCGCCTACACGCTAACGAAAATCGATCTGCGCGACCCAACAGTGGCATCGGCAATGGAGCCGATACTTTTAGAGCTCGCATCCAAAGACCCGAAACCTACTGTGAAAGCGGCGGCGTTAGGCATTTTGGCAATGTACGGACAGGATAAATACAAGGACCTGTTCACAAAAAACCTTAACGATTCATCGTATTCAGTGTCGGGCGCAGCACTTGAAGGGTTGATGGCCATTGACAGCGCTGCAGCAATTAGCGCAGCGAAAACAATGAGCAGCCAAACCATCAAGGGAAAACTGCTTGAATCGGTTACGAAAGTGCTGATGGCCTCGGGCGATGAAGCGGGATTCGACATGATCGCAAAAACTTTTGACGATATGCCGATATCACAATCGAAATTCAACCTGATACAGCCGCTCTCTCAAATGCTGATTCGCATGAATGATACGGAGAAAGTGAAGAAAGGGGTGGATATGATCGTCGCTTTTCGCGATGCCATTCCTGCCGAATACGGCATCGGCGCTTATATCAATAAGATATTGAATAATATCGCGGTGAAGAAACAATCATCGGGCGCTACCGCGCAGGAGCAGATAGATTATATTAAGGGGAAGATTAGCGGGAAATAGGAGACGTGAGACGGTTTTAACTTTTAACTTTTAACTTTTAACTTTTAACTTTCCCAATCACCTCCCGCCGGAGGCGCCACCACCCCCTCCGCTTCCTCCGCCAAAGCCTCCAAATCCTCCACCGCCAAATCC
>CAMPGT010000321.1 GCA_946885665.1 uncultured Chitinophagaceae bacterium | reverse complement strand
CACCGTTAAAGCCGTCATACGCGACGTTCCCAAAGCATCGCATTTTCATTTCGATTTCTTCCTCCCGATGTCTCTAGTGGCAGTGAGCCGCAACACCAACTTCGCTTCGCTCTACCACTTCACTACATACGTCTTAATAAAGGAAGGCGCCGGTTACCTGTCGCTTCAAAGCAAGCTACCGGAACTGGTGAAACAACAGCTCGGCGACATTGAAAAAATGAGTAACGGCGAAAGTTTCTTCAGGCTGAACCTGACACCCCTCACCTCGATTCACCTTCATTCTAACAGGCAACACGAACTGGGCGCAAACGGAAGCTGGCAGTACATTAAGATCTTCTCAGTTACAGCGATATTGATTTTATTGATGGCATGCTTCAACTTCATTAGTATTACCACGGCACAGGCCAGCAAGCGCGTGGCGCAAGTGAGCGTAAAGAAAATACTCGGCGCCTCCAGGTGGTCCCTTATCAGGCAGTTTGTACTGGAAGCCCTGTTCATAATGCTCATCTCGATGATTGTGGCGGTAATCGTTGACCTGGCGTTGCTGCCATTGTTCAGTGAGCTGTCGGGAAAAGAATTATTTTTTGACACAAAAACACTCGCACAATTTTTAACATTGGGCGCTGTCCTGAGCATCTGCGTCGGAATATTGGCAGGCGCCTATCCCGCCTTATGGTTGTCTTCCTTCAAACCTGCTGAAGCATTAAGAGGGAAATCACTGAAAATGCGGGGAGGCCCAGGTATCAGGAACGTATTGGTCGTTTTGCAATTCTCTTTGTCTGTTTTCATGATTGTGGCAACGCTGGTTATCTATAACCAAAGAAAGTACATACAAAACCGGCAAATTGGTTTTGACCGCCACCAGGTGCTGGTCATTAAAAATATGGCTTCGGTACAAACTAACCGAAGCGAAATTGTGAAGCAGGAACTTAAGGGATTACCCGGCGTGCTGAATGTAACGGCCAGTTCCTTCCTGCCAACAGGAACAAGAAGATGGCTGAACTACCTGCACACGCGCAGTGCCAACCTGGAAACGCAATTTTGGCCCGTAGATGAGAATTACATTGGAACGCTTGGCATGCAGATCGTTAAAGGACGAAATTTCTCTAACGAGTTTGCGACAGATTCAACAGCAATTATCATTAATGAAACCGCCGCGAAATTATTGGGATATTCCGCGGATCCGATTAATAAGCCGGTGTATTATGGAGAAAATGAGAAGGAGCTTCATATCATTGGCGTGGTGAAAGATTTCAATTTCGCTTCTCTAAGAGAAAATATTTCGCCCGTCGTTATGCTGTTAACGACGCCGTGGAGCAGGAAACTGCAAGGCAACGGACCCGACAACCTATGTATCAGAATTGACGGTAAAAATATTTCAGCGACGTTGGATGATGTGTTGAAAAAATGGAGGGAACTGGTGCCGGGCCAGTACATCGATTACTCATTTATGGATGAAGATTTTAACGACATCTACCGCGCCGAACAGCAGATGGGAAAATTATTTGTGCTGTTCACCTGCCTCGCCATTGCCATCGCCTGCCTCGGGCTGTTTGGTTTGTCGGCCTACTCGATAGAAAGGCGCGCCAAAGAGATTACCATCAGAAAAATACTCGGGGCCAACGGACTTTCTATCTTAACCATGTTGTTGATAGATTTTCTGAAAATGGTTTTTATCTCCATTGTCATTTCGGTGCCCGTTTCCTGGTGGGTTATGCAGAAATGGCTGGAAAATTATGCGTACCGTTCGCAGCCAGGTGGCGGGTTGATTGCCATTGCCGGTTGCATCGCTGTTGCCAGTGCATTACTCACAATAAGTTATCAGGCGGTACGTGCAGCAAATGTAAAAGCCGTAACCGGCCTGAAGCATGAGTGATGGATGTGGGCTAAAATAAACACCGTTACAATCTAAATCATCCTACCTTAAGTCCTTATCTACGCCGGTGGGCTTCCAGGATTTTGAAGAAGCTGAATCCAGCACAGCGGCGCAGACTTTTTGGGTTTCGAATGCATCCTTAAATGTGGGCGCACAGTCGGAATTGCCTTCAAGGCTCTTGAAAAAATCTGCGGCCTGGTGAATAAAACTATGCTCGTAGCCAATGCCCGTTCCCGGGATCCACCACCTCTTCATGTACGGCTGGTCGCTGTCGGTAACCAGTATCGATCTCCATCCGCGCAGAATCCCTTCATCGCGATGATCGAAATACTGCAGCCTGTTCAGGTCGTGCAGATCCCATTTGAGCGATGCGTGCTCACCATTGATTTCAAACGTGTATAACGCCTTGTGCCCCCTTGCATAACGGGTAGATTCAAATAAACCCAGCGACCCGTTTTCGAAACGGCAATGAAACAAGCAGGCATCGTCAATACCCACCTTCTGCATTTTACCGGTAGCCTGGTGAACCCGTTCCTTAATAAATGTCTCGGTCATGGCCGAAACATCTGTAATTTTCCCGTTCAGCCACATAGCCGTGTCAATGCAGTGCGCCAGCAAGTCGCCGGTAACGCCTGAACCTGCAGCATCCACATCTATTCTCCACAACGCCTCGCCACCCTGCGGCAGGTTTGCATCAATTGTCCAGTCCTGCAAAAAATTAGCGCGGTAGTGAAATATCTTTCCCAGCTTGCCGGAGTCGACCACCTGCTTGGCCAGCGTTACCGCGGGAATGCGGCGGTAATTATACCAAACGGTGTTTTTAACGCCGGATTGCTCAATGACGTCAACCATTTTTTGCGCCTCTTCGAGATTACGCGCGAGAGGTTTTTCACACAAAACCATTTTGCCGGCAGCAGCGGCAGCCACCGCAATTTCCATGTGCGAATCGTTGGGTGTGCAGATATCCACCGCATCAATATCATCGCGTTTAATGACCTCTTTCCAATCTGTTACGTACGATTCATACCCCCACTGTTCTGCAAATGCTTTCACTTTATCTTCTCTTCTCGAGCACACTACCTTTAGCACGGGGCGATATGCAAGCTCCGGAAAGAAATCGCCAATCCTCTTGTAGCCATTTGTGTGCGTGCGGCCCATGAGCCCGCAACCAATCAATCCAATGCGTAATGTCTTTTTATCCGCCATAAAGAAGCACTTTTAACTTTTAAGTTTTAACTTTTTAATTATCCTTCCCATCCATGCAGTTCCCTTACTTTAATCATGGTGGCAAGGATATCGTTCCATGTTTGCTGCTGCATCATCACTTCATTCGGGAACATACATCCATCCCAACAGATATGCTTAAACGCTTTTGTGAGTTTGCCATTTTCGTCGCGCAGCCAGTAGCCGGCATCATGCGCTATATCCAGCTTACCGTTAGGGTCGGTGGCGAGGCAGTGTCGTCCTGTTTTGTCGTGCGAGCCGGACCCATGTACCGTGCCGTCGTTTTGTGCTACGTGGAAGTCAATCGTCCATGGGCGCAGCACCTTCGTCAACTTCTTCAAACCCTCTTCAATAGCCTTATGGTCGTTGAGTTGAAAATCTTCCGGAACTATGCGGTGCTCAGGAGCATTGTAACCAAGGAGGTAAAGAAAGGTGTGCGACATATCGGCCTGGAAACCTATGTTCGGCCGGTCAACCGCTTCGAGTGTATCTACCATCGTTTTCCAACTGTGCATGCCTCCCCAGCATATCTCGCCTTCTGCGGCAAGCTTTTCGCCATAGTCGGCGGCAATGTCGCAGGCCTCTCGAAAAGTTTGTGCGATGAGCTTCGTGTTTTCTTTTGCATCTTTCGACCAGCTCTCCGGGTTTGTGGCGGAGTCGATGCGGATCACTCCGTAAGGCCTGACACCCAGCTCGCGCAGCTCCTTTCCGAAGATGCAGGCATTTTTTACCTGTTCAACGAACCGTGCCCTGTCGTCGGCGCTGCCCATTGCCGAGCCGCCCGATGGAGGCCATATTGCCGCCACGAGACTGCCTATGTTCAGGTTTTTCGCCTGTACCTTGTCGGCTAGCTTTTTCATGGCATCTTTCGACGTGTCGGAGAGGTCCGGGTCGAACAAACCGATATCTATGCCATCGAATTTTTGGCCGTTAACTTCGGCGTTGGCCGTCATTTCAAGCATTTTGTCGAAAGGAATCATCGGCTCTGAGCCGGGGCCCTTCCCTACTACTCCGGGCCATGTGGCGTTGTGAAGTTT
>CAMPGT010000320.1 GCA_946885665.1 uncultured Chitinophagaceae bacterium | reverse complement strand
TTTGTGACCCTGTCAGGATTCAAACCTGAAACCTTTTGATCCGTAGTCAAATGCTCTATTCAATTGAGCTACAGGGCCTTCAACCCTCAAAAGAAATCAACTTTTCCTTCTCCGGGGTGGCAAAAATAATCCAAACCACTTGATCTGCCAAACCGCAATTCATCCAACAACATCTCCCTCACCCACTCTATTTTTGCACCTATGGACATACTACCAGAAGAACTACAGTTCATCAGCAAAGAACAAACATGGGCACTCACCGGCGACAGCAACTCCGGACACAGCACCCTCCTCCAATCGGCCCTCGGCAAACACAGCGAACTCGTATCCTACCGCCACCACTTCCGCAACCTCTCCAACACCACCGATTTCTACTACCAGCAGCGCTACAACTCCATGGACGCGGAAGACGCCCTAACCGTACGCCAATATCTCGCCGCCGAAGAAACACCACAAAACACCGCCTACTGGAACAAAGAAAAAGTAATCGAACACCTGCACCTCGAACAACTGCTCGATGAAACCCTTATCAAATTATCCAACGGCGAAACACGCCGCCTCCTCATCGCAGCGGCACTTATCAAAAATCCGAAACTTCTCCTCCTCGATCATCCCCTCACCGGCCTCGACGTCAAAACACGACAGCAATTCAGCAACCTGCTCGAACTCATCGTCAAATCAGGCATCAACGTCATCCTCGCCACCGATCCCTGGGAAATTCCCTCCGCCATCACACACGTGGCAGTACTGCAAAACGGAAAAATCATCTCCCAACTCCCGGCAAAAACCTTTCAACCGGGCAACTTCAACTTCGTCCAGCCTCCCCCGGTCGATATCGCAACACTAAAAGCACTGGTGAACAGCCACCCGTTCCAGGAATTCCAAACGATACTCGACATGAAAAATATCAAAGTCGAATACGATGGAAGAAAAATTCTTGACGGCATCAACTGGCACATCGCACAGGGAGAACGCTGGTCGCTGTCAGGCCCTAACGGCGCCGGAAAATCTACCCTGCTCAGCCTCATCAACGGCGATAACCCGCAAGCCTACGCGAACGATATCATTATCTTCGACCGCCAGCGCGGAACCGGCGAAAGCATTTGGGATATCAAACGGCAAACAGGATTCGTATCGCCCGAACTATACCAGTACTTCCCCACCGATTCTTCCTGCATGCATGTAATCGAATCTGGATTTTATGATACGATAGGATTGTTCCGCTCCACCGATCCCGACAAAGAAGCAGTGTGCCTGCGGTGGATGAAACTCCTCCACCTCGATCAATACGCCCATAAATTATTCAGTATGGTTCCGTCAAGCGCGCAGCGATTGTGCCTACTGGCAAGGGCATTGGTAAAAAGCCCGGCGCTGTTGATCCTCGACGAACCCACGCAGGGACTCGATGCATCACAACAGCAATTTTTTACGCGGCTCATTGACGACATCTGCGCCATCAGCAATGTAACGGTGATTTACGTTACGCACTACGAGCACCACATCCCCAAAGCAGTGTCGAAATACCTTCGGCTCGACAAAGGCCGGATGGTCTAAATACTATCGCAGGCGTATCGGCCAGGAATTATTGGTGGTATCCACGTCAGGAAGGTTTTTATCCGGGTCGATGGTCACCTGCTGCAACGCAGAAGTGGATTTGAACATGAACTGCCACGTGTCGCCATGCTGCCATATTTCGACAGGCAGCCTGAGCCGGCCGGTTTTTCCATTCTCTTCCTTTACCTCCACGGTAACCGGCATCGGCAGCTTTTCGAAATTCCTGATGGTGATGATCGCGCCATCAGCGGGATCCTCGTTCACGTATTTAACGTCGGTAACCGCCTGGTCTATCTTCCAGTTTTCCAGGAACCAGCCTCTCCAAAACCAGTCGAGGTTTTCGCCGGCATAGTTTTCAATGCAATGGAAGAAATCGTACGGCGTAGGATGTTTAAACGCCCATTGGTGAGTATAATAACGGAAGGCACTGTCGAACCGTTCGGACCCCAGCACTTCCTCCCGCAATAGCTGCAACCCAAATCCCGGCTTGTAATAGGCTACGATGCCCAGGTTGTACGATTGCACCACATCGGGTATATTGTAAATACTTTGCGACCGTGCATTGAAGAACGGCCTGGCCAACCGCGAAGCGTTCAGCTCGCGGTTATTGGCATATTCTCCATTGTTAAACTGCTGTTCGGCGAGCGTATTGATGAACGTGTTAAAGCCTTCGTCCATCCACGCATACTTTCTTTCGTTCGACCCTACGATCATGGGGAACCAGCCGTGCCCGAATTCATGTGAGGTTACTCCCCACAGGCCGGCCCGCGTCGCCCTGGCCGAACAGAAAACGATCCCGGGATATTCCATCCCTCCCACGATACCCGCCACGTTTACCGCCACGGGGTAATTGTAAGGATATAAATAAGAAGAATAAAACTCTACCGCTGATTTTACATATTCCGTCGAGCGGCCCCATGCGGTGTCGGTGGCAGCCTCTGCCGGATATGCCGACATGGCCAGCGCCTTTTTACCGGCCGGGAGATTGATGCGGGCGGCATCCCACACAAAAGCTTTGGAAGTGGCCCAGGCCACGTCGCGGGCATTTTCGCATTTAAACTTCCAGGTAAGGCGCGCCGCTTTTGAAGGGCGGCTCTTCGGATCGGTTACCTCTGCGGCACTGCGCAGCATCACTGTTTTATCGCTTTTTTTCGCTGCCGCCAAACGCTGCTGCTGCGTGGCGGTGAGCACATCTTCTGGATTCAGCAACTCGCCTGAGCCTACCACGATATGATTGGCGGGTACATTTATATTATAGGTGATGTCGCCATATTCCAGGTAAAACTCTCCCTGGCCGAGGTAAGGAAGTGTGTTCCATCCCTGCATATTATCGTACACACACATACGGGGGAACCATTGCGCGATCTCGTAGATCCATCCATTTTTTGTTTCCAGCCTTCCCATCCTGTCGGTACCATATTGCGGAACGGTAAAAGCATAGTCGATCGAGAAGCTTACTTTTCCACCGGAGGCCTTTAGCGAAGAAGGCAAATCAATCTTCATCCTTGTATCATATATCTCGTATTTCAGGGCGGCTTTATTTCCTTCTGTACTTTTTACCGCGGTGATGTTGTAACCCCCATCGAATGAATTGCGGTTCGCCCACCGGCCACCATTAATACTGGTAGCGGCAACACCCCTCGATTCCAGGTTGTAAATATTCTGGTCGAGTTGCAGCCACACGAACGACAGGGGTTGCGGACTGTTATTCGTATAAGTTATCTCCACCGATCCTTTTATGTGGTGACTGTTGTCGTCGAGGGAGGCATTAATAATATAGTCTGCCCTGTTTTGCCAGTACTTCGGACCCGGCCGTCCGTCGGCCGTCCGGTATTCATCACCATGATCGGGATAGAAATCGGCGGCAAATGCTTCGTGGGCATCATAGTTGGAGACTTTCTGTGAATATGCCGATACAAATAATAGTAGAGAGAAGGAAAGGGTTAACAATACCCGGGCGGATAAATGCATAGCTGTTTTCGTTTTTTACTGAATAGCGACAAAAATAGGACAATATGAAGTATGTGAATGTATTAAGAACCGGCACGGTTTTCTCACCAAATATGTATCGTTTACGGAAGACTGTTGAAGATAGCGGGACGCGTTTCAACGCAGAATTTGAGAAAATATTTTTCAAAAATTATGGCCCTAAAAATTTTTGGCACAATTCTTATTAATATAGCTATGACAGTCCTCTGACGGGTGTTAGAATTGCCTGTTATTGCTTAAGGTTCAATGCCTTAAGGACAGACAAGCTATCCGAATGGATAGAGATTATTAAATACCATTTAAACTAAAATTGAAAGTTATGAAAAAAGTTCTTTTAGCAGCAGGTTTAGGTCTTGGAGTATTAACATTTACAATGGCAGGTGCAACAAGTCACGCAACTGCTCCGGTAAATCATCTTACAAAAGATACCATTCCAACAGATACTACCCAGGAGCCAACACCAACACCTGATACTACACCTTCATGATCCACTACAGCAACCCGCCCCAGAACATGATCAAATACTTGATCTCAAAAGAGGACAACAGTATGTACACCGCCGCTATCCGGCTCATCCACATCGTGAGCAAAGCCGCA
>CAMPGT010000319.1 GCA_946885665.1 uncultured Chitinophagaceae bacterium | reverse complement strand
TTCGCACAATTCGAAGACCCATTAAACCCTATAAACCCAGTACAATGACATTGCTCTTTTACGTGCATATCGATTCAACGATAACAAAATCGAGAAGCCAGATATTGCGGTTCATTCCATTACATTAACATCTGACGCCATAAACCGATAACGGTGCGGGATATCTTTTGCTCCCCTACAGGCACCACTATGCGTAAAATCTTCCAATATTTCATCTAAACCCAACGTATGAGAAACCTTCCATTGATGATCAGGATACTTCTGCTCATTCTGTTTACCGGCTCGTTGTACAGCTCCAACGCGCAATCAGCACCAGGCGAAAACCAAAATGCCAACGAAACTATCTATCGCTGGCACCTCGTAGACCCTTTTACCAGGCTCGCTTCTCTTGAGGAATACAAAAACCTTCCCGAAGCAGATTACACCCCCGCCAAGAGCGAAATTTCCGGATGGTCGGCAGCGGAAAAGCTGCAGGCGTTTGCTTCAGGCATCTCCGGCAAGCTGTCGGTGATATGCATACTGAAAGTTGATGATGCAGGATACATCCGCGACGTCAACATTAAACGGGCGAGCAACACCGAACAGGCGCAGGCGCTGTCAGCAAACATTCTGAACACCAAAATATCCGGACCTTCTTTCTTCCGGAACAAAGCTGTCGCCTCTTACGTGCCCTGTTCCGTAACGATCACAAATCATCAAATCACGATCCTATGAGAAACCGAAAATTACTCATCACCTTCAGTGTAATATTTTTGTCAACCCTGGCCCTGTCGTCCAGGGCACAAGTTGTAACCGGCAACGGGTTTATCAAAGGAACCTACGTAGAAGCGGGAATACGCCCTAATGGCGCATTCGGCTCCAGCGTATCGGCGCCGTCAGACTTCACATCTGCAACATCTTCCCATTATGGTGGCCGTGTGGGCTTCATCGCCGATGTTGGCAAAGACGGGTGGACAACCGGCACTCCTCATTACATAGGAGATTTTTTCGTTCCCGGAACTCCCTACGAAGCGTTCTCCGTAAAAATGAACGGTTCGCTTTATGAAAATTCCGGAACTGATGTAACACAGATACCCGGTAGCGTTACAGGCTTCAATTCGGATGGCACCACATCAACGATAGAATGGCTGGGAACGGTCAACAACCTGGAAGTACGACAGGAAACATCAGTGAGTAAAAACAGCTCCTTCATTTTGATACGCGTGTACCTGAAAAACACCGGTTCATCAACTATCAATAACATCTTCTACACTCGTTCAGTAGATCCGGATAATGAAGTGGATGAAGGCGGATCGTTCGATACTAATAATAAGATCGAAAGCCAAAATCCGAACAGTACAAGCACGGCGCTTGTTTCAGGAACGGGAAAGACATATAGTTCATACCTCGGCCTCGGATCACGGGACTGCCGCGCACGCGTTGCGATTATGCGGAGCTTCTCTTCCAACGGCGAGGAAATTTATAATGGATCGGGAACTTCTATTGCATTGAGCACACAAGGCGCCACTAATGGAGCCGACAATGCAATAGCGGTTGCCTTTAAAATAGGTAACCTCGCCCCCGGCGAGTCAACAGCTATCGCAATGGCGTACGTACTGAATGCTGCAGACCTGCCTCCCGCCATGGATCAAACAGATCCTTTGTTCAATGTAAAAGCAGACTCGTACGCTTCCGGTTCATTAGTGAACGTGTGCAGCGGATCGGCTGCCGAGTTGAATATCGTTAACGGTGATGGATATTCGTGGACATGGAGTCCAACCACCGGCCTCGACCAAACAACCGGCCGCACCGTCCATGCCAATCTCACCGGAGATATTACTTACACGGCAACAGGCATAAATACCTGCGGCACTTCCAGAACTATTTCCCTTAACCTCCACCCTGTTATTACACCCGCACCTGCCGACGCCGGCACCATTACAGGCGTTTCAACAGTGTATAAAGGATGGAATGTGAGTTTCAGCGTGCCCGCTATCGAAAACGCCACCTCCTATAACTGGACGATCCCCGCGGGCGCCTCGTTCGTTTCAGGATACGGCACCAATAGCGTGGTGATAAAATTCGGCAGTACTGCCAGCTCGGGCGAAGTTTCCGTGTTTGGTGAAAACAGTTGCGGAGCAGGCGAGCCCTCAACAATGAATGTTACGTTGAGCGGAGCGTCATCTCCCGTTTCGCTTTCTTCCACTAACGATGGTGTAGCGGCAGGCGCCGTGTTCGCTTCGCCAACAATCGTTGATGACCAGGTAAAAATTACCGGTACAGAACCTATTACCAATACTCGCGTGTATATTGACAATGGCTTCCAGTCGGGCGACGAACTTGCATACGATGGTACATTGCCAGAGGGTGTAACAATGAGCTACACTGCTGCAACAGGAGCCTTAGCTTTTACAGGAACTGCATCGCCTGCGGAGTGGCAAACTATATTCCGCAATGTCACCTTTAAAACAACTTCGGCTAACACAGCAAACAGAAGCATCAAGTTTGTACTGGGTGATATGGTGAGCCTCTCCATAGCCGGCAAGTCGCACTATTATGAATATATCCGCCCGGGTGCAAGTCCAGGTTGGGCCGATGCATCGGCTGCTGCTGCCGGCCGTGTCTTTTTCGGCATGGCAGGATACCTTGCCACCATTACTTCGGCAGCCGAAAACGATTTCATCAAAGCTAAATTAATAAGCGACGGATGGGTTGGCGGTTCCGACGATTACCAACAGATCAACGCAGCAAAAGGAACAACCTACGCCACGCAATCCGAAACGGAAGGAAAGTGGTTTTGGGTGAATGGCCCTGAATCGGGTACCGCTATCTCCACCGGAAACGGCACTCCCGCAGCAGTGAGCGGCGCCTTCATGAAATGGGCAACAGGCGAGCCGAATAATTCATCGGGCGAAAATTTCATGCAATTGTATTCTTCGCGCAATGGTGAATGGAACGATCTTTCCGGCGTTGCCGGCGCCGTTCCTGGCTACGTGGTGGAATACGGCGGCTACACAACCGATCCGACGCTCTCTATCGAATACTCAAGAACGTTGAAGAGCAAGCCCGCTCCACCCGTCATCACATCCATATCTGATGATACCGGTCCTGACGCTAACGACAGGATCACATCCGACAAAACAATCAAGTTCAACGGAACAGCTATTGCCAATGCCACAGTGAAAATTTCCCGCGCGGGCACAGGCGTCATCGGCACCGTAACTGCAAATGCAGAAGGCGAGTGGAGCTACGACTACACGGGCACCACCCTCGGCGAGGGCACACACAATTTCACCACCACCGCAACGGTAGGAGGAATCGTCAGCAATGAAAGCGAAGCAATCGCCGTGAAGATTGATTTAAGCGCTCCTTCAAAGCCGTCGAAGCCTGCATTCGTTACCGGAACAGGCAACAGAACTTCCGAGTCTAAGCCCCCGTTCAAAGGAACTGCTGAAGCGAATTCCACCGTTACGATTTATATCGATGGCACCGCAGCAGGAACAACCACCGCTGATGGCGACGGAAACTGGACGTTCATTCCTTCTACCCCTTTCAGTGAAGGAGAACACGTCATCAAAGTAACTGCGGCTGATGGTGCCGGAAACACCAGCGCAAACAGCGATGAATTTACTTTTGTAATAGACCACACGGCGCCGGTTACACCTGCTGCGCCTGTAATGACTGATGATGATGGAGAAATTACCAACAACAATAAACCCACCATCAAGGGTGCAACCGAAGACAATGCCGTGGTGACAATTTACAATGGCAGCGACTCTGTTACCACCATTACCGCCGATGCCGATGGAAAATGGAGCTACACATTTACTGATGCGCTCGGGGACGACCAATACCAGCTTACCACCACCTCGACCGATGCAACTGGCAACGTCAGCGCATCGAGTGCAGCCCTCGTCATTACAATCGATACAGAGAAGCCGTCAGCTCCTGCTGCTGCTATTTTAGAAACCGCCAACAGCAACGGCTATGTAAACACCAATACGCCGGAAATCAGCGGCATCGCAGAACCTAACGCAGCCGTGGATATTTATGACGGCGCAACAAAAATCGCAACAGTAACGGCCGATGCCGATGGAAAATGGAGTTGCGCGTTCAGTCCGGCACTGGCTGATGGCAACCATTCTATCACCACAACAGCCACCGACGCTGCCGGCAACG
>CAMPGT010000318.1 GCA_946885665.1 uncultured Chitinophagaceae bacterium | reverse complement strand
ATCCGCTTATGGAAAAAAATCATGTGGGCCCGCTCATCGATAAACAGGCGGTGCAGCAATACCTGGCGGCTATCGAGGAATGTAAGCAGGAGGGCGGCAATTTTATTGTGGAAGGCGGCGTGATGGAAGGCGATGGCTACGAAAGCGGTTGTTACGTTCGGCCTTGCATTGCCGAAGTGGAACCATCATTCAAAATAGTTCAGAAAGAAACATTCGCTCCTATCCTTTATCTCTTCCAATACCAGGACATTAACGATGCCATCGCCATGCAAAATAATGTGCCGCAGGGTTTGTCTTCCGCCATCATGACCCTGAACCTTCGCGAGGCAGAGCTTTTTCTTTCGCAAACGGGCAGTGACTGCGGTATCGCCAATGTGAACATCGGCACCTCCGGAGCCGAGATTGGCGGGGCTTTTGGTGGTGAGAAGGAAACCGGGGGCGGCCGTGAAAGTGGGAGCGACGCCTGGAAGAACTACATGCGCCGGCAAACCAATACCATCAATTACAGCACACAACTTCCCCTGGCGCAGGGGATTAAGTTTAATGTGTGAAAGGGGTAGTTTTTTTAGATTAAACCAGCCGTCTCCCAACTTCCGTCTTCAGTCTCTGTCTCAGATCTCACGTTTGCCTTTTGTCCACCCCCCGGCGCTTCGCGCCACCCCCGCCAGCGGGGGATATCGCCCTGTCCCCTCAGGGGTGGAAGGACGCTCCCATCTCCCGTCTCCTTTGCCCCCTTTTAACTTCCTCACTCCCATACTAATCCGCCCCAAAAAACCGTTATTTCTCTCCATAGCTATGAAAAATCTCTACCTCCTATTGGCACTGCTGAGCCTGCATTCGCTTACCTATTCACAGATGAGGATGGCCATCATAGGCGGTCCCAATTCCTCAAACGTAAAAGAAACCAACTCCCTGACCGGCTGGGAAACCTCCGTCAAACCAAACTATTCCCCCCGTTCCGGCTTAAACCTGGGCGTTCTCCTGGATATCCCCCTCTCATCACACGAAACGCGCTGGTCGCTCCAACCCGGAATCCTCTACATGGCGAAGGGAAGAAAGTTCTTCATGAGGAACGACACCATCAACTCCATCCTCACCGACACCATCTCGGCGTCAAAAGAATTTGCGGTCAACTACATCGACATACCATTAAACCTGGCATACAGGCTTCCGCTGGGCAAAAAGGCCAACCTGCTGCTAAGTGCGGGCCCGTACGTCGGTTTTTTTTATAACGGCAAACAGAAATTTGGTACACGCATTTATTCTTCGAACACATTCAAAGATGATGAAATCAAACTCGAAACCGGCAACGAAGACGGAAAAGTAAAAACAATAGACGCGGGCCTCAACGCAAGAGCGGGCCTCGAACTCGGCAGCTTCATTATCACCGGCTTTATGAGCCAGGGACTTACAAACTTTTATAACGCATCATACGACGGCACCTTCAAACACCAGGTACGCGGTGTTTCGCTTGGCTTTTGGCTCAACAAAGTGAAGCAGGCGCCCAAGCCGCCCAAAGATTCCGATAACGACGGCGTAGCAGATAACGTTGATGCATGCCCGAACCTCGCCGGAGCAGCAATCACCAATGGTTGTCCTGATACAGACGGCGATGGCATTGCAGACAATAAAGACAAGTGCGCATCAATCGCCGGCACTATTAAATACAATGGTTGCCCGGTTCCCGACACAGACAAAGATGGCATGAACGACGAAACGGATGCGTGTCCCACTGTTGCCGGCGTTGTTGAATTCAATGGATGCCCGGTTCCCGACAGTGACGGCGACGGTCTTAACGACCAGGCCGACAAATGCCCCACCGAAGCCGGACCAGATACCAACGGCGGGTGCCCCGTGAAGGAGGTGATCAAAAAAGAAATTCAGCAGAAGGTAAGCCTCTCGGCAAAATACATCCTCTTTATTCCTTCAAGCAGTGAGCTTACCAGGGATTCATACAAGGCGCTCGACGATGTGGTGCAGGTGCTTCAATCGAACGGCCACCTGAAAATGGTTATTGAGGGCCACACCGATTCTACCGGAAGCGACGAATTGAATGCGAAGCTGTCGCAGGCAAGGGCCGATGCCGTTAAAAATTACCTGATCAACAAGGGAATTTCAGCCGAAAGGCTGCAGTCGGCAGGCTATGGATCGTCCAGGCCGCTGACTTCCAACGAAACAGCAGAGGGCCGCCGCATCAACCGTCGCGTTGAGCTTAAGCTGGTACAGTAATTTCAGTTGTATAGGATAACCGCCACTCATGTAATTAACACAAGGGGTGGCGGTTATTTATTTACTTTTACGTCCACACAAAAAACAACTGAATGAACCAGGTGATCAAAACGTCAATTGTGGCGCTGAGTTTTTTAACGGCATCCTTTACCTCGGGAGCCCAGACCAACCAGGGACCAAAAAGCGGAGAAGTACCAAAAGGCTGGCACCTTCTCGACAAAACCAAAGATGGCTTTAACGGCATCAGCATCAACGAAGCATACGATTTTGTGAAATCAAAGAGCCTCGAAAGCTCCGAAGTGATCGTTGCAGTGATCGATTCAGGCATAGACACCTTGCATGAGGACCTCAAACCAATATTATGGACAAATAAAAAAGAAGTGTCCGGAAATGGAAAAGACGACGATGGCAACGGCTACACAGACGACGTTCACGGCTGGAACTTTATCGGCGGTAAAGATGGCAGAAATGTAAAAGAAGATTCCTATGAAGGTTCAAGGGTCTACCATTCGCTGAAGGGTAAATATGAAGGACAAACCATCGACACCACGCAAATGAGCGCAGATTCGCTGCAGGAGTACAAGATGTGGCTGAGATCGAAAGAGAAAATTGAAGGTGAGGGACAGGAAACCGCCGGCCTCGACCTGGCCATGCTGAAGAGAGCATTCAGCAGCGCGCAAAAAAGCGATAGCATACTAAGAAAATCACTGAATAAAGATACTTTCACCGGCAACGACCTCGACACGTTCCGCGCCACAACAGTTGCTGAAAAAGCGGCAAAGGGAGGCATGATCTACCTGTTTCGCGCCAACCAGATGATGGAAACCACTAACATTGAATTTCTGCATGGCTTTGGTGAATTTGTGAGCGGCGAAGAAAGAAAAGCAGAGGCCCGCGAAAAAGCGCCCCCCGCCTACCGCCAGGAAATTGTTGGCGACAATGAAGCCGACATCAACGATAAATATTACGGCAACAGCGATATTATGGCCGGCACGCCGTTCCACGGAACGCATGTATCGGGCATCATTGCCGCAGTAAGAGATAATAATAAAGGCATACAGGGCATCGCCGACAACGTCAGGATCATGATGATCCGTGCGGTACCCGATGGCGATGAGCACGATAAAGACATTGCGCTCGCCATCAGATACGCGGTTGACAACGGCGCGAAAGTGGTGAACATGAGTTTCGGTAAAGATTTCTCTCCTCAGAAAAAATGGGTGGACGATGCCGTAAAGTATGCGGAATCAAAGAATGTTTTGCTCGTACATGCGGCGGGTAATGACGGGAAAAATATAGACTCGGCATACAACTTTCCCAATGCCAATTTGAGAGCAACCAACGACAGGGCGAAAAACTGGATCACTGTCGGTGCAAGTGGCGATGAAAATGCCGGCGGTTTAACGGCTTCCTTCTCCAATTACGGCAAAGAGGAAGTGGATGTATTTGCGCCCGGTGTTAAAATATATTCTTCTATTCCCGGCGGTACCACTTACGGCAATGCGCAGGGTACAAGTATGGCGTCGCCCGTGGTTGCGGGCACCGCGGCGTTTCTTTTGGAATACTTCCCAACGCTTTCCGCCGAACAGGTGAAAGAAATCATTGAAAAAACGGCACAAGCTCCTGCCGACAGTGTAAGGAAGCCGGGCTCTGATGAGATGGTGTTGTTAAGTGACATTTGCAAGAGCGGCGGTGTGATCAATGCGTATGAGGCGGCTAAGCTTGCCTACTCCATCGCTCCTGAGCCAAAGCCAAAGAAGAAACAGAAGAAGAATCGCAGGGCGAAGAGTGTGTTGAGGAACGAGCAGTTGTGAGGAGCCGTGAGACGGGTCCACCCCCGGCACTGCGCGCCATCCCCGCCAGCGGGGATATAGTTGCCCTATCCCCCTCTGGAGGGGGTGGTCCCGACGAAGGAGGGACCGGGGGAGG
>CAMPGT010000317.1 GCA_946885665.1 uncultured Chitinophagaceae bacterium | reverse complement strand
GTGCTGGATGGTCGCTATCCCGCAAAATCGAACAAAGTGAACAGGGAACTGTCGAAGCTGATGATTACGCTGCAGGCGCCGGATGCGGTGAAGAAAACGATGGCGCTCATGAAGAATGCAAAGGATGACAAGGCCGACCAGGAAACGTTCACGCAGTCGTCGGATCTCATCTTCAGAAACCCTCAATATGGATTGGACATCGCCGAGATGCTGTCCAAGGTGCCGCCGAGGCAGCAAACTTTCTTTGCCAATATGCTAAGCGCCGCGAAAGTGGGATGGACGCCCGAGTTGAGGGAGGAATATTTTGAGTGGTTCAGGGACGCGAGCAATTTCAGGGGAGGAAAGAGCTTTATGGGCTTTATCGACCGCTCGAGAAAGGCAGCGCTGAAAAATGTACCGAAAGCAGAATTTGCGAAGTATAATACCCTGTCGGGCGATTCAATTTACAAGCATGCGGGGCCGTTTGTCGCCTCCGACCTTCCGCAGCCTAAGGGCCCGGGCAGGGATTGGACTTTGGAAGAAGCATTGCAGGTGGTGCAGGGCGGCCTGAAGGGCCGTAATTTTGAGCAGGGGCAGATGATGTATAAGGCGAGTGTGTGCAGTTCGTGTCATACGATGCGTGGTGAAGGCGGACAGATCGGTCCGGACCTTACGCAATTGGGAACGAGGTTTACGGCGAAGGACATGCTCGAGGCGATTATCGAACCTAATAAAACGATTTCTGACCAGTACGCGGCCACAATATTTTATTTGAAAGATGGAAAGTCTGTGGTGGGAAGGCTGATCAACCAGGATAATGACAAATATTCCATCTCGCAGAATCCATTTGCGCCGCAAAACCTGAGGGATATTCCCAAGGCGGATGTGATAAGGACGCAGCTATCTGATGTGTCGATCATGCTGCCGGGGATGATCAACAGGTTGAACGAGGAAGAGCTGAAGGATTTGATTGCATACCTGATGGCGGGAGGCAATAAGGAGCATCCGGTGTATGAGAAGTAGACGGGAGACGGGCAATAGGCAGTGGGCAATGGGCAATGGGCAATGGGTTTCCCCCGCTGGCGGGGGTGGCGCGAAGCGCCGGGGGTGGACCGCCAAACATGAGAAGTGAAACGTGAGAGGTTTTTTCAGTTTTAACTTTTAACTTATACGTTTAAACTTCTAACCACATGCCCGAAAACAACACCTCCACCATCCCCCAATACATCTCCACTTTTCCAAAGGAAACCCAAACCCTTTTGGAACAAATCCGCGCGATCATAAAAAAAACTTTTCCGAAAGCCGAAGAAACCATCAGCTACGCCATCCCCGCCTTCAAACTCAATGGGCGCTTTTTGATCTACTTCGCAGCCTTCAAAAAACATATCGGCATGTACCCCGCGCCATCCGGCAAGGAATGGGAAAAGGAATATGAAGGCTACAAAACCTCTGGTAAGGGAACAATACAATTTCCATTAGACAAGCCGCTTCCAACAAAACTCATCACTAAAATCATCAAAGCGAGGGCAAAAGAGAATGCAGAAAAAGCCGGAAAGAAATAACGGCGACCGAACGGCACGGCCTAAAATAATGCCAGGGTAAACAGGCTTAAAGCAACCATTTACCCTGGACTTAGGTAGGACGGGGCAAACTTATGCAATAAAGGGATGTGGTGTACGCGCCAAACATAATCAAAATGTTAATTCTCAAATTCGCGTAACTTCAGTGGATGAAATTTGTTTTCGCTTTACTCGTATCAATGTTAGCTGGCGGTAGCCTTGAAGCGCAGTCTGCTGCCAAAAAAACGGACGTTTATCAATGTGTGCCCTGCGGCCATGATTGCGACAGGAACGAGTACACGAAAAAAGGAAAGTGTCCGCATTGCGACATGAAGCTCGTAAAAAAATCATCCATTGTGTTTAATACTATTTCACCGGAGGCGCTCTGCGATTATCTTCAACAGCATCCCGAGGCAGTGGTGCTCGACGTTCGCACGAAACAAGAATTTGAAGGAAAGTCGACGCCACGGTATGGCGCGATAAGAAACGCCATCAACATCCCCATTCAGGAGCTGGAAAAACGTTTGCCTGAGATAGCGTCAATGAAAAACAAGGACGTCATTGTTTATTGCTCGCACAGTGTTCGAAGCCCGCAGGCTTGTTACCTGCTCACGCAAAACGGTTTCACCAGCATCACGAACATGTCGGGCGGCATCAGCACCATGGGCGATGCCGCTTGCAAAGAGTAGCATCTTAGCGATGTTCTTCCGATTTGAAGTGTTGCAGATCTGACAGCATCCGTTTCGCGGCTTCTATTTTCTTATCATACAGGTGCCTGTTCAGCCATATCGTCAACGGCACGCCTACACCGATGGTAACTACAATCTCAAAAATAAACCAGCCGGCGTGAACGTAGAGATCAATACCATGGACGGCGATAAAAAGTATCGGCAAGGCGGTAACTATAAACGGCACGAGAAGGATCAATTCGAATTTTCGAAAACGCAGAATTCGCATGTGCAAGTGGGTGATCGCTTCCTGCAACTGAACAACAGGCGTGCCGTAGTATTCTATCTTTTGAGATCTCCTTATTTTGAGAATCGAAAAAATCAAATAAATCAACGCTATCACCGAGGCGGCAAAACCAGGCACGCTGAACCGAAGCTGGTCATGTATCCTGAGAGAGGAACCGAATACATAAAGCGCGAAGGCAAACAACACGGCAACACTCACCATTTCATACACTATAGGCTTCCGCAATTCGCTTTTTGCCTGGTTAATTTTTACGGCTTTATATAATTCAATGTTGATCCTGGTATTTTCGGCCAGTGCCTTGTGATGCTGCTGCCAGGCAGCTTTCAGTTCATCGAGTTCCATAAATTACATTTTAGATGTTTTCAAACTTTCTTTCAGTGAATTTTTTATCCTGCTGAGTTTTGTACCCACATTCGTCTCGGATATACCCATGATCTCAGCAATCTCCCTGTATGTCCTGTCATCGAGGTATAGCAGCATCAGTGCCCTGTCCATTTCATTTAAGCCGCCGATATACTGGTAGAGTCTTCGGATATTATCGTCCTGTATATTGTCATCAGGCACGCCGGAAACAATGCTTTCAGTGATTTCTACCGCATGCTGATGCCGCGCATCTTTCCGAAAAAAAGAAATTGCAGTGTTGAGAGATACGGTATATATCCAGGTAGAAAGCTTTACGCGGCCGTCGTACCTTCTGAATGAGTGCCACAGGTTCATCAAGATCTCCTGTTCGAGATCTTTTCGTTTATCAGGATGCCGGCAATACGAATAACAGATCTTCAGTATCAGGCCCCTGTGACGTTTAATAATATTGCTGAATTCATCATTATCCAAGGGAAGGGTGTTTACCATTATTATTCGCATGGAAAGCTAAAAAATCACAACAAGTTCAATTTTTTTTGTTCAGATGGACGGATACGGGCTCAAGAGGCTGTTATTATCTTCTTAAAACCTGCCGGGCTATAGTGGGATCCGGTATTATTTGCTGAACTTTTAGAGCCATTGACTGCCTGTATGATCAAAAACTACCTGAAAATTGCCTGGCGAAACGCACTCAAACATAAAGGTTTCTCGCTGATCAATATTGTCGGTCTTGCAATCGGGATCACAACAACTCTCCTCATTTTCTTATACGTACACAACGAACTAACATTCGATCAATACAATACAAAAAGCGACAGGATCGCGAGGGTCACCACAACTCTACACGCGCCGGAATCGGATCTTGTGCTGGCAACATCCCCCACTCCCCTGGCAACGTTTTTAACGCGCGAATATCCGGAAGTAGCCGCCGCAGCCAGGCTGGAGCCGGCTACACCCGCGGTCAAATTGCATCAGGAGGTATTCAGAGAAAAAGCCTTTTTCAAAACCGACCAAAGCATCTTCTCGATATTCTCATTCGAGTTTTTAGAAGGCTCGGCCGCCGGCGCATTAACGCGCCCTCAGTCAATCGTGATCACTGCATCCACCGCCAAAAAATATTTTGGAAAGGTACCGGCTCTCGGAAAAACAATTGTTTGTAATGAACAAAACCTGTCAGTAACCGGCGTAATAAAGGATAGGCCTGAAAATTCGGACATCAGGATTGACGCGCTTCTTTCTGCAGATTTCTCTGCATCCACCGGCTGGATGGATGATTTCACTAT
>CAMPGT010000316.1 GCA_946885665.1 uncultured Chitinophagaceae bacterium | reverse complement strand
ATCACCACCCGCCGGAGGCGCCACCACCTCCTCCGCTCCCTCCGCCAAAACCACCAAATCCGCCACCGCCAAATCCGCCGCCGCCAAATCCACCGCCACCGCCACTACCCCATCCCCCGCCGGGGAAAATAATGGGACCAAATCCCCTGCGGCTCATGAATCCGCCACCACCACCGCGGTTTCTCCTGGTGAAAAGAAGGATCAATATGACGATGATAATGATGAATCCAAGTGGCGAGCGCTTCTTCTCTCCGCGCTGCCGGTAGTTTTCAGGCGCCTTGTATTCGCCGGCTGCCGCCCGCATGATAGAATTAGTGGCCGCATCGAAACCCTGGAAATAATTTTCCTTTCTGAAGGCAGGAACGATATCGGTATTGATGATTTGCCCGGCGGTGATGTCGGGAATGGCGCCTTCCAGTCCGTAACCCGTTTCAATCCTGATCTTGTGATCCTGGATCGCTGCAACGATCAGCACGCCATTATTGGTTTCCTGGTTGCCGATGCCCCAGTCGCGCAAAACGCGCAACGCATATTCTTCTATCGGGTAATCCTCAAGTGTGCCCACCGTTAATATTACCACCTGGTTCGTTGTGCTGTCGTCGTACGCAACCAGTTTCCTTTCAAGCGCCGACTCTTCTTCAGGCGACAGCACATTGGCAAGGTCGTTAACTAGTTTAGGCGGCGACGGCCGGGAAGGTATTTGCTGTGAAAAGGAAATTGCCGGAACCAGTAACAGTAGCCATATGGTGATCCTGAAGAATTTATTCATCCGCTAGTCGTCGTTTTACAGATTAGCGCCCAAAAACGATATCGTCGGGCAACTCATTTTTGTCGAGGTTGGGATCGTACGGAAAATGCTCGTGCAGCGCCTCCCCGATAGCTTTGATCACCAACAAAATGGCGTCGAGGTAATGATTTTGCCGGAAGTGCCTGCTCATTTCATCCACCTCTTTTTTCCAGAACTCATTACCCAGCTTTTGATGAATGCCCTGGTCGGCGAAGATCGCAAATTGGTGATCCCTGATGGCCACATACAGCAATACCGAATTTCGGTGCTGGGTGTGGTCCATCTTGAGGCTCCAGAATATTTCTGCCGCCCTGTCGAGCGGATCCACGAACCTGCACCGGCTTTCAATATATATCCGAATCTCCCCGCTGGTTTGCTGCTCGGCACTACGGATAGCCTCTATTATCCGCTCGTTTTCCTGCGAAGAAAAAAGATTCTTTGTTGGAAAGAGGCGAAAAAAACTCATTGCGCACTGTCATTAAAGTTGACAGTAGGTGCATTCTGTGCGCCGGGATCGGCCTGGAACGGTTGCTTTACGGAAAATCCGAAGATGCCCGCATACAACACGTTAGGGAAGCGTCTCACCACCTGGTTATATTCCTGAACGGAGGTATTGAAATCGTTCCTGGACACTTTTATCCTGTTTTCTGTGCCTTCAAGCTGTGTTTGCAGGCTCAAATAGTTTTGATTGGCCTTCAGGTCGGGATACCGTTCAATGGTTACCAGCAGCCTGCTCAATGCGCCAGACAGTTCACCCTGTGCATGTTGAAACCGCTGTAAATTTTCCGGTGTAAGATCGCCGGGATTAATAGTGGTTTGTGTGGCTTTGGCGCGGGCCTCTACAACTCTTGTGAGTGTTTCCTGTTCAAAATTAGCCGCACCCTTTACGGTGTTGACGAGGTTAGGAATGAGGTCGGACCGCCGTTGGTAATCGCTTTGCACGTTCGCCCATTTGGCTTTAACGTTTTCATCAAGCTTTACCATGCTGTTGTAGCCGCTGCAGCCACAGCCGCCGAGCAGCACGATCAGTGCAACGATTATAATTAAAGTGAGATTACGCGATTTCATGTTTCAACGATTTTATTTGGCTAAAATTACAGGTTTTAAAGTATTGAACATCAGGTTTTCCCCACGGCACGATTTTAGAACGAATTTTAATAAATCTGCGGTTATGGTTGCCCGTCTGCTGGTAGGTGGATTATTGCTTGTTGCGCTCGCTTTTTGTTCCAGGGACCCAAAGGTTACCGGGCCGGAAGGCCCGCCTGCAGATTCGACTTCCAACCCTCCTCCCGATACTTCTTCTGTGGAGATCATCACTAAGGTTGTTGCTGATCAGCTCGATTTTCCCTGGGAACTCGTATGGGGTCCCGACAGCAAGATATGGTTCACCGAAAGGCCGGGCCGTATCAGCAAATTGGATCCGGAAACCGGCAACATCACTCCTTTGCTCACCATCAACGACGTGTACAGCGTAAGTGAATCGGGACTTTTAGGGATGGCCATTCCACCCGATGTAAGCAAAAATCCATACCTCTTTGTTGCCTACACCTATAAAAAGAATGGTCAGAATACACTGAAAGTTGTGCGCTATAATTATAGCGAAGAATCTTTAACGGACCCTTTCATTGTTCTCGACGATGTGCGGGGCGGTGGTATTCACAACGGCTGCAGATTGCTGGTAGCAGGCGATAAATTATTTATTACGACGGGCGATTCGAACGACCAGTCGCTACCGCAAAATTTATCCAGCAACAACGGAAAAATATTACGCGTGAATTTTGATGGAAGCGTTCCTTCAGACAATCCTGATCCGTCAACGCCGGTTTGGAGCTACGGTCACCGCAACGCGCAGGGATTGGTGTTGGCGAACGATTCTTTATTCAGCTCGGAACACGGTCCGGATACCGACGATGAGATCAACATTATCCACAAAGGCGCGAACTACGGATGGCCGGATGTGAAAGGTGAGTGTGATGGCAACGAGCAGGAATTCTGCGATGAACATCATGTGGTTCCTTCCATTAAAAGTTGGACACCCACCATTGCGCCCAGTGGTATGGAATATTATTCGGGAGATGAGATTCCGCAGTGGAGGAATTCGCTGCTGTTATGCACACTTAAAGATGAGCGGCTGATCCAGTTAAAGTTGAATGGAGAAGGAAACGCGATTATTTCCGGGAAGGAATATTTTGTGAATGCGTTTGGCCGGTTGCGGGATGCGTGCATTTCGCCATCTGGTGTGGTGTATATCTGTACAAGCAACGGTGGTGATGATAAGATTGTGGAGATTAGGAGGAAGTGAACTTTTTCAGTTGTCCACCGGGCAAAACTTAAAACTTAAAAGTTAAAAGTTAAAAGTTAAAAGTTAAAACCGTCACCCGTCCTATCTTTGCCCATTGCCCATTGCCCATTGCCCATTGCCCGTCTCACGCCTTAATCGCCGCAATCCCCGGAAGCTCCTTTCCTTCAAAAAATTCAAGCATGGCGCCGCCGCCGGTAGAAACATAACTCACTTTATCCGCAAAGCCAAACTGGTTGATCGCGGCAACAGAATCACCACCACCGATCAGCGAATAAGCGCCCTTCTGTGTCGCTTCTGCAATCGCTTCGGCAACAGCCTTGGTGCCTTTTTGGAATTTCTCCATTTCAAAAACACCCATTGGTCCGTTCCAGAGAATCGTCTTAGACTCAAGTATCACTTGTCTAAATTCTTTGATCGCCTTTTCGCCGATGTCGAGCCCCATCCATCCGTCGGGAATGTTGTTGTTGTCACCTTTTTGCGTCTTCGCGTTGGCGTCGAACTTGTCGGCGATAACGCTGTCGGCGGGCAGGTGTATCTGTACATTCTTCGCCCTGGCTTTTTCAAGCAGTTCTTTCGCTGTGCCGAGCCTGTCTTCCTCGACGAGTGAATTCCCTACTTTGCCGCCCTGTGCCTTGAAAAAGGTGTAGGCCATTCCGCCTCCTATAATAATATGGTCTGCTCTTTCGAGCAGGTTTTCTATCAGCAGAATTTTATCTGAAACTTTTGCACCACCCATGATGGCGGTGAAGGGTTTCTCCGCACTCTTCAGCACTTTCTCGGCACTTTTCACTTCGTTTTCCATCAGCAGGCCGAACAATTTTTTATCGGCAGGAAAAAATTCAGCGATAACCGCCGTTGAGGCGTGTGCGCGGTGGGCGGTGCCAAATGCATCGTTCACATATACATCGCCCAGAGACGCGAGTTGCTTTGCAAAGTCTTTATCCCCTTTCTCCTCCTGTTTGTAAAACCTGAGATTTTCCAGCAACAGTACTTCACCCGGTTTAAGCGCGGCCGCTTTTTCTTTTGCGGAGGCGCCGATGCAATCGTCTGCAAAGTCAACATTCTTTCCGAGCAGTTCATTCAGG
>CAMPGT010000315.1 GCA_946885665.1 uncultured Chitinophagaceae bacterium | reverse complement strand
GTAATTTTATTACGAGCACGGCCATCAACGAGCTGGAAATGTTCCAGGCCGAAACGTTTGATACGGCTACAATTGACAAAGAGTTGGGATGGGCCGCATCGCTCGGCATGAATACGGTGCGCGTTTACCTTCACGATTTATTGTGGCAACAGGATTCGACAGGTTTTCGCGACCGCCTCGAAACGTTTCTCGACATTGCGCGGCGGCACAACATTAAACCGCTGTTTGTATTATTTGATTCCTGCTGGGATCCGTTTCCTCAAACGGGGAAGCAACGCGATCCGAAACCGCACGTACACAATTCGGGATGGGTGCAAAGTCCGGGTTACAAAGCTTTGCAGGATTCAACGCAGTACCCGCGGCTTGAGCAATATGTGAAAGGGGTGGTAGCCAGCTTTGCCAGCGACACGATGGTGCTGGGCTGGGATATCTGGAACGAGCCCGATAATCCGAATCTTTCTTCTTATGGAAGTGTGGAGCTGCCGAATAAAGTGGATTATGTTCTTCCGTTGTTGCGCAAGGCCTTTGAATGGGCGAGGTCGGCAAATCCTTCGCAGCCGCTTACTTCGGGTGTGTGGGCCGGCGACTGGTCGTCGCCGGAAAAATTAAAGTCCATCGAGCAATTGCAGCTCGAACAATCGGATGTTATTTCATTTCATAATTACGAAAATGCGGAGTCGTTTGAAAAATGCATCAAATGGCTACAGGCATACGGCAGGCCCATCCTTTGCACAGAATATATGGCGAGGGGCAATGGCAGTTTTTTCAAAACTTCTTTGCCGATAGCGAAGAAATACAAAGTTGCCGCTTACAATTGGGGGTTGGTGGATGGCAAGTCGCAAACCAAGTATGCATGGGACAGTTGGAAGAAGCAGTACACGAGCTCGCCCGACCTGTGGTTTCACGATATTTTTCATCAGGATGGCACGCCTTACAAACCTGAAGAAACCGCGCTTATCAAAGAATTAACCGGCAAAAATTGATGAAACGTTTTTCGGGCTTACTGTGTTTGCTGCTGATCTGCTGTTGCCACATTGCCGTTGGACAATCTTCAACAATTGAATGGCGAGACACTGCTGTGGTGAACGACGATCCTTTCGTGCCGGTGAAGAAGCCGGGCGATACTATCGGCTCCGCGAAGTTTCACAGAACCTACGGTTCCGAATACGGAAGGTTGCTTAAGCTCGCCAATGGTAATTGGCTGGCGGCGTATACGATCTCAGGAAATACAGGTTACCAGCACGATCCTTCAGGCGGGTTTGAAATTGAAGTATCCGTGAGCAGTGATGATTGCCGAACCTGGAAAAAGATAGCGGTCATTACCGATGGGGGCAGGGATCTTGACAATGCGCAGATGATTCAACTGCCTGATAATACCGTAATACTTGGCGGCCGTTCGGTACGATGGCAGGAGTCGTACCGGCTGCCTGTTTATGAAAGTAAAGACAATGGCGTTACCTGGCGCAAGCTCAGTACAATTGATGCCAATGAAGGAAAACCCGGCGAACTCGGCAAGCCTGACAAGGGAATATATGAACCGCACTTTTTCTTACTCGACGATGGACGTTTATCGGTGATGTACGCCAATGAAAAACATGTTACCGATAGTGTTGCTTACAGCCAGATCATCAGCCAGAAAATTTCGGCCGACAATGGCAAGAGCTGGGGCGAAGAGATTTGGGTGGCCTATGCACCGGAACATCATGCATCGCGGCCGGGCATGCCGGTGTGGACGAAGATGAAGAACGGCAAATACATTGTTGTGTACGAAATCTGTGGCCCCGAAAAATGTCATGTGTATTATAAGGTAAGTGATGATGGTGTTCAATGGCCCGTTGGTTTTGGAAAGAAGATACCGGGTCAGCTTGGGGGACCGTATATTCTTTCGGCCGCCGATGGCACGCTCATCGTGAGTTCCAATCAAAGCAATATTTCCGTGAGCGACGATTATGGCGCAACGTGGTATATTCAGCGGCGGGCGTGGGATCAGTCGCTGTGGTGTTCGCTGTTCGAGATAGAGCCGGATGAAATTGCCGTGATGAATTCAGTAAGGCGGCCGAACGGGGGACACAGCATGCAAATAAGGTTCGGCGATCTTAAAAAATATTCGTCGGATGTTTCTTCGAAGTTGAAGAATCCTGTGCTGGATGCCGATTTCCCGGATCCTACGGTCATCAATGTGAATGGCGGCTATTACGCATATGCTACCGAGAGCGGCGGTAACATCATACAGATTGCCACATCCGCCGATTTGCAAAACTGGCAAATGATAGGAGGGGCCCTTGCAGAAAAACCATCATGGGGAGATCATCACTTCTGGGCGCCGCATGTATTGTACGACTCAACTTTGAAAAAATATGTGATGTTTTATTCTGCGGAGTCGAAAGATACTTCGCTTGGCAAGTGCCTGGGAGTGGCTTTTGCGGATCAGCCTTCGGGTCCGTTTGTTGACAAGGGTGAACCGCTAATTTGCGGAGAGGGATTTATCAATATAGACCCGATGGCTTTTGTTGACCGTGAAACTGGTAAAAAATTTTTGTATTGGGGCTCTGGCTTTGACCCGATAAAAGTGCAGGAGATGACGGATGATTGGCAACACTTTAAACCGGGCACAACCGCGAAACCGGTTGTGTTGCCCGGCAAAGAGAAAAATTATACGCGACTTATTGAAGGTGCATGGATAGATTTCCATAATGGATTTTATTACCTGTATTATTCCGGTGATAATTGTTGCGGTGAAAAGGCAAACTATGCTGTTTTGGTGTCGCGCTCGAGAAGCCCTTCGGGACCCTTTCAAAGCATGGGCGAAGCGAATGGATCGGGCAGCAGTGTGATACTCGAGAAAGACAGCCTGTTCCTGGCGCCCGGCCACAATTCGATCGTGCACGGTAAGCGCGGTAAGCTATGGATCGCTTATCATGCGATCAAAGCAAATGGCGGCAAAGCCGCCAGGGTAATGCTTATCAGCCCGCTCGTTTATGAAAACGGCTGGCCGAAAGTGGTGAAATAATACCGGGTTTATTGAATGGTCACCGGAAAGCCACCCATGTCCGTGGTGGAAATATCGGTGCCGGATTTTGAGCTGCTGACCGGGTCGCTGGTTTCTTTATTTCCGTTGGGATAATGCCGCAAAGTGATATCCATTTTTCCTGCCGATGCTGCGCCTGTTGTCCACTGGCTCGTTAATCCCACGGGCACGCCGTTCGCGTCTGTGTTGAGATCGGACACGGTAATATTTACACCAGAAACTTCAAAATAAAAACGATGGTCTTCGGCTTCTTCCGCCACTTCCTCCGACACTACTTCGGGCGGCGAGGTGGTTTTGTTTAGCAGCACCACTTCCACATTGTACACCTTGTTTGGCTTCAGCGTAATTTGATCGATGGTTGGTGAGTTTCCTCCGGGGCCGTCGGGGTCGTCAAAGGCGTAGGTGGTTGCGTTGGCGGTCCCTTCTTCTGTGATGATCACATTCATCGTGGTGATCACTTCTTCTTCGTTTTGTTCTGGTGCGTCCGACTCTTTCGTGCATGCGGAAAAAACACCTGCTGTAAGCAAAAAGCCGAATCCGATTTTGAGCATCTTGTTGTTCATTGTTGTCTTTTTTTTATTGGTTGGAAAAAATAGCCTTAAGGGAACACGTAAGCAGTCGCTAAAAGCAGATGGATGCAGTGCAACTGAAATCGTGGTGGAATGTGAATGGAGCCGGCAAGCGGTTGCCGGCTGACACGAGGGGAAATTATACGAGCGCCGGGGGTGCTCTAAGCGACTGGAAAGACAGGGTGGCGGATCGCAAACGGGCTTCGAAACGTGTATCGCAAACGATATACTGCTGAACTATTGCTGCGCAAACGCCTATTGAAGGAACAGCGAACGGCAAATGAACAACTGCGCTATGCGTATCACATGAAAAAACAAATGACGACAACTGGTCGCCGTCGTGAGGGTCGTGCTGCACAGTTCGATCGACGTGGCCCGCGAAGAGTTCATGAAGGCACTGCTTCGGCGTGCTGCCGAATGCAAAAAGCACCAACAGGAAGAGGGCCAATAAGGATCGTATCGTTTTATGCTGCAGCAAGGCGTTTGGTTACTGCCGCAGGTTTTGCAATCCTGCAACAACGATGCAAATGTAAGGTCTTGCAACGTAGTTGCAAGATTATTTTTTTATGCCGTTAAAGCATCTTCACGCCAAG
>CAMPGT010000314.1 GCA_946885665.1 uncultured Chitinophagaceae bacterium | reverse complement strand
ACGTTAGTTTGTACAATCATATCATTTAAGCGGAAAATTTATAGCCAATGGAAAAGAAATCAATGTACTATGATGTTCACAACACCAAAATATGCCGGGATCACTATCGCCCGTCAACCGGAATTATTAGGCTGATCAAGAGCGTGTGGACCGTTCTGATGATCGGAGAGTCTCCCATTACCCAGTCGTCAATCAGGAGGAGAAGGCACAAATAAGCTTAGCTGAAGAGGTATTCTACATCCGCTTTAGTCAGGCTCTTCACAAATCCCTCATCGTCTGTTATCAGGTCTTTCGCCAACATTCTTTTTTTATCCTGTAGCTGAAGTATTTTGTCTTCGATGGTATCCTTGCAGATCATTCTGTAGGCCATGATGTTTTTTGTCTGCCCGATCCTGTGGGTGCGGTCAATCGCCTGTTGCTCCACAGCGGGGTTCCACCAGGGATCCACGATGTACACGTAGTCGGCCGCAGTAAGGTTGAGGCCCACGCCGCCGGCCTTAAGCGATATAAGGAACACCCTGCAATTTTCGTCGTTCTGGAACCTTTGGATAGCTTTTTCGCGGTCAATAGCCGACGTGCTGCCGTCGAAGTATTCATGGTCAACGCCCAGCTCTTTCAGCTTTTCCCTGATGAGCGCCAGCATGCCCAGGAACTGTGAAAACACGAGCGCCTTGTGGTTGCTGATGTTTTCAGTGATCTCGCGGCCAAGCTCTTCCAGTTTTATGCTGTGGTTAGGAAACTTTTCCTGTTCGTTAAGGATGGCGGTCGAATCACAGATTTGACGCAGTTTCATAAGGCCCTGCAGGATGGTAAGCTGCGAACGGTTTATGCCCTGCGTTTCTATCGTACCCAGTATCTTGTCTCTGAAGTCGTTCCTGTAAGCCTCGTAGATGTTCCGTTGCTCATCCTCCATTTCGCAGTAAAGAATGGTTTCGATCTTCTCCGGAAGATCCTTCGCCACCTGTTCTTTCGTTCTGCGAAGAATGAACGGGTAAAGTATTTTTCTCAGGTGGTCCTTCCTGTCTTGCTCGCCGAACTTATCGATGGGTATCGAAAATTCCTGGCGGAAGAATTCGATGCTGCCGAGCATGCCCGGGTTCAGGAAATTCATCTGGGCGAATATGTCGAACGTATTGTTCTGCAACGGCGTACCGCTCATGCACAGCCTGTTCTTTGCCCTGAGCAGGCCGGCGGCTTTTGTCACTTTGCTGGCTGGGTTCTTAATCGCCTGCGACTCGTCAAGTATCACATAGTCGAACGGAATATCAACCAGCATCTTAATGTCGCTTCTGAGCGTACCATAGGTGGTAATAACTATCTCCGTTTCCCTGAACAGCTCCTTGCTCTTGGACCTGTCGGCGCCGTGATGAATGTGGTAGGATAACGCCGGGGTAAATTTCTTTATTTCATTTTCCCAGTTGAACATGAGGGTGGTGGGACAAACCACCAGCGCATTCAGCTTGCCGGTGGTGTACCGGTAATAGTGCATGTACGATAATGCCTGCACAGTTTTACCGAGACCCATATCATCTGCAAGAATGCCTCCCCACCCAATTTCACGCAGATAATTTATCCAGTGAAAGCCGTGTTCCTGGTAAGGGCGCAGCACGTGTTGAAGATGTTCGGGAACCGGTATTTCTTTTATCTTATTGAACAATTTCAGCGAGTCGTATTTTTCTTCTAACTGCACCACCAATTCTTCTTCATTTCTCTCCTCATACAACTCATCTATCACACTCATGTGGTATTTCGACAGGCGCAGTTGGTCCTGCTTGCCTTCGCCAACCCTGAAAAGAAGAGAATATTTCTTTATCCATTCTTCCGGAAGGATACCAAGTGTTCCATCATTCAGCGGAACAAACTGCTGGCGGTTGGCCAGGGCCTTTTTCACATCGGCGATGGTTACTTTCTGATCGCCAAAGAAAATGTCGACCCGTGCATCGAACCAATCGGTATTGCTGCTGATGTGTATCCTTGTTTGCGGCTTTGCAGTGTTGAACCGGAAATTTTTCAGGGCCTCATAGCCAAACACCGGCACTTTCATCTCCTTCATGGCATCAACAAACAGGAAGAACCAGTTGTTCTTCAACACATCGTTACCCTTGAGTGCAAGCTGGTTGCCGCCTTCGGGCCGGATGAAGTTGGAGTGAAGGAGCTCAAGCTTGTGCACAAATGCCGTTTCCTTATCCTTTGCCCTGTGCACGATCATCACTTTGTCGCCGGAAGGAATAATCAAATCATCCTTTCCACCGGGCTTTGTTTCAAATCCTTTATAAGAAAACACCGGCTGAAAAACGAGGTAATCACCTTTTTCCTGCAGCACCACTCTCTTTTCCGGATCACCGTCTCTTATTTCGCTAACGAGCGAGGAGTCGAATTCGACGGCATAGTCTTTTGTCAGGGGAAGGATAAACCTCCTCACCTGGTCCTGCCATTCATCCCGGGAAAAAGTAAGTTTACCTTTTGAGAGAAACCGGTCCACGAGGTTGACGTCTTCGGTTTTTTGCCAGAGGTACAGATTGTCGTTGTATAAAAAGATAAGGCTGCTGTCGGCTTCATTGGACGTTACCGGAACCTGGTGCCCGCTCACCTTTACCCATGCCTCCATTTCATACTTGCCATTGTTGCCGAACACTTTAAAATAAGGAACGATGGGATCGGTGACCACCCCTACAGATTTGAGGTTGTCGGTTTTGAATGATTTCTTCTCACCAAGCTGGAAAACGAAGGGACTCTCTGCTATCTCCTGCAGAAATTTCCTCAGCTTGGGGTGTATGTATTCTACAATCAGTGATTTTGTTTCTTCGGGCAGCGTTTCGCCTTCATGATGGATAATGTTTTCCCAGATTCCGCTGAAGGGTGAGTTCCTGTTCAGGTATTTGCTGATCTCCGAATCCTGCAGCTTACGTAATGAAGGGATCAGTTGCCTGTCGTTTTCGGAAAACAATTCGGGATTGATAAATTTACCGAGTTCGAGCTTCGTAACTTTTCCGACAAAGTCATCATGCTGGTCGTTCACTTCTCCTGATACCGCGTCCACCACAAATTTCGGATATACATCGCTGTTAAAATTAAAAACGACGCCGATGCGCTGGCCGGTCGTGTCGGCAAGACCGTTAGCCGGCTCATCATCTTCGGTTGCATCCGCAGTTTCGGCCACCGGCATGGGTGCGCGCGACTTCGACAGGTCCTGCGGTGTTATTCGTTTGATGCTGCTGTCGAGCAACCGCAAAAACGGTTTGCCTTCTTTATAAGTGAACTCGAATTTTCCACTAAGGTCATCGTCTAACGAATAACCGTACAGTTCGAGTAATTTATTTTTTTCTTTGTCCCAGTTTCTTATTGTATCGAAATAATATGGGCCGTAGGTGTTCAGCAATTGGAGGAACACAATCACTTTTGGAAGACATAGCGGATGCTTGCTGTCTTCGTAATCACAGCTTGTATCGAAATTCCTTTCTTCATTTTTCCTGATCACCACTTTGTAGCTCTTCGAGTCGATATCTACTGATGCCACAACCGTTTCGTCTTTGGCGCTAATGACGCCGGCCCCGCCGTTCCTCAGGTAACTTTCGGCTGCCGTGTATGTTTCCGGCGAACAGAGAAGACGCAATGTTTTGAGGTCGATGAATTTCATTTTTACAACCGTGTGCCGCTGATCGTAATCTATCTTTTCTGCCTTGAGAATATTCTTGTCGAGCATTTCCTGCAACTGGATCAGCGAGGCGGCTTCATGCCTGCAGATGTCGCCGAGGTTGTAAGGGCAGGTGCAACGGACAGAGAGTGTTTTTGGATCCTTAAATTTTTGAATACTAACCCGGTAGTAGGTGGCGTAACTATCGTCTTTAACGCGGAAAGAAACTGAATCCAGCAACTCGTCATATTCCACTAATTCTACGTACCCGATGGCATGAATTTTTTTTCCGCGGCGTATTACTTCATCGGTTCCATTTGTGTAAACATACTTGATAAGGTGTGGTAAAGCCATTCGTCTAGATAAAATTGGACAATCTGCAAAAGTAAAGGAAAAAAGCCGATCTGGTGAAGCCGAAAAAGGAACTATTAACAAGGAAGTTTACTTTTACAAAAACTTTTGCAGCATTGGTACATCCTTTGCCTTGCAGATAGCCGAAATTGTAACAACATACCATGAATAGCTACCTTTTGTGCCTCGTTTCCGTCCTGGTCCTTGCCCATCAGTCAGTTTCGGCC
>CAMPGT010000313.1 GCA_946885665.1 uncultured Chitinophagaceae bacterium | reverse complement strand
CAGTAAGGGCATGCACGGCTCTATGAAATACATGGAAAACTATTTCGAGATGCGCGTCGATCCCTCAAAACTGGTGCCCGGCGCAAAATCAGTGATCACGCTTCTGCTGAATTATTTCCCGGCCGAAAAGCAGCGCAATGATGCGCCGAAAATATCAAAGTACGCCTTTGGAAACGATTACCATGAAGTAATTCGTCCAAAGCTGAATGATTTTCTTCGCCGTCTGCGTGAAAACATTGGCGACATACAGGGAAGAGGATTTGTTGACTCGGCGCCCGTACTCGAAAGAGCCTGGGCGCAGCGCAGTGGCGCGGGCTGGATCGGAAAGAATGCCAATCTCATCACCAAAGGCGGCGGCAGCTATTTTTTTATCGCAACGCTCATCACCGATCTTGAACTTCAATACGACGACCCGTTTGCAAAAGATTACTGCGGCAGTTGTACAAAATGCATTGACGCATGCCCCACCGACGCCATTTTGCCCGGTAAGGTAGTAGATGGCAGCCGTTGCATCTCTTACTTCACCATCGAATTGAAGGAAATGCTGATACCAGGAGAAATGCAGGACAGGATGCAGAACTGGATGTTTGGTTGCGACGTGTGCCAGGACGTTTGCCCCTGGAACCGGTTTTCGGTCCCCACTGGTGAAAGCGCATTTACACCACTTCCCGGCATCCTCAATTTTTCAACATCAGAATGGGAAGAGATGACAGAAGAAAGCTTCAAAAAAATATTTCGCGACTCACCGCTGAAGCGATCGAAATACAAGGGCATTAGAAGAAACCTGAACTTTCTTTTGAAAAAGGCGGACCCGCCGCTACCAGATGTATAATTTCAAATCGAGCCCCAACGTCATAAACGCTTTATTCGCCGAAACATTCTTGTCTAGCATTTTCGTGACGTTGTAACGTGCCGAAGGACCTATCAGCAAAGGATATTTCGTTTTATTCAACACACGGAAACTCACGCCGGTTGTAAAGGCCAGTTGGTTGCGGTTTAATAATTTGTCGTTCTTGTAATACACGCCCGTGGTTCCATCGAAATGCAGGCTGTTTGAACTCAGCAGCCGCGCATAGGCCAGTCCCACGTTCCAGTACACTGGCAGCTTTTGCGATTTGTTGAGCCGGGTGTTCAAACCGACGGGAATCTCGAGGTAATGATACTTGTTGAGATAGTCCGTGGGCCTGTCGCGCTCAAGCATGTAATAGTTGCTAACATTCAGATAGCTGTTCATGCCATTGTTGACGACTTGCGGGGCATACACTTTGGCGCCGACTTTATTTTTGGTATTCAGTTGCAGGTAATTGAGACCTATGGTCAGCGCCAGTTTTTTCGTTAACTGTCGTTTGGCTATTACACCTGCAGAGTATGTGAAAGCGGGCGTTAGCCTCGATGGCGTGTAAGAAGGAGCATAGCCGAACGCGCGGTACGCCACATCTTCCACGGTGGCTTTATTGAAGTCGAGAAAGTTGCCTTCGTTAACGGCTGATACGCCGGCGGATGCGCGAATACCGAACGACCATTTTTTTGAAACCGGCAATTTGATGGCGGTCGTGGGCGACAGGTTCAACGAATTCGTGGTGTTGAACATCTCCTTTGACAGAGGCTTGTTCAGTGAACCGGTTAAAGGTGATTGAAGTTTTGAATAATAAGATAACGACAACTGCCCGCCGTCATTGGCCGGTTGTTGATCGTTCCCGGATTTAGCGGAGACTCGTTGTTTGAAATGTAAACGGTTAAGGGCGACCTGGTTTTTGGTTTGTGCTGAAGTGACAGCAGCGGTCGGCGTTACATCTTCATCGAAAGACTTTGACTGCAATGCGGGATCATTCAGTTTACCGGAAATGGTTTTATCAGAAGAAACCTTATTATTTGAGGCTATCTTATTTGCTGGCGCGTTGCTTTGTTGTTGGGTAAAATTCTTTTTATCATCGGCAGGTTGATTTGTTACGGAAGATCTTTTCTCTGCAGGCGCAGAGGTTCTTTCTTTCAACGGGACGGCGGGCTGCACGGTGGTTTGTGTATGTACCGCAGCCATGGAGGTGTCTTCTTTCTGGTTGTTCGTTAAGAAATATCCTCCGGCCAGCAAACCAATCAATACCAGGGGCGTAAGCCAGTACACTGCCGCAGGGCGACGTTTTCCTGCGCGGAGACCGTCCTCTATTTTCTGCCAGGATCCTCCTGACGGCGTCAATCGCAGGTCATCGAGTTTCTGCCGGACCTGCTTCTCAAATTCATGGTCTGACATAAGTAGTTGTTATTTTGTGTTCTTCTTCTTCTTGTTTATTCAGCCAGGTGATCAGTAAGCTTCTCGCTCTGGCATATTGTGAACGGGATGTGCCTTCGTTGATCCCGAGCATTTTTCCTATTTCAACATGAGAAAATCCTTCAACCGCATACAGGTTGAAGATGGTTTGGTAGCCGGTAGGAAGTTGCCTGACAAGGTCGGCCAGATCTTTCGCCAGTAACTTTACATCCGGATTATCGTCCGAAACGGGATGCATGCCATTGTCTGTAAAGGAGAGGTCGCCCTGGTAGTGGCGATTTTGTTTTAAGAAGTTGAGGGCGGTGTTCACCATGATCCTTCTGATCCATGCCCCCAGCTCCCCCTCGAACTTAAACTGGGCGATATTCCTGAATACCTTAATAAACCCTTCCTGCATGACGTCTTCCGCGTCCATTAGCGACTTCGTATACCTGTAGCAGATTCCCAGCATCACTTCCGAAAACTCGTCGTAAAGCTCACGCTGGGCCTCCGGCCTCCCTCTTATGCAATCTTTAACCAACCTGTGCGCATCCATGCAATAATGTACTAGTGTTTGACAATTGCCGGGGCTAATACGTTGCACCCCTATGTCCGGATTCGGCCGCATCCTTACCTTTGAACGCTATGGCCACATTATCAGACAGGGACAAAAAAGTGATCTGGCACCCCTACACGCCCCAAAAATACGCCCCCGATCCCATACCGGTTACACAAGGCAAAGGCGCCTGGCTTTATGACGACAAAGGAAATGCCTATATCGATGCCATCAGCAGTTGGTGGGTAACCGTTCATGGGCACGCACACCCCTACATTGCCGAAAAAATTTATGAGCAGGCACTGCGCCTGGAACAGGTGATATTTGCGGGTTTCACCCACCAGCCGGCGGTAGAGCTGGCCGAGCGCCTGCTGAAAACATTGCCCGGTGAGTTTTCGAAAATTTTTTATTCTGATAACGGGTCCACAGCAACAGAGGTGGCCATTAAAATGGCGATCCAGTACTGGCGGAACCGCGGCGAAACCGGGAGAAACCGCATTCTCGCATTAAAAGACAGTTATCACGGCGATACTTTCGGGGCCATGAGCGTGAGTGCCCGCGGCGTATTCACCAAAGCTTTTCACGACAAGCTCTTCGATGTGGTATTCGCAGAAGCGCCATCTGGCGATGAAGCGGTGAAGATCGAGGGCATGAACGATAGGGAGGTCGACCGGCTGCTTGACCAATGCGCCTGCGTTATTTACGAACCGCTGCTGCAGGGCGCAGGTGGGATGAAGATGTACGATGCCGGCTCGTTAGACAGGTTCCTGCAGCAGTGCCGCGATCACGGCGTGATCTGCATCGCCGATGAGGTGATGACGGGGTTTGGCAGAACCGGGCAGCTTTTTGCTTCATCGCGCTGCGAAGTAAAGCCTGACATCATCTGCCTGAGCAAGGGCCTTACCGGCGGCACAATGGCGCTGAGCGTAACAGCCTGTAACGCAGGGATCCACGAGGCGTTTGTTGACGATGATAAGGCGAAAACGTTTTTTCATGGTCATTCCTTTACCGCGAATCCTATCGGCTGCAGTGCCGCGCTGGCGAGTCTTGATCTTTTTGAGAAAAAGGAGACTATTGATAATATCAGGCGAATCGTTGAGCGAAACAAGGATTTCCTGGTAGCTCTTCAGTCCCGCGCCGAGGCTTTGCGGATCAGGAACCTGCGGCAAACGGGCACTGTTGTGGCTTTTGAGGTGGAGGTAAGCGATGAGGGTTACACCAGTGACTTGAAGGAGATCTTTACAAAGAAGTCGCTTGAAAGGGGGGTGTATTTGCGGCCGCTGGGAAATACCGTTTACATCATGCCGCCGTATTGCATTACCGATGAGGAGTTAAGCAGGGTGTATGAAGTGATTGTGGAGGTGTTGGAGGGGCTTGACCATACGCTTTGACCCGTGCTTGTACTGTTCTCGTTCTGCTCTCGACCTGATCTAGTATAGTGTTTAACAGTACAAGT